>CAADGU010000376.1 GCA_900696625.1 uncultured Chloroflexota bacterium | reverse complement strand
GGTTTCCAGGTGCAGCAGGGGCGCCTGGGCCAGCACTTCTTTGCCCTGGGTCACTTTCAAGCGGCCCTGGTATTTGCCGACATGGCTGCCGAACGCATCGGCGATGAGATGTTGAATGATAGGCATACTTACCTCTCCTATTGCAAGTTTTGTCCATTTAACTATGCCGACGGGAACTCCCCGGTTCTCGTAAAATTTGTTTGGTTGTTTTTCAGAGCGTGTTATACTTTTTGCGTCAATAATCAGTTTGTGACCAAATCAAGCCGTTTATGGTGGCTCAGTAATTTTGTGCAAAATAGTTTGCCTGGGAACCGGGGAGTTCCCATACCTGTGCTTTAATAGCCAGTAAACACAGGATAAATAGAAAATGACCAGACGATTAGCGCCAGCAGGCGGACGAGATGAACAAATCCGGCGGACGGCGCGCATACTCGACATTATTCAGCAAATTGCCACGCAGCCAGGTCGTTGGACGCGCAAAAAACTGGCGGAATGCCATGAAGTCAGCCAGCGCATGATTCAAAAAGACCTGGAACTTGTAAGAGTTCGCCTGGGTCTGCCCATTGAACGGGAACAAGGTGGATACAGTTTCAAGCGACTGCCGCAGTTACCTACAGCTTCCTATTCTTTTTCGGAAGCTGTCGCCTTGTTGTCGGCTGCCCGGCTGGCTCAGGCAGTGCCCGGCGTCAATTCAGTGGAATTGGCCGCTGCGATTGCCCGTCTGGAGGTTATTTTTCCCGATGAGCTACGGCCGTTGCTGCGCGAAGCTACCGACCAATTACCCCGCCACGCCGTCAAGACCCACCGGCAAACCATTTTGTCTTTGTTCCATCGTTCGCTTGTGGAGCAAAAACAGACGCGCATGTTTTATGCTACCGGTTCACGAGAGGGTGATGTTTCCGAGCGCATTGTTGAACCATATCACCTGATGCCCTACGGCCGTTCCTGGCATCTGATCGCCTATGATCACAAACGCGACGCTGTCTTGCAATTCAAAATAGATCGGGTGCAAGAAGCAGAAATTCTGGATGACGTCTATGCCATTCCGTCACATTTTGACCTGGATGTGTATCTGGGCAGCGGCTGGGGATTGATGCGTGGTTCGGCCACTGCGCCAGAGGATGTGGTTCTCATTTTTGAACCGGAAGCGGGCCGGTGGGTGGCGGAAGAACAGTGGCATAGCAGCCAGGCAAGTGAAGAGTTGGCCGACGGCCGTCTGCAAATCACTTTCCATGTGGGCATCACCCCAGAGATGGTAAGCTGGCTGTTGTATTATGGCGGAAATGTGTGGGTGGAACGGCCGTTGTGGTTGCGCGAAGAAGTGCGGCAGCAGCACGAAAAAGGCATGAACAAACAGGAGCAAATCAATGCTTGAATACACAGGACATCCTCTGGTTGACGTAGGCATTGCTACCATTGTGGCTTTTGCCGGGAAAGATGAGCCATCAGAGTTAGTAGAAGCAGATTTGGACAAAATCGCTGACTATATGGCAAAGCAATACATTCGCAATCCCCTGCGTGGTTTCTTAACGGTGGCTTTTCCCAACTCTGGTTTTACCCAACCCGCATTTTTTAATCAGCCCGACAAGCAGCAAATTTACATTGACCGGGTGCTACGCGCTTATCGCCAGGACGTTCCCCAACTTGAAGAACCGGGCGTTTTTATGAATTTGCCAGCAGCCGATATTTCCTTTGATGTTTATGATAAATTGGAACACGGCCGTGCCTTTCGCCAACACATCCCCATGCAGACGGGAGAGGGAACGATCAACTTTCATCCGTATGGGAATGCCGGTCTACCAATTTCCGGGTTAGCTCTTTTTGCTATTCAGGCATACCCATTAGGCAGCGCCAAATGTGCCGGACGTACCTTGTTTATTCATTCAGACAATCCAGAAATAATGGTTTATTTTGCCCATCAATTTTTAGAAAAAAACCGATTAGCTATTCAAGTAGCACAGATAGAAGATAGCAACAAAATGCCGGAACACCCACTAAAGTTTCGCACCTTGATTGTAGCGACCCTTATCGAAGCCCTTGATATGCGGCAGCAAAGTATGGAAGCTCAAGAACCATTTTCAGTAACCGCCTACCACTTAACGAACAGCGGGCAGGGCGCCGGTTTAGACATTTATCATTTGCCGTCACAAATGATTGATTATCTGGCAGAAGTGCGAAGCGCGTCTTATTTATCGGCATGGCAGCAAATCGAGCGTTCGGCCTGGGTGCGTTTTAAGCCTACAGGCAAACAAAAAGAAGCGCCATCTGACTTCAAGCCTGACCGCAACTGGTTGTATGAGGATTTATTTAATCTGGCGGAAGATCCCTATCGCAACGGCCGTCGCTTCATCCGCACCTACTTTTTACGTGAGGCATACAAATATGCCCGTCAAGACAAAACCGACCCTCGTGGTGGCTATTCAACTCAAAAAGAGGCACATCTGGTCTCATGGAAATTAACAGAAATCTTTTTAAGGAGGATCATGTACATGGAAGCAGTAAAAATTGAGCAAATACGTCAACTTGGCGATGCCCTGGCCCTTTACGTCAGGGAACAAAATGACAAACGCTTTTTCCGCGCTTTTTATACCGAAAATCGGTATGGCTTCCTGCGGAATAGCCTCATCAAAGCCAATACCGCCCACGTTAAGCGGGGTAATTCCCCTTTTCTAACGCTGGACAATTACATCAGCGTCTTTGAAGATGGGGAAGAACTCGCCAGCAGCGATTGGCGGCTGGCCCGCGATCTGGTACTCATTCGCATGGTCGAGCAGTTACATAAAAATGGCTGGCTCGGTTCAAACGAAGATGCCATCCCCGATGTGAAAGAAGAAGAAAACGAATCATAGTTTCAGGAGATTAAACACATGTCTTTTATTACCGGTTTATTGCTCATTGATGCTCCCGCATCGGCCTTGAACAATTTAGGAAGTATTCCTGGCGCGCGCACCGATAATACAGTCGGCGTTAAGGTTATTCGCACAAAGGAAGGAGCCTTTCCTTATGTGTCGGCTCAGGCATTCCGCTACTGGCTGCGAATGACTTTAGAGGCCAATGGAAAGTGGCAGGCTGCCCCTATCTATCGAGAAGAAAAAGTCGCTTACACTGATGCCAACCCCATCAAATACTGGGATGATGATTTGTTTGGCTATATGCGGGCACCGTCTACAAAGGAGTCGGCCAAAAAAGCCAGAGAAGAAGACGCCTCGCGCCAGGGTGAAACGCCGACTTCAGATACCATCACCCGTGTTTCGCCATTTCGCGTCAGCACCTTAGTATCCCTCGCACCTGTGACGCTTACCGAAGATTTTGGGGTCATGTCCCGGCACGAGGGCGACCCCGTTCCCCACGAACATCAATTTTATCGGACGACGTTGCGCGGGTTATTCTCACTCGATTTGCATGATGTCGGCACGTTTTCTTACAAACAAAAGACCGGCTATCGCAATTTAGACCAGACCCGCCAGGAACAGGCAGAGGCTGCCGGGTTGGCCCATGATGAAGCGCAAAAGACGTATCGCCTGAGTGAATCGGCCCGTTTGGAACGAGTTTCGGCCTTATTGGATGGGCTGGCGCAGTTAGAGGGAGGCGCGAAACAAACAATTCATTACACCGATGTGGCCCCGCCCTTAGTCATTCTGGCCGTAACAAAAGGGGGAAACCACATCTTTGGGCATGTTGTGGGCGCAAACAATAACCGCCTGCCCACATTGAAAACGACCGCTCTCGAAGAAGCCCTTACCGTTTTTGCCGACGAAATCCTGTCCGATGTCTATGTTGGCTGGACACAAGGCTATCTGGATGAGGAACGCGCTCAATTTGAAGCCTGGGCAGCCAACCAGGATCGCATCAAAATTAGCCATCCCCGCCAGGCATACCAGGCGCTTATTGACGCTTTGCAGCAAAACCCATCCTGGTTGGCATAGGAGGCAAAGATGCGCGTCCTAAAAATTGTAGCGGAGGGAATCACCACCTCCTTCCGCTACCCTCACTTTATACAGCAGGTTCAGCCAACGTTTCCCATGCCGCCGCCCGCTACCATTTACGGGCATATTGCCAGCGCCTTAGGCGAATGGTTTGATCCGGTAGGTGTGCGTTTTGCCTATCACTTTACCTATGCCGCCAAAGTGAAGGAGTTGGAACACACCATTCTGTTATCGCCATCGTCGGGCAAGCTGAAAGGGACAAATTTCCCCAAAGTTTTAGAGGGGAACGTCAACCCGTTTGACCGCGAGATATTGTTTCAACCGCGCCTGACCTTATATCTGAACCAGCCAGACTGGCTGCCCTTTTTTCGCAGCCCTCATTTTGTGGTGGTACTCGGCCGTTCCCAGGATTTGTTCACTTACACCAGCGTAGAGACAGTAGAACTTGAGCGAACTGAATCTGCCTACTTTGAACACACGCTCTTACCCTACAGCACAAACAGACATACCAGTCGGGGTTACGCGGTTTTGATGCCACGTTATGTGGACAATTTTGCGGGAAGACGGCCGTATTTCGCCCGCTACTTCATCATTCAAGAACGTATCCACAGCAGCCAGTTTTTATGGTTTGGCGCAAAACCACAAGAGCAGTATTGGATTGACCCCCAAACCCCTGAAAAGAAAGGGGACAAGTTGGGCCTGCAATTTCTGAGTTTTGTTGGGAAAGAAGATGAAACTGCAACCCTGGCCTGACCGGATAGAAACCACCCTGTTAGCCAAAAGTGCGGATAAAGGGCTGGGCAGCCAACCAGAAAGCCTGGCGCAGCACACCGCCAACGTGTTAATGCGGCTGGCCGATTTCATCAACCTGCGTCCAAACTTGCCGCAGCAAATCAGCCAGCCGCGCTTGTGGCATTGTTTGTACTGGTCAGCCTTTTTACATGACTTTGGCAAAGCCATGCCAGGCTTTCAAGCTGTTCTTCGCCAGGATGGCAGCGAAACGCTAAAGGAGCAGTGGCGCGGACAACGGCACGAAGTTTATTCATTGGCATTTCTCGATTGGATAGTTGATGGGTTAAACCAGGAAGAAAAATTCCTGACAGCCGCAGCTATTGTTTCCCATCATCGTGATGCTGATGTTCTGCGCGAGTTGTACAGCCGCGCAGAACAAGAACGGCTGGGCGAACAGTTTAAGGGGTTTTCAGATGAGCATCTTTTAGGCTTATATGATTGGCTGATAACATGTGGGTGGGTCTGGGCGCAGCAGCTTGGTTTGGATCAGTTCGGCGTGGATAAGGTTACATTTTCGTCCGCGCCGGAAACGCCGTTTGTTGCTTATGCGGTTAGCCACATTCAACACTGGCTTGGCCAATATCAAAAGCGTTTTCGTCAATTACAACGCCAACGCAATGCTGAGGTGCTTGTGCCACTGCTGGCTTTACGTGGCACGTTGATGAATTCTGATCACAGCGCCTCTGCCTATGCTGACAAATTGCCATCCGTTCAGTTTGTGGCCGATGATGTGCTGACCAGCCGCAAAATTCCTCGTGACGGGTTGCATACCCACCAAACAGACGCAGAAGTCACAGCGGGATCGGCTTTGCTCATTGCGCCCACAGGCAGTGGTAAAACGGAAGCGGCGTTACTTTGGGCTGCCGGTCAGGTGGCAAACGGTCATCAGGCGGCCCGTTTGTTTTACACGCTGCCCTATCAGGCCAGCATGAACGCTATGCAAAAACGGCTCAATGAAACCTTTGGCGAGAAAAATGTAGGGCTGCAACACGGCCGTGCCTTACTCACCCTCTATCAACAAATGATGGAACGGAATGAAGCCAACCCCAAAACAGCCATGTGGCAGGCGCGCTGGCTGAAAAACCTCAACCAGTTGAATTATCCTCCTGTGCGTGTGTTCAGCCCTTACCAGATGCTCAAAGCCATGTATCGTCTCAAAGGATATGAAGCGCAGTTAACCGACTATCACAACGCCCTCTTTATTTTTGATGAGATTCACGCTTATGAAGTCAAACGGCTGGCGCTTATCCTGAAAACCATCGAATATCTGCGCCGTTATTACCATGCCCGTTTTTTCATCATGTCGGCTACCTTTCCCCAATTGATTCGAACATGGCTAAAGGATGCACTGGGCACAACAATAACTATTGAAGCCACCCCCGCGCTGTTTGCCCAATTTCAGCGCCACTGTATTCAACTGGTAGAAGGCGAGTTGTTGCAAAACCTGGATTTGATCGAAGCAGATGCCCGCCATGGCAAGTCAGTATTGGTTGTATGCAATCTGGTGGACAACGCCCAGCAAGCTTATGACGAGATTTCCGAACGGCTCCATGATGTGGATATTGAAGTCATGCTGCTGCACGGCCGTTTCAACCAACGGGATCGCCAGGAAAAGGAACGCCTGGTTCAAGTGTTTACAGGCGCAAAAAGCGACAAACAGAAGCCTGTTGTCTTAGTAGCAACCCAAGTGGTTGAAGTGAGTCTGGATATTGACCTGGATACCATCTACACCGAACCCGCCCCGCTGGAGGCATTGGTGCAGCGTTTTGGGCGTGTCAACCGCGCCATGAAAAAAGGTGTCTGCCCTGTCCATGTTTTCACAGAACCACAAGACGGACAGTACATCTATGACGAGCGGTTGATTAAAGGCACATTGGGCGTATTAGACAGAGAAAACGGCCGTCCCCTTGATGAAAGCGCCGTCGGTCAATGGCTGGATGAAATATACGCTGGCGACATTGCCGCCGATTGGCAAAAGGAATTTGCTCAGGTAGCGCAAGAGTTTGAGGAAGTGGTTGTTGGTTCCTTACGGCCGTTTTCCTCTGCCGACCATGAGTTTCAGGAAAAATTCAACAAGCTGTTCGACGGTATAGAGGTTCTGCCGGCCGATTTACACAATGAGTATTACGATTTTGTGGAAAAGGGAGAAACCATAGAAGCAAAACGGCTGCTGGTCTCCATCAGTTGGGGCCGGTTCCATGCCTTGCGGAACAAGGCAAAAATTCGGTGGGATGAGGAGTTGAAATTACACGTTGTAGCTGCACCTTACACGGCTGAATTGGGCCTGGATTTCGGTAAACAATGAGTACCCCCCACCCACGCCATCCGCTACGGCCGTTCCTTCACACCCTATTTGCGAGTATAATGCGCCCTGAAATGACCAGATGGAAAAGACCTATACGGCCTCATAAGCCATCACATCCTGCTCAATTTGCTCCCCTAGTTCATCTTGGGCTACATCCAAATCGTAGTCGAGTTGCAGCCCCAACCAGAATTGGGCCGATGTGCCAAAAAATCGCGCTAACCGCAAAGCGGTATCGGCCGTAATCCGCCGGCGGCCATGGATAATCTCATTGATGCGCCGCGCCGGTACCCGTATGGCTAAGGCCAGTTTATTTTGGCTAATTTCCATCGGCAGTAAAAATTCTTCCAACAGGACTTCACCAGGATGTAATGGGGGTATTTTTTGATCATTTGACATTTCAGCACCTTCTCAGATAGTTGTGCGGAAACACTATGCAGCCCAATTTCACCACTGTTTCCGTAATCTCTGGCGATTCAAAAGGCTGTAACTAAACCAGCCACACACTGATCAATGGTAATCAACGATTTCTACGGCAAAGGCATCACCATCGTGCCATTCAAAACAGATTCGCCATTGTTGATTGATGCGAATGCTATATTGGCCTTCTCGATCCCCACGCAATGGCTCCAATCGGTTATTTGGCGGTATCCGTAGGTCATCCAATGATTGGGCACGATTGAGCATGCGAAGTTTACGAAATGCACGTTGCTGAATATCTTGGGGAAGTTTACGGGAAAATTCCCGTTGAAAAATCTTTTCGGCTTCCCGATCTCGAAAAGTGCGAATCATTTTTATGCCTCATCTTTTATTTTATAACCTTGCGCGTTAAACGCAAGATGTTATATAGTAACCGTCCAGACCTGACAGGTTTTTTACCAGTTCAAATTGAAACTTGGCAGGCCAAAAACCTGTCAGGTCTCTTGAGGAACTGAACGCTTACGTTATATAGTTAGTTAGCCTAAAAAAGTAACAAAATGACTACCCTCCAACTGACCCATCTCCGCTTTGACTGCATCGCCGCCACGCCCATCAAACTGGAAGGGCACAAAGCCGGCAACAGCCTGCGCAACGCCCTGGCCAACGTCATGCGCCGCGCCACCTGCCCCGAAGCCCGCCGCAACGGCCGTCAGCACACCTACCCCACCCCCGAACACGCCGCCGTTTGTCCCGCCTGCTGGCTGCTCACCGCCAACCTTGACCCCGGCACCATCGTCCGCGCCTACGCCCTCATCCCACCCATCCCGCCCCGCCATGACCTGTCGCCCGGCGACCGTTTCGCCTTTGGCCTCACCCTCTTTGGCGATGGTTTCCGCTACCTGCCCTACTTCGTCCTGGCCATCAACGAAGCCGGGCAGCAAGAAGGCGTAGGGCCGGGCCGCCGCGAAGGGATGGGACGCTTCCAGGTAGAATCCATCACGGCCGTAGACCCCCTGCGTGGTGATGCGCAACAATGCCTGGCCCCCGGCGACAACCTGGTTCACGTGCCCAGCCTGCACATAGACCACACGGCCGTCAGCCACATCAGCCACCGCCACCTGCAAAATTTGCCCGCCAGCGGCGAACTTACCATCCACTTTCATACCCCCACCCGCCTGGTGGAAAAACATGGTGAACAGGAACGGCCGTACAAAATCCCTGACTTCTCCGTCTTCTTTCGCCGCCTGCTTTACCGCATAGATGAACTGAACCGCCAGTTTGCCGGGCAAGAACGGCGTGACGCCGACGACGTGCAGCGCCTGTACCGCCTGGCCGAAAGCGCCCGCCTGGTAGACAGCCACGTCCACTGGCACGAAATCTGGACCCACTCCAGCCGCAAAAATGACAAGACCCCGCTCAGCGGCTTCACGGGCACGGCCGTGTACTGGGCTGCCGATTGGGCCGAACTGATGCCCTGGCTGGTATGGGGACAGGCCACCCAGGCCGGTAAATCCGTCGTCAAAGGCAACGGCGTCTACGAACTGGCCGGCGGCAGTTGGCCGCTTTATTGGGATTGGATGCAGGCAGCATCCTTAACAGCCAGCCCGATAACCGATTACCGGTAACGGATAACCGGTTACCGGTTTCGCAAATCCCCCCCCTTTTCCAACAAAAACCGATTTGCGAAAAACCGGACCTTAACAACCACATATCACAGCATTTTGTCAAAAAATGGCCGACGAGAATGGCCCAGGACGGGCGTAACGGCCGTGACAGGTCAAAAATGACCTGCTACAATAGAAAACCAAAAGCGGTAGCCCCCAAACCGATTCACCAGAGAATGCTGAAACTGAATGGCTACCAGGTCAACGCCAAAGGTTTTGGCGTAGCCCCCAAACCGATTCACCAGAGAATGCTGAAACCCTGATTGCCTATGGCGCGCCCGTTGCCACACAACAGGTAGCCCCCAAACCGATTCACCAGAGAATGCTGAAACGGATGTCGGCCGCGCGCTGCTGCACCACCAGCCACGTAGCCCCCAAACCGATTCACCAGAGAATGCTGAAACTATTACATTGGAAAATAGAACGCGCTTTTGGGAAAAGTAGCCCCCAAACCGATTCACCAGAGAATGCTGAAACAAATATAACAACCACGAGTTACATGGTACTGAGGATGTAGCCCCCAAACCGATTCACCAGAGAATGCTGAAACTGTTCATAAACAATTTACACGCTAAAACAAACGATGGTAGCCCCCAAACCGATTCACCAGAGAATGCTGAAACATTGGTTGCAGAAGACCGTAAAAGTGGCCTAAAAACGTAGCCCCCAAACCGATTCACCAGAGAATGCTGAAACAAGAATAACCACCGTTAATGGTAAAGTACACACTGCGTAGCCCCCAAACCGATTCACCAGAGAATGCTGAAACTTCTAAAATCGTTTCTAAGCGATTTTGTCTTTTAGCGTAGCCCCCAAACCGATTCACCAGAGAATGCTGAAACTAAAAACAACGAATTAGAAATGGACAATTTACAAAAAGGTAGCCCCCAAACCGATTCACCAGAGAATGCTGAAACTTCATTCAAAATAATAGCCGGATAGAATGAGGCTACAGTAGCCCCCAAACCGATTCACCAGAGAATGCTGAAACCTTGAAGTCTGTGTAACCAGTCGTAACCAATTGCTCCAGTAGCCCCCAAACCGATTCACCAGAGAATGCTGAAACTTGATAAAAGGGAGATGGTGGGTATAGGTAATCAGATACAGTAGCCCCCAAACCGATTCACCAGAGAATGCTGAAACCTTAACATTTTAGTGGAGCTAATACCAGATAGGAAAGGTAGCCCCCAAACCGATTCACCAGAGAATGCTGAAACATTGGGGGCCATAGTTTGCATCAGTGCCAGTTGAACGTAGCCCCCAAACCGATTCACCAGAGAATGCTGAAACGGCAT
>CAADGU010000375.1 GCA_900696625.1 uncultured Chloroflexota bacterium | reverse complement strand
TTCTTCACGACCTTCTTCACGACCTTCTTCACGACCTTCTTCACGACCTTCGACCAGGCCTTTTTTGCGGCCTTCTTCCAGGCCTTCTTCCAGGATCTCGTTATACCAGGGTGATTCTCTTAAAACAGCCATATCCCACCTCATAATTTGTCTGATCACTTCTGATTCTAGGGCAAACCGGGCAAAAAATGCAAGCAGCGGTTCCAATTCTTCCAGATCCCCTTCCGCGCGGAGCAGGTTGACCGCTTTTTTGACAGAAGCCACATTATCGCCGCCTTTTAGCACCGGCACAAATGGTAGCAGTGTCGGCAAATTCAGGTCAAAAACCAACCCGGCGTCCACTTCCCACAGGTTGATCACCTTAAAATCCTGCCGGGCCACCAGCCCCATGAATTTGGAGTAATAACGCTGGCTGATAGGGGCGGTGGTTGGCAGGATGTTGACCAGCACGGGGAAAACAGGCAGGTTGTATCGTTCTTCGGCCAGGGCGGCATAGGCGCGTAGACGGGTGTCCATACGCCTGTCGGCGTGTAGCTGTATTTCATTGGCTACCAGGAAATCACCATGCGCCGGGGAGTTGGCGCGGATCAGCACATCGTTGGCGCGGCTGACCCATTGGAATTCGCCGGAGAGGATGTCTAGGGACACGGCCGTATCCACCCCCGTCAGCCATCTTACCCAGGCAGTAGGGGCCAGGCTCACCAGCCGTTTAGCGCCAATATCAGAGGTCTTCGTTGGTTTCTTCTGGCTCATGGCGCCCTTCATCTACCGGGGTAATGGGTGCGCCGTCACCAGGCAGCACTTCGCGGGCTTTGCTGGTGCCGGTGGGGGGACCAACAATGCCCATCTCCTCCATCTGGTCAATCAGGCGGGCGGCGCGGGTGTAGCCGATGCGGAAGCGACGCTGCAAGAGCGACGTGGAGGCTTTGTTTAGCTGGCGCACCATGGCAATCGCTTCGGGCATGAGTTCGTCTTCGGCAGTGGTTGGCTCGTTTTCGATTTCTTGCAGCGCTTCCCACAAGGGTTGCTGTTTGGCTGGTTCTGGTTTGGGCGTGGGCGGCAGTGGCACGGCCGTACCCATTACCACCACGGGCTTGCTCGCCGGTGTTGGCCGGGCTGCTGAACTGCCCATATTGATCACCGGCGGGGCAATGGCGGGGGCGGGTTGGGTCACGGCCGTGTCCGGCACTCCTGTTTTTGCCCGATTTTCCGGCGCAATCGGTTCGTCATCTTCATCTATTACCTGTTCGACGGGGCGTGGCTGCGCGCTTTCCGTCGCCGGAATCAGGTTAAAGCGGCGGGCAACGCGCCAGTAATCAATCAGCTTGTTCAATTCGCCGTCACTGACAAAACAGCCCTGCGCCCGAATCGGCGAAGCGGCATCTGGGGCTTGATAGAGCATATCCCCCTGGCCCAGCAGCCGCTCCGCGCCGGTGGCGTCCAAAATAACGCGGCTGTCCGTGCCGGACGCCACGGCAAAAGCGATGCGCGCCGGGAAGTTAGCCTTGATCAGACCGGTAACAACATCCACCGACGGCCGTTGCGTGGCAATAATCAGGTGCATGCCCGTCGCCCGCGCCAACTGCGCCAGCCGGGTAATGCCCCGCTCCGTCTCCTCCGGCGACATCATCATCAGGTCGGCCAGTTCGTCTACGATAATAACGATGTACGGCAGCGGCTCGGCGTCTTTCTGGCGGCGGATTTTTTTGTTGTAATCGGTGATGTTGCGCGCGCCCACTTCGGCAAACATCTTGTAGCGGTTGTCCATCTCCCGCATGGCCCATTGCAGTACGCCAATCACCCGATCCATCTCTACTACCACCGGCGCCGCCAGATGGGGAATGCCGTTATACCCGGTCAGTTCCACGCGCTTGGGGTCTACCATCACTAACTTCAACTGGTCGGGGGTGTTTTGCAGCAGCAGGCAGGCGATGATGCCATTGACGCACACCGATTTGCCGGAGCCGGTGGCCCCGGCAATGAGCAGGTGCGGCATTTTGGTCAGGTCGGCGGTGATCGGCTGCCCGGCCACATCCTGCCCCAACCCCAAACCCAACGGCGATTTGATTTTCTGAAATTCGGTCGTTTCCATCACGTCGCGTAGGGAGACGAGGGCTTTGGCCGGATTGGGCACTTCGATGCCCACGTACCCTTTGCCGGGCACGGGCGCTTGAATGCGGATGGCGGCGGCGTGCAGCGCCAGCGCCAGGTCATCGGCCAGACCGGCAATTTTGCCCACCTTGACTTTGGTGCGTTTGCCGTTGCGCATTTCCAGGAAACTGGGTTCCACGCCAAATTGGGTGACGGTTGGCCCCTGGTTGATCTCCACCACCGTGGCCGGCGCGCCAAAACTTTCCAGGGTGTGTTCGATGATTTCCACCTGTTCCCGAATAATCGTGCCAGAGGGGTCATGGTCGGTGCCGGGGTTGAGCATGTCGGGAATGGATGGTAGCTGCCAATTGTGGGCGGGACGGCCGTTGTTGCCCAGAAATACCGGCGAGACGATGGT
>CAADGU010000374.1 GCA_900696625.1 uncultured Chloroflexota bacterium | reverse complement strand
GGCATAAAATGGTTAGCCGGGTCTTCGGCATACACCCGGCACTCAATGGCGTGACCGCGCTGGCGAATGTCCGCCTGGGTAAAGGGCAGCCGCTCCCCGGCGGCAATGCGAATCTGCCACACCGCCAGGTCTAGCCCCGTCACCAACTCCGTCACCGGATGCTCCACTTGCAGCCGGGTGTTCATCTCTAAAAAGTAAAAATCCCCCTGCCCATCCACAATAAACTCCACCGTACCGGCGTTGGTATAACCCGCCGCCTGCGCCAACGCCACCGCCGCCTGCGCCATCCGCTGCCGCAGCCCTTCATCCTGGATGATAGGCGCGGGGCTTTCCTCGATGATCTTTTGGTGGCGGCGCTGGATGGAACATTCGCGCTCAAACAGGTGCAGCACACGGCCGTGCTGGTCGCCCAACACCTGAATCTCCACATGATGAATTTCGGTGAAATACTTTTCAACCAGGATATGGTCATCGCCAAAGGCGGAGCGGGCCTCGCTGCGGGCGGCCTGCACCGCCCCGGCAAACTCGTCCGCCGCCCAGACCACGCGCATCCCTTTGCCGCCGCCGCCGGCGCTGGCCTTGATGAGGATGGGATAGGGGATGTGGGCCACGGCCGTTTGCAAGGCCGTCACACTCAAACCCGCGCCATCCACGCCAGGGGCCACCGGCACGCCAGCGCGAATCGCCAGTTCACGGGCATTGGCTTTGCTGCCCAGGCTGGTCATCGCCTGCGGCGTGGGGCCAATGAAGACCAGCCCCCGCCCGGCGCAGGCGGCGGCAAAGTCGGCATTTTCACTGAGAAAACCATAACCGGGGTGGATGGCCTGCGCCCCACACTGCCCGGCAATGCTCAGGATTTTTTCCTGGTTAAGGTAGGTTTCACCGGCCGAGACGCCCGGCAGCCGGTACGCTTCATCGGCCAGCCGCACCCAGGGCGCGTCGGCGTCGGCGTCAGAGTAAATGGCAACGGCCGTGACGCCCAATTCCCGGCAGGCCAAAATAATACGGCGGGCAATCTCCCCACGATTAGCAATCAGGATTTTGGTAAACATAGAGAGTTAGCGTGTGATGCGTGACGGGTGATGCGTGACGAGTGATGCCTGACCAGGCAACCCTCACGCATCACGCATCACACGTCACGGTTCTTCCGAATCCACCGCCGGGCATAATCCACCGCCGGGCGCTGCAAAAACAGACGACATTCGGCCAACCCCACTGTGCCGATGGTCACGTTTTCTTCGCGTTCAAAATCGGCGCCCAGGGCGGCAAAATCCTCGGCGTCGTAGGCGTAATCGGTGAACCATGTCCAGGTCTGACGGCCATCTGCCCACACCGGCGCTCCCTGCCGTTCCGTGCCCACCACACCAGAACGCACCTCACCCAAATGAAACGAGGTGTTATTGGCGTAGCCCACGCCCAACAGCAGCACCCAACCATCCAGATCATACAGCCGCGCCAGGGGCGACTGTTCCCCCATCCCCATTTCCAGCGTATGGTTGGCGGTGATAAAGGTGGCCTGCTGGCCCCAGGCAGCAAAGGAGACCTGCGGGTGGTCACTGCGCAAGACGCCGGGCCAGCGGCGAAATGTCTCGGCAATGACACCCATGCCGCGTGTGGGCGTCACTGCCGGATCATAAGCGGGCATGATCTCCCGCACTGCTTCATGCCACACATCGGGGATGGGTGGGTTTTGCCAGTTGGCCGGGTCAGACAGGTCGCTGGAATGGGTGGGCATAATCAGCGTACCCTGCTCTGTGAGTGTCTCTTGTAACGCCTGAATCACGGCTACCGGGCCACCGGGCACGTACCCGATCTGGCTGAGTGAAGAATGGACGAGCAGGGCCATGCCTGGCGTTACCCCCAACCGGCGCAAATCCTGCGCCAGATGTTGGCGGCTGAATGGCTGTGGTGAACGGAAAATGACGGAGGCTTCGCTCATAGGATAATTGGGTAATTGGGTAATTGGGTAATTACGTAATTACCCAATTACCCAATTACTTAATTACTTCATAATCTTGCCTGAATAGCCGCCTTAATCGCCTGCAAACGGCCGTTCAACTCTGGCTGCCCGGACTGGGTAGCCTGGGTGATAATCTGGTCAATCATCGCTACCAGTTCTGGCGAGAGGAAGTCCCGGTTGGCGTCCAGGATGGCCGCTTCCTGAGCGGGCGTTTCCGCTTCGATCAGGTGGTTGATCAATTGAATTTCTGGCGGCATCTGGTCTTCCACCATGCCAATGAGCGCTTCCTGGATTTCGGCCAGAGCGGCAGCGTCGGCCTGGCGCCCTTTTTGTTCGGCTTCGGCCATGCGGGCGGAAAGGACGTACATGAACGCTTCGTCCAGTTTGTCGGCGTGTTGGCGCACGGCCGTAGTCTTGTCCGGCGCGTCGAGCAGCAGTTGTAATGTCTGATTGGCTTCATCTAACACCTGCCGCGAGGCGTTTTGCATCTCTTCGAAGATTTCCAGGAAGGAGGTGCGGTAGTTGGTGAGCCGGACGGCCGTCGCTTTGTCCCCCTTCTTCTCGGCGGCTTCAATGGCGCTGGTCAGTTCGCCAAAAAATTCATAACGCAGCGCCCCCTGCCCGGCCATCACCAACGCCTGCACCACATTCTCATCTTCCTGGTTGGCGATAACATGTTTCGCCAGCAGTTGTGGCGAGAGGCCACCTTGTTGTTTGGCTTCGCGGCTCAGTTTGTGAATGGCAATCTGGCGTTGTTCCAGGCGGCGGCCAACGGCCGTTTCCGTCATCAATCGCGCCCGCAAGTTGGTCATCATCACCATCTGCTTTTCGTCATTCGCCTGCGCGGCGGCATCCACAAAACTTTGCAGCATCGCAAAAAAGGTTTCGTCAATTTCGTTGATCCGCTCTTTAATCAGGTAATCCTGCACATCCCGGTCGGCCTGAATGAGGGTGCGCAGCAGTTCCACCTGCTTTTGCTGCCGCTCAATCATCTCTTTGGTAATACCTTCCGTTTCCAGCACCTTTTCCATGAAAGTTTGCATGTTGATGATCATTTGTGGTTGCAGGATGTAGGCGCGGCGCTCTTCCGGCGGCAGGCTGTTTGTTACATCTTGCGTCATCCGGCCGATTAGTTGTTCCCGCTGCATCTGGTTCAGGTGAAGTTCTTGCGGCAGGTAAATCATAAACAGTTCGTGGTCGGCGTCATGGTAGGCCAGAATGGACGACATTTGCCCGCCGGCGCCGCAGTTGGGGCAAACGGCCATGTTGAGCGAGCCGTTGAGCAATTGCTGCTTCAATTCCGGGGTACGCCGGGCATCCACCAATTGGTGAACTTCGGCCCGGTAAGGCGCCCCGCAGTTGGGGCAGGTGATTTGGGTGATCATAGAGTTCTCCGTTTTTTGATGCGTGATGTGTGATGTGTGACCAACTCAATCACGCATCACGCATCACGGGTTTAATCACGTGGTAAGGAAAAAGTAAATGTCGCGCCGGGGCCGTCGGGGTTATTGTGAAACCAGATACGGCCGTGATGCGCCTCCACGATGGCTTTCGATAAATACAGACCCAGCCCGGTGCCTTCCGCCTTACGGCTGAGGGCATTGTCCAGGCGGGCAAACTTCTGAAAAATACGGTGCTGTTGATGGTCGGGGATGCCAATGCCGCTGTCCCGCACCGAAATGGTGACATGCTGCGGATGCATCTGACCGCTGATAATAATTTGACCACCATCTGGCGCATATTTCAAGGCATTACTAACCAGGTTGTTTAATACCTGCGTCAGCCGCCGCTCGTCACCCACCACCAGGGGAAAATCTTCGTCAAACTTCAAGATAAAACGATGATTTTTGGCCTGGCTGCTAAATTTGCGGGTGACGGTGGTGGCGATTTCTGGCAAAAAGACATCATCGCTCATTTCCAGGTTAAACGTACCGGCCTGCAAGCGGGAGACTTCCAGCAAGCTGTCAATCAGGTCATTCAGGTTGTCGGCCTCTTCTTCAATGACGCTCAGGGAATCTTCCACAATTTCCGGCGACCAGTTGGCATCCTGGCGGCGCAGGGTGCCGGCGTACCCTTTGATGATGGAGACGGGCGTTTTCAGTTCGTGGCTGACGACGGAAATGAAGGTTTTTTGCAGCGATTCCTCTTCGCGGTAGCGAGTCAGGTCGCGCACATTGGCGATGATGTCGGTCATACGGCCGTCGCTGTCCATCAGCGGCGCGTAGGTAATGCCCAGGCTAATGACATCACCACCGGTTTCGGATTCGGGATACGGCCGTAACAAATCCCCTTCCACATACAAATGAGCCGCCCCCGGCAGGGGCCAGCCGTTGGCCAGCGCCGCCTGCAAATCCATGGCCGTTTTTAGCGTGCGCCATTGGAAAATCTCGTCATGGTGGCGGCCGATGGCGGTGGGAGAGGACACGGCCGTCATTCGGCTAAGCGCCTGGTTAAACACCGTAATCCGCAATGATTGGTCCAAAATCATCACCCCATCCGCGCTTTGCTCAATAATCGCATCCAACCGCTGCTTTTCCTGGTTCACCTGCTGGTACAGCCGGGCATTGCGCACGGCAATGGCCGCCTGCTCGGCAAAACTGCGCAGCAGCATCTTCACATCCTGCGGCAAATAATAGGTGCTGCCCGTCAGGAAGACATAGATGACGCCCACCGCCCGTTCGCCGCTGGTCATCGGCAGGCGCACCATTTGTGTCAGCCCCATGCTGGCATCACGGCCGATCTTTTGCAGGCGGCGTGTGAGTTCCGCTTCCTGTTCCACGCTGTCCAGTTCATTGGGTAAATCACGCAGCAGTGGCGCAAAGTGATCTACCAGATTTACGGGAATGCCATACACGGCCGCTACCCGCAGCGTCTCCGTCTTGGCGTCCCGCAGGGCAATCAACCCGGCCCGCCCGGACACCAGTTCCACCGCCGATTGCAAAATGATGCGTAAGACATCATGCAAATCTAGCTCGGCCGTCAGCGCCCGCGAGATTGCCAGCAGATATTCCCGTTGCAGGATGCGAATGTCTACCAGTTGAGCCATAAAAACGTAATTGGGTAATTGCGTAATTACCCCAATTACCCAATTACTTAATTACTTGCTTGCCAGACCGGCAATTGTAACATACGCCGGTAGCACAGGCATCTTCACAGTGCCAGGTGCTAGACAGCAATTCTCAATTTACCGAGAGCCGGCGATTAAAATCGCGCCTACCCAAAGCAAAACCCACCTTCGTAGGCTGGACACCAGTCGGCGAAGGCCGACTTTGCCTTTTGTTGGTGCAGATTTATCTGCCGGAGCCAGCCAAATTGAGTTCTCCTATCTCCCCTGTACAGAAATCGTTTTCATAAGAGAATTGCTGACCAGGCGAAAGCACCCGCTTGCCCCACAACGCCCGGCAAAGCTACAATCTCACCGGAGAGTAATGCTCATGTCCGCAACAGTACAGGTACGACACGTAACCGAAGATGATTTACCCGCCGTGCGCGATTTGTTTTACCGCAGCTATGGCGAAGAATATCCATACAAAGAGTTTTACAGCGATGAATGGCTGAAGCGCAGTATTTACCGGGACAGCTATTTATTTCTATTGGCGGAGATTGACGGCCGTGTCGTGGGCACCGCTTCCGTCTACTTTGAAGTGGGCGCGTACTCTGACCTGTGTGGCGAGTTTGGCCGGTTGGCCGTAGACCCCAATTTCCGTGACGCCGGCGTGGGCAGCGCCCTGATGCAGGCCCGGCTGGATTTTGCCACCAAACGGCTGCACTTTGGCCTCTCTGAATGCCGCACCGCCCACGATTACGCCCAACGCATCTCCGAAAAATTTGGCCTGCGCCCCATTGGTTTCCTGCCCCAAAAAGTGCTGCTGGACAACCGGGAAAGCCTGGTGATGATGGCCAAAACCTTTGGCCCCGCCCACGATTTGCGCTCCAACAATCCGCGTGTCATCCCCGAAGCATTCTCATTGGGGCAGATGGCGCTGCGCAACCTGGGCTTTCACAACGACATCATCGCCGTGGAAGACGCCGATGGCTACCCCATCGGTGAAGGTTTCCAGGTGGAGGAATTGTCGGAAACATTGCTGCCATACCTGCTGCGCATTGAGCGCGGCCGTTTATCTCGCCGCCACGTGTTTGGCAATTTGCAGCTCAGTTATGGCCTCTTCATGCTGGAATCGCGCAATTCGCGCTACCTGGTGGCGCGGGAAGATGACCGCATTGTCGGCGCGATTGGTTTCACACTGGACACCATTGGCCGCAGCATCAAGGTGCTGGAATTGATTGACCTGCGCGATGATGTGGCCGGATTTTTGCTCAAGGAACTGGACCAGTGGGCCAAAAATGTGTACGGCGCGGAGTATCTGGAAATTACCGTCAGCGCCTATTGGCCGGATATACAACGCACCCTCAGCAATCTGGGTTTTGTGCCAGTGGCTTACTGCCCCTCGTTTGTCTTCCACGAGGTGGAACGGCTGGACACTATCAAAATGGCAAAGCTATACGTGCCGCTGGATATTGATTGGGCGGTGCTGACGGAACAAAGCCGCGAGATTTTTGATCTGGTGCGCGCCGGTTTTGAAGAGAAGCGGCTGGGCATTTCCGTCAATGAGACCACACGGCAAATGGCGATTTTTACTGGGCTGGAAGAGGGCGAACTGGCGAAGATCGCCGGGCTGTGTTCGGTAACGGAATTTCCACCGGGCAGCGTGGTGCTGCGCGCCGGGCAGACCAGCAACATCTTTTACATGATCATGGAAGGCAGCATTGATATTTTGAGCGAAGACAACAGCCGGACACTGGCGCGCATTCATGCCGGGGATTTCCTGGGGGAGATTTCGTTGGTCAGCCAGCAGCCGCATGTGGCTACGGCCGTGACCCACACTACCTGCAAACTGGTGGCCTTGCAACGGGATGACTTTGAAAAGCTGTGTAACCGTTACCCCCGGCTGGGACTGAAAGTGATGCGCAACATCGCCATTAACATGGGACATAAGCTGCACCTGCGAAACCAGGTGGTTCCCTGAAATTCCCCTTCTTTCCGCTTTATTTCGTGTTACAATCTCCGGCACTTACTGTCCTTGCAGACCCAAATAAGAGGAAGAGGAAAAATGGCATCCTTGTACCACGTCGTGAGTGTTGAAGACGATGGCGGTATTTATTCGCTCATTGAGGCGACGTTACGGCCGTTGCCCGTGCAATGCCACCACGCCCGCACTGGTGCAGAAGCATTAAAGCTCATCCCCGAAGTAAAACCAGATGTGGTTGTATTAGACCTGGGCTTGCCGGATATTACCGGTTGGGATTTGCTGGACCGGCTCAACGCCCTGGATGACTGCCATCCCGATGTGGTGCTGCTTTCGGCGCTGGTAGAAGGGGGACGCCCTATACAGTTTGGCCGGGAAACATTCAACCGGGTGATCACCAAACCGTTTGTGCCCGCCGAACTGCGGCACAGCGTCTCAGAACTGTTGGGGCTGGCGTAATCAGAACCGGCTGATCTGGTTTAAAATTTCATGCACCAGTTTGAGCAAAGTTTGGGTGCTGGTCTCGCCAATAGTAACGGCCGTGTCCGTTTTACTCGCCCGAAAATACAAACTCCGCAAAAACATCTTAATATTGATCGCCTGCCGGTATGAAGCCGGAAATGGCTCTTTCGCCTGGGCCAGTGGAATAAAGCTGTTGAGCCACGTTTTCACCTCGGCTTCTTTTAAGAGCTTCCGTTCCAGGCAGGCCAGGACGGGAATCGCCAGCCGTTCATCTTCTTCAAAGTTATACACCAGATGGGGATTGGCTACCTTTTCCCGGATCACCTGCAAAATATCCAGCAAATCGGCGGCATGGAGTTCTTTGCAACGGGCCAGGTCATCTAAAGCATCGGCGGCGTGGGCCACGGCGTGCGCCCACCCTTTGTCACCCTCCACCACAAACCCGCGAAAATCTTGTTCCTGGGCCAGATAGGTCAGCACCCGCTCCTTCACATGTAGCAATTCGTCACGGTCGAGGAACGGCCGTCGCCGATGCGCAATGAGTATCAACGGCAGCAACAGCATAGAAAAGGTGCGCGTAAAAACCGAATCCGTCTCCTTCTCGCCCAGGCGATAAAACAGGTGCATATCATCCAGGAGTACCGCCAAAATCTCTTTGTACTGCTCCTCCGAAAAAAATTCGCGCTCATCCAGCATCCAGGTCGCCAGGCAGGTGTAAATCAAATCATCCCGTAGTTCACTATCCACTGCCCCGATGTGTGGCAGCATTTCCAACACCCGCTGGTACGCATCCACCCCATCGGGCAGTTTAAACTCGTCCGCCGCCAACGGTAAAAGTCGTTCTTTTAGAGCCTGTTCACTTAACTGCATCGTTCTACCTGTACCCTCCCCATCTTTTGCGTTTGGCATCATAGGAAAGGGGATAAAAAAGGAGGCTCTACAGGATTTCATGGGGTTCGGCGTGACATGTGACGAGTGATGCGTGTGGTCTCTCCGGTCACGCATCACAGCCTGCCCTGAGTTCCCAAAGAACCAAAAAGGATGTTCCGATAATCACGCAATTGTATCCGCAGCAAACTGGTTTCCACAACACCGTGGAATGAGGTTACAATTACCTCACTATGGACAGACTCTTTTTTATGCTTGGTTCCGCTCTCATGTTTTTAGGCGTGGCGGCGGGGGCGTTTGGGGCGCATGGGCTGGCGGCTTATTTCCAGCAGCACCCCACGCTCAAAGGCACGTATGACACGGCCGTGCAATACCACACCCTGCACGCCCTGGCCCTCTTCGTGGCTGCCTGGGCCGCCGACAAATGGGGCGGCAGCCTGCCCACCTGGGGCGGCTACCTTTTTCTGCTGGGCATCATTCTCTTCTCCGGCAGCCTCTATCTGCTGGTAGCCCTGCGCCTGCGCTGGCTGGGAGCCATCACCCCCCTCGGCGGCGTGGCTTTCCTGGCCGGCTGGCTTTGCCTCTTTCTGGCTGCTTATCGAGCAAGTAATTGAATAAATGAGAATTACTCAATTACTCAATTACCCAATTACGAACAAACAATGACTCTTCCATTCACCACCCGCCCGGCGGCATTGGCTGATTTAGATGCGATTGTGGCGCTGCGGAATGCCCATGCGCTGGATACACGGGGCACACCTATAACGGCCGACCATTGGCAGCAGCGCGCCTGGCTGGAAAATGGGGTCCATCTCGCAACCGATAGCCTGGTAGTGGAATCGGCCGACGGCCGTGTTATCGGCTATGTAGAGCTGTCCAGCGAACATCCCTTTGTCGTACACGAAATGATCGGCACGGTGCATCCCACCTTTCGCGGGCAGGGCATTGGCTCCCAATTGGTAGTCTGGGCGGAGCAGCGCGCCCGGCAAGATGCCGCCAAAGCGCCGCCGGATGCGCGGTTACTGTTGCACTGCCCCCTGTTCGACCGTGACCTGGCGGGACAAACACTACTGCAAGAACATGGCTTCACGGCCGTGCGCGAATTTGTGCATTTACAAATGCAACTGACCGGCCCCCCGCCCCTGCCGGAACTGCCAGCGGGGATGGAGATACGGCCGTTGCAGCCCACCGATTGGCCCAAAGTTGGCCCCGCCCTGGAAGAAGCGTTCGCCGACCATTGGGGCGTCTTGCAATATGAAATGGGCGAGCCAGACGACGAAGATGATGATGCCCCTCGGCCTAAACGAGACCCCGCCATCTTCCGCCCTGACTATTTCAACACACCCGGCCTCTGTTTTGTAGCCTGGGTGGGCGATGAAGTCGCCGGTTCTTGCCTGTGCAATGAAAAAACGGTCGAGAATCCCCGCGCCGGTTATCTGGGCAGCCTGAGCATCCGTCGCCCCTGGCGGCGGCAGGGCATTGGGCAGGCGCTTACCCAGACCGCGCTGGCCGAATTTTACCGGCGCGGCATTCACCATATCCTCACTGATACCGACGGCGACAGTTTCACCCGCGCCTACCAGTTTTACCAGAAGGCCGGTATGCACATCTACCGGCGCGAAATTGTGTATGAAAAAGAACTGCGTCCGGGCACAGAATGGCTCAGACGCAAACCTGCGGAGGATGGATGAATCCCTTTGGTGTTCCCGGCATTTCCGCGCCAGAACTGGCCCAAAAACGGGCCAGCGGTGACTCCTTCATTTTGCTCGATGTACGCGAACCGTATGAACTGACCTATGCCCATTTGGGTGATGGCGTCATCCTGCTGCCGCTGAGTGATCTGGCCCGCCGCCAACTAGAGGCGCTGCCGCCCGAAATTGCCGCTAACAAAGAGGCCGACATCGTGGTGCTGTGCCACCACGGCAACCGCAGCGCCCAGGTCACAGCCTGGCTGCACCATCACGGCTGGACCAAAGCCGTCAACGCCGACGGCGGCATTGAAGCGTATGCCGTTGAGGTTGATCCCGCGGTCGGCCGTTATTGAGAGGAGTAAACAGTGAGCAGTAAGCAGTAAGCGGTGGGCGGTGGGCGGTGGGCGGTGGGCGGTGGGCACAAAGACAATCCACTGTTCACTGCTTACTGCTTACCGCTCACTAACAAATCCCAATGCCCGACTACATCAAAGTGTACGAAGTTGGCCCCCGTGATGGCCTGCAAAATGAAGCCACCCCCGTCAGTACGGCGCAGAAAAACAGACTGGTGGATGGGCTGATTGATGCCGGCTTGCAGCACATTGAACTGACCAGTTTCGTCCACCCCCAGGCGGTGCCCCAAATGGCGGATGCGGATGAGGTCACGGCCGTGAACCGCCAAAAATACCCGCACATCAACTTTGTTGGTCTGGTATTTAACCAGCGCGGCTACGACCGGGCGCTGGCGGCAGGCTGCCGGGCTATTGCCTGCGGCGTCAGCGTCAGCGAGACGTTTAGCCAGAAAAACACGCGCATGTCCTCCCAAGAAGCCCAAACCACCAGCCGCAGCCTGGTGGAACAGGCTAAACGAGATGGCCTCTGGACACGCGCCTACGTGATGACCGCCTGGGTCTGCCCCTTTGAAGGGCCAACGCCGCCATACAAGACGGTGGCTGTAGCCGAAGCCTTATGGGGCTTGGGCGTGGATGAACTGTCCATTGCCGATACGATTGGTTTTGCCAATCCGCTGGATGTGGGCCGCCTGATGGAAAATTTGGGCCGCCGCCTGGACATGAACCGGCTGGCGGTGCATTTGCACGATACGCAAGCCATGGGATTAGCCAATGCCACCACCGCCATACAAGCCGGGGTGCGCATTTTCGACAGCAGCGTGGGGGGGCTGGGCGGCTGCCCCTTTGCCCCCGGCGCGGCCGGCAACCTGGCGACCGAAGACCTGGTCTTTCTGGCCTACAAAATGGGCATAGGCACGGGCGTGGATTTCCAAAGGTTATGGGATGTGGTGCATGAATTGGAAACGTATATCGGCCACCCCGTTGGCGGCCGTATCCGCGCCTGGTGGGAAAGCACGTATCACACGGAACCGGCGGTGGAGTTTAGATAGAGATTGGAGATTGGAGATTGAGAGATTACCCAATCTCCAATCTCTAATCCCTAATCTCCTGCATTATTCCCCCAAACTGCTCAATTTCCGCAATCGTGTTGTAACAATGGAACGAAACACGCAGGTAGGCATTGCCTTCTTTGTCCAGATGTTTGACGAGGGCGACGCGCTGGCGGGCTAAGGCAGCGACGAGGGCATCTGCTTCTTCGCTGCTCAGGTCAACGGCAAAGGTGACGATGGGGCCATGGGCCGGTTGGGGGGAGATGACGCGGTAGCCCAGGTTGGTGAGCACGGCCGTTACCCGATCCGACAGTTCTCGTGTATGCCGGTCAATGTTTTCCACCCCCAACTCCCGAATCAAACCGAGGCTTTCTACCATAGCGATGATGCCCGGTATGTTGGGTGTGCCGGACATGAACCGTTGGGCGGCGGGCGCCGGCGTCAGGTCATATTTCAGCCAGTGTAAATAATCAACGGTGGCATTGCTGCCAATAGCGCGCGGCTGCATCTCTTCAGCCACTTCTTGCCGCACATAGAGAAAACCCTGCCCCGGCAGCGCCAGCAGCGACTTTTGGCCGCCGCAAGCCAGCACGTCAATACCCATCGCCTGGACGTCAATAGGCATATGGCCAATGGCTTGAATGGCGTCTACCACAAATAAAATAGCGCGCTCCTGGCAGAAACGGCCAACGGCCGTCAAATCCGTGTGATGTCCCGTAAAAAACTGAATGGCGCTGGCGGCAATCACCCGCGTCCGTCCATCCACATATGATTGCAACGCCGCCAGCGTCAGGCCACCATCGGTAGATGGAACTAGCCGCGATTCCACCCCCTCCCGCGCCAGACTCAGCCAGGGGTACACATTGGATGGAAATTCCACATCACAAAAAACCACATTATCCCCCGGCTGCCAGGCCATTGCCTGCGCCACTGCATTCAGCCCGGCCGAAGTGGTGGTGCTGGGCACAATTTCCCAGGGCGACGCCGCATGCAAAAACGCCGCCATCTCCTGCCGCAGCCGCTCGGTATAATCCAGCCCATGTTTCATCCAAAAGCGGCCTGGCTGCCGGGCAAATTCATCAATCGCCCACTTCACTCTGGCCTGGGTACGGGTGGGCAAAGGCGAAATACCGGCATGATTAAAATAAAGCGTCTCGCTGCTGCCGGGAAACTCATCTGCGCGTAATTGTTCCACGTTGTACATCTATCACTACCACCTTATATAATGGGTAATTAGGTAATTTCGGTAATTAGGTAATTAGGTAATTGAGCAATTACCCAATTACCCAATTACTCAATTACCAGATTCTACCACCCACCAGGAATCAATGCCGATGGTACTAACACCACAACTTCTTCTGTCCGCTTATTGTGAAGGGGTATTCCCGATGGCGCATGAAGACGGCCGTATCTATTGGTATGACCCCGACCCCCGCGCCATTATCCCGCTGGATGGCTTTCACGTACCCCGCCGTCTGGCACGGGTTGTGCGGGCGAATGTGTTTGAGGTACGGGTGGATACGGCGTTTACGGCCGTGATGCAAGCCTGCGCCGCTCCCGCCGACGGCCGTGAAACCACCTGGATCAGCCCCGAATTCGTCCGCGCCTATGCCGACCTGCACCGGCGTGGTTTTGCCCACAGCGTGGAATGTTGGCAAGACGGCCGTCTGGTCGGTGGGCTGTATGGCGTGTCCGTCCAGGGTTTATTTGCCGGGGAAAGCATGTTCAGCCTGGCCCCCAACGCCAGCAAAGTGGCCCTGGTCCATCTGGTTCACCGCTTGCAGCGCGGCGGTTTTCAACTGCTCGATACCCAATTTATGACCGCACACTTGCAACAGTTTGGTACAATCGAAATCTCCGCCGCCGCCTACAAACGACGGCTGGCGCAGGCATTATTCGTATCGGCAAAATTTTAGCCTCACGCATCACGTGAGGCATGACACCCTTTCAGGAGAAGAGGAACCATGACCGACAAATTAGACCGGACTGATGTGCGTATTTTCAGCGGCCGTTCCAACCGCCCGTTGGCCGAACAGATCGCCAACCATTTGGAACTGCCGCTGTCCGAGACCACATTTTCCCGGTTCAGCAATGACAACCTGTTTGTGCAGTTGGGCCGGAGTGTGCGTGGCCGGGTGGTCTACATTGTGCAATCGCTGACGCCGCCCGTCAGCGACCATCTGGTGGAACTGCTGATGATGCTGGATATTGCCAAAAGCGCCGCCGCCCGCGAAATCCATGCCATCATCCCCTACTTTTCTTATGCCCGCTCCGACAAAAAAGACGCACCGCGCATCTCCATCACCGCCCGCCTGATCGCTGACCTGCTGGCCACCTCCGGTGCTACCCACATTATGACCATGACGCTGCATTCGCCGCAGGTGCATGGCTTTTTCAGTATGCCGGCCGATCCGCTGACAGCGCGTATGGAACTGGCGACCTACATTCGCCAGCGCGATCTGGACCCGGTGCGGGATGTGGTGGTGGCCCCCGATATGGGGCGGGCTAAACCGGCGGCTCGCTTCGCCCGCGACCTGGGGCTGTCTATCGCCTCGGCCGATAAAGTGCGCATTTCAGATACCGAAGTGCGCATCGGCGGCCTGATCGGCCGCCAGGTAAAAGGGTTTAAGCGGGCAATTGTGTACGATGACGAGATCGCCACGGGTGGATCGGTGGTAGAATTGAGCCAGGTATTGGTAGAAAGCGGCATTGAAGAGATTATTCTGATGTGTACGCACGGCCTATTTTTGGGCCGAGCGGTGGAACGGCTGGCCTCGATTCCCCAAATTGTGGAGGTGGTGACAACGGATACGGTGGAACGGCCGTCCGAACGCCAACCCGCCAATCTCACCGTCCTCTCCGTCGCCTCCGTTTTTGCCGAAGCCATGCGCCAGAATTACTGCCACCGCTCCATTGGGGAGCTATTTGAAGGAATGGAAAGCTGATCATGTGAAAGTAGTGCCCGGCACAGGGCGCAAGGCCTGCGAATGACCAACGCGATTTGCCCTGTGCCTGGCACTGCCCCACAAAAAAGGATAAACACGAAATGACCGACAACAACCATCATCACGACGAAGAAGATTTTATTATGGCCTTTCAGGATAGCTGCGACAAACCGACGCTGCTGCTCATTCATGGCTTCCCCCTGAACAGCAGCATGTGGTCGCCGCAGTTGGATGACCTGGCAAATTTTGTGCGCGTCATCGCCCCTGACTTGCGCGGGCACGGCCAATCGGACGCCATCGCCGGGCCGTACAGTGTGGCGCAACTGGCCGATGATTGCGCCGACCTGCTGGCGCATTTGAACGTCGCCACGCCATTTGTGGTCTGCGGCCTTTCCATGGGTGGGTATATTGCCCTGGAATTTTACCGGCGTTATGGCGAGCATGTGGCCGGGCTGATTCTGACGGCCACCCGCGCCGGGGCAGATTCAGCCGAAGGCAAGGCGAACCGGGACAAGATGGCGGAGATGGCCAAGCGCGAGGGGGTCACGGCCGTTGCCGATGCCATGCTGCCCAAACTGCTCGCCCCCGCCAACTTCGCTCACGATGAAGAACTGGTGGCCTTTGCCCGCGAGATGATGGAGGGTACGTCGCTGGCAGGGGTGGTGGGCGCATTGGCCGCCATGCGTGACCGGCCCGACTCCACCCCTGCCCTGGCCACTATTGACGTGCCGGTGCTGGTCATTCATGGCGCGGAAGACCAGATCATCCCCGTGTCAGAGGCAGAAGCAATGGCAGAAGCTGTGCCCGACGGCCGTCTGGTGATCATCCCCGACGCCGGTCACCTGCCCAACCTGGAACAACCCGACGCCTTTAATGACGCGGTGATTGATTTTCTGGAGTCGTTGGGTTTTGATGAGGAAATGGAGTGATACGTGATGCGTGATGCGTGACCGAGCGAATTTCACGCCTCACACGCCGCGACATGTTTGATTGGAAAAGTGGCGACGATGAATGGGTGGAAGAGGGAACGGCCGTAACCGCCGCGCCCTCTTCCCGTTTCCACCTCAAGGCCAGAGGAGTATTGGCGCTATTGGTGCTGGCGCTGCTGGTGGTGAGTGGCCTGCTGCTGGCGTATCGCCGGGTGGAAACGCAGGTCACGGCCGTGACCCACAGCCGCGAAGAAGAGATACGCGCCGCCGACCGGCTGCTGGTGGAAACGGCCGTTGCTGGCGATAACGATTTGTTCACCGCCTTCCTCAGCCGCTCGCCGGAGTGGACGGACGCCCAGATACGGCTGCAAACACGCGGTAGTTTGTTTGACCGCCCACCAATGGGCCTCTGGCTGGACACCAGGGCCGACCTGTTCGCCGGTGAATTCCTCTCGGCCACCCAATTCCTGTTTGCCCCCGACCTGAACAGCGCCGAACTCAGGATGCCCATGCCTTACGTCACCCTGGATGAGGCCGGGCAGATGCAGCCGCTATTGTTGCAGCGCACGGCCGTTTACGGCCTGCAAAACAACGGTTGGCTGCTGGCGGAACCGGACAAAACGTTTTGGGGTGATTATGTGCATGAGGAACGGCCGTATCTCGACCTGATCACCCCCACCCGTGACCGGGAAATTGCCGCCCGCCTGGCCGATGATTTGAACGACTGGATCAACCGCATCTGCAACGATATTAACTGTCCCAACCAGTTTGCCCTGCAACTGCGCCTGTCTAACAACCCAAATAGTTTGCTGGACATATACTCCCCCATCCGGCTCAGCACCACCTACCTGGGCGGGCAGCAAACCACCCGCCTCTCACTGCCCACGCCCACCCTGGTGGG
>CAADGU010000373.1 GCA_900696625.1 uncultured Chloroflexota bacterium | reverse complement strand
TGGCCGTGTCCACCTGACTGGACTCTTCTTCTACCACAACTGGGCGAAGGTTAACCTGGGGCGGGGGCACGCCGGCACTGGGCGTAGGCGAAGTGGCCGTGCCCGCCGGTTTGGGCCGGCTGGTGACGATGCGGGGTTGGGTCGGCGGCGATAGTTCTTGCGACAGCCGCCACAGCCGGTTGGACAGGTTGTTTAGTGCCAGTAACACATCATTCCAACTGACCTGGGCCATTAAACAAACGCCCCAGATAAGCAGGCATAAATAAAAAATACCGGTCAAAACAGGGCCGAAAAAGTCAAGGAGCGGCGCAGATAAGGCCCAACCGAGCAGCCCACCACCTCGTCCCAAATAGGCAGCGGGCAGGGTGGATTGGCTGAAGATAAACGTGAGGGGAAGCAGCGTAAGTAAAATGAGTTCAAAGCCGATGACCTGGCTGGCGCGGATGTGATACGGCCGTCCCACTGTGCGCAGTGTCAGATGAATCCCGGCAGCCATCACCGTCAGCAGCAGCGGATAGACGCCCCAACCAAACAGTTCCCGAAAGACACAAATCGGCGCGCCCGGGCAGCCCTCGTCTGGCAGGCTGAGCAGCGCCAGAAAAAGCAAGGCAGCCGCCATAAACGCTGCCCCGCCGGCCAGTTCCATGCGGTAAGGCGCCAGGCTTTTGATGAGACGTTCATCCCAGGTGGGCGGTGGTGGCGGCGGGGAGTCAGGTTTACGGGGAGTGCGGGTGGGCGTGGATTTTGGACGAGCCATAGTTCTTTGGGCGAACGGTCATCGGTTCAGACCGATGACCATTTACCAGATACTGGCTCCTATTTTAGCTGGAAACATTGCGTAGGCTCAAGGCCAACCGTTTGGCTGCGCCGTCCACATAGAGAATGCGGGCGCGTACCTTTTGGCCGCGCCGCACCACGTTGCGTGGATGTAAAAAAGCGCCTTCGGCCAGTTCTGAAATGTGGATCAGACCTTCCAGTTCGTCTTCAATTTGCACAAAAGCGCCAAAATTGACCACTTTGTTCACCATCCCTTCGACGATTTGCCCCGGTTGGAAGCGCTGGTCTACGGTTTGCCAGGGGTCCGATTTGAGACGTTTGAGGCTGAGGGCGATACGGCCGTTGCCCGGATCTACGCTCAACACCCGCACCATTACGCTTTGGCCCGGCTGCACCACGTCGCTGGGGTGCGTCACCCGGCTCCAGGAGAGTTCCGAAATATGGATCAAGCCTTCCACGCCACCCAAATCTACAAAGGCGCCAAAATCGGTGAGGTTGGTAATTTCTCCCGGTACCCGTCTGCCCGGCGCCATATTCTTAAATACCTGTTCACGCTCATCTGCTTTTACCAATGCCGCCCGCTCTGAGAGAATGAAGCGGTTCTGTTCGTCATTGATTTCAATAATCTTGAGGCACAGCACCTTTTTCTGCCATCGTTGTAGGGCACGGGCGCGTTCGGCTTCCTGGCGGTGGGGCGGAAAATCAATGAGTTGTGAGGAGGGTACAAAACCTTGCAAGCCATTCCAGTTAATCAGCAGGCCACCTTTGTTGAAGCCGGTCACGACTGTCTCTATTGTTTCGTCGGCATCAAACAGATCCCAGGCCATTTGCCAGGCATCTTCACGCGAGAGTTCTACGGCCGTCGGCAAAGGCAACACATTGTCCAGCGCCTCCATCTCTGCAATTAATTGCTCATCTTTAACGGGAGTTATGGGTGGGTTTGCCAATTCCTGAGTAAACAAGGCCTCCCAAAACGTTTCATCGGTGGGGGCGGGTGAGGTATCAACGGGTAGTGGCTCTTTATGCATTTTTTGTACTCTCAATCCTTGCAGGCTTTAACATCATCCCCGGTATTTGTGTGATAATGTGGTAAGCACTGTTCAGGCAATTATGGATGACTCCGAAACCATATTATAAAGTTTGGCTGGGTCATGTCAAACCTTGATTTTGGCAAAAATGAAAGGGTATGATGACGCATTTTGATGTAAAGGCATTACGGGCCGCGTTACAAACGCGCTGGTTGGGGCGGCAGGTGTTATATCAGGCCGAAGTTGGTTCCACCAATGATGAATTGAAAAAGTTAGGTGAGACGACGGCCGTACCGTCGGGCACACTGTTTATCACCGATTATCAAAACCGGGGACGTGGCCGTTTTGACCGGCGCTGGGAAGCGCCACCCGGTACGTCGCTGCTGTTTTCTCTGCTGCTGCGCCCGGATTGGCCGGGTGAAAAAAATGGCTGGTTGACGATGATGGCCAGCCTGGCAGTTGCCGAAGCCATTCAGTCCCAAACCGGGCTGGCAGCACGCATTAAATGGCCGAACGATGTGGTGCTGCATGTAGACGGCAATTGGCGCAAAGTGTGTGGTATTTTATTGGAAGGGGAAATGACGGAAGACGGCCGTTGCCGCCAGGCTATTCTGGGTATTGGCCTGAATGTGAACATTCCCGCTGCTGCCTTGCCTGCCGGTATGACGCCCGCTACCAGTCTGTGGGCGGCGTCAGGCCGCCAGGTTTCGCGGCCGGTGCTGCTGTTGGATGTGTTGGCTCGGCTGGAGGATTTGCTGGATGCGGCGCTGGACGGCCGTTCGCCACAGCCCGCCTGGCAAAATCAGTTGATGCTGCTGGGGCAGCCGGTCACAGTGACCTATGCGGACGGTGGGGTACAAATGGTGGGCACGGCCGTTGGCGTGGATGAATGGGGCCATCTGCGGCTGCAAACGGCGGACGGCCGTCAACACACCATTCTCGCTGCCGATGTCACCTTGCGCGCTGTGTGAGAAGCAGCCGGTGATACACCTGGCACTACTTGTCGGGGGGTAGCCTGTTTTTCGATTTTATGTTATGTTATCTTACTAAGAATTGTTTACCAGTGCGGCGTCCCTGCCATGCAGAGAAAAGAGCCGCGGAGGATAGGTTAAATGGATGACTTTGATGATCTGAGCGATGAGGACTTTGGTTTTGATGATGATTTTTCATCCGCTTCTGATGCCGGCCACGATTCAGATGAATTTGACCAACTGCGCCGTTCCAGTGCCCGCAGTGAAACGATGTTTAATGAACTGGATGATGAGAACCGGCCAACTTCCAGCGGCGGTTCTGGTTTTTCCCTGAGCAACTTCTCCGCCGGGCAGCGGTTGGTGCTGGCGCTGTTGGTAGTGCTGGATATTATCGTCATCGGCATATTATTTGTGGTGCTGTGGGGCATTATCAGCGGTTGATGTGGGGCCTGTCATGCAGTGGGAACAGTTGACTTCGCTTGATTTCGCGGCTGCCGTGCAGCAGTGCCAGGGAGTAGGCATTATTCCCATCGGCGTCCTGGAAGCACACGCTTCGCACCTGCCGCTGGGTACGGACATGTTTACCGCCCATTTTGTAGCCTGCCGCGCCGCCGCGCAGGAAACGGCCGTCGTCTTCCCCCCTTATCCCTTTAGCATCAACCACGAAACGGCCCACCTGCCCGGTGGGTTGGTGATCAAACGAGAATTGGCGTTTGCCCTGCTGGAAAACATCTGCGATGAAATGTATCGCAATGGCCTGAGTAAAATCATTCTCATCAGCGGGCATGGCGGCAACCGTTTCTTTTTGCCCTTGTTTGTGCAAACCCTGCCGGAAAAGCTAAAACCCTATGTGGTCTATTATGCCGATTTGCCGGTTGTGCCTATGGATGAAACCATCCTGGAACATCCTGAAAACGGCCACGCCTGTGAAGCGGAAACGAGTATGATCCGCCACATTGACGATTCCCTGGTGAAGATGGCGCAGATACCGGCACGGCCGTTTACCAACCTGCATCGTAACCAGCCCCTTGCCGACGCCGGAGGCTACTCCCCCATGGATTGGTACGCCATGTACCCCCATATGTACGTGGGCGACGCCCACAAAGCGACAGCGGCAAAAGGCGAAAAACTGCTCAATTTCCGTGCTGAGCGCCTGGTAGACCTCATCCGGGCGGTGAAGGCAGACAACCTGACGCCAGAACTGCTGGCCGAGTTTAACGCCCGGCAGGTCAGGCCAACCGTGCCCGATTTTTGGGTAGAAGACGATTAGCCTTCCTGTCAGGCAACCGTCACGTCAGGCCATGACCGGTATGACCATTGACGAGGCGCTGGATTACGGCCGTACCCGCCTCGCCCTCTCTCCCACGCCTTACCTGGATGCCCGCCTGCTGCTGCAATACGTGTTGCAGTGTTCCCACAGCTACCTGGTGGCCCACAACAACGCCCGCCTGACGGCCGTACAGGAAACAGATTACCGGCAGTTAGTCGAACGCGCCGGGCAGCATGAACCAATCCCCTATTTGCTGGGCACGGCCCCCTTTTATGATTTTGAACTGGAAGTGAACCCGGCCGTTTTGATTCCGCGCCCGGAGACGGAGCAGTTGGTGGACACGGCCGTGCAATGGGCCAAAACCCACCATGCCACCCGCCTGGCCGATATTGGTACCGGCAGCGGCGCCATTGCCATTGCCCTGGCGCGGCAGTTGCCCACCGCCACCATTGCCGCTGGTGATATCTCACCCGATGCCCTGGCCGTTGCCCGGCGCAATGCCGACCGGCTGGCCCCTGGGCGCATTCATTTTTACCAGGGCGATCTGCTTACACCACTGCCATCTGGTCTGGATGGCATCGTAGCCAACCTGCCCTATGTAACCACTGACGAGTGGACGGCACTAGCCGATGGGGTAAAATGGTACGAACCGGCCCTGGCCTTGAAAGGGGGGCCGGATGGGTTGGATTTAATCCAGCAGTTATTAGCCCAGGCTGTCAACAAGTTGGCCCCCCAGGGCGCGATTTTTCTGGAGATTGGCTGGCAGCAGGGAACGGCCGTTACCCAACTGGCACACACATTTTTCCCAGAAGCGCAGGTAACTATACAGGTTGATTTTGCCGGGCATGACCGGATTGTGGTGGTGATGAGGTGAGCAGGTGTAGGGCTGATGGGGTGATTAATCTCCCAATCCCCCAATCTCTAATCTCCAATCTCCACATGGAAACATAAAAATCAAGTGGACCGTAACGAAGGACAGCATACCCAACATCTCTATGCGGATAGACCGGCCGATGTGGCACAAACGGCCGTCTACGTCTGTGCCGGCAAACTGGTGGTAATTCCCACCGATACCGTCTATGGCGTGGGCTGCCACGCCCTGGACGATGCCGCCATCCGCCGCCTGTATCAGGTCAAACAGCGTCCGCTTTATAAAGCAATTCCCGTTTTACTGGCCGATGTCGCCGATTTAGAAAAGGTATCTTTCCCGGTATCGCCAACCGTGCAGCAGTACATTGCCCAATACTGGCCGGGTGCATTGACCATTGTGCTGCCCAAACGCCCTGGCTTGCCACCGGCCCTGTCGCCAGATGACACCATTGCCGTGCGTATTCCCAACCACAAAGCCGCGCGCGCCGTCATTCGCGCGGCAGGCGGTGTGATGGCTGTTACCAGCGCCAATTTGTCCGGCCAACCGCCGGCAGAGACAGCCGAGCAGGCAATGGCGCAGCTTGGTGGGTTGGTCACGGCCGTGTTAGATGACGGGCCATCCCCCATGGGCCAGGCTTCTACTGTGATTGATTGTACCGGTAGTGCCCCGGTTGTCTTGCGCCAGGGGCCGGTTGTTATTTGAAAACTGAGATAGGGGGATATTGTGACCAATATCCCCCTATCCTGCCTGATACTTACCTATGCTAATTCCCATCGCCCTTACCCTCGCCGGCCTGTTTGCGGCCATTGCTACCTATCGCGGCATCCGGCGTGGCGGGGCACGTTTTTACACGCTAGAGCGAGAAGCCATTTTGCGCCGTGCCAGTTTTACTCTGGCCGGCGCCGTTTTAATGTTCCTGGCAGCCATTGGCTTGCTGTTTACCCAGTTGCAGCAAACAACAGAGCAGGAGGCGGCCGAAGCAGGCGCCATTATTGAAGGCGTGGAGACCGCCACGCCCAGGCCGGAGGTGGAAGTGTTGCCGCCCCCGCTGACGCCAACGCCAACTGAAGATACCTCGCTGCCGACGCCGACATCCACCCCCATTATTTGCCGGGCTGTGGTGCAGGGCACACAGGGCAATGGTTTGCTGCTGCGCCGGACGCCAGGCGGCGACGAGATTACCACCCTGCCGGAAGCGACGTTAATTACGCTGGTCCCAGATGAACCACCGCAGGAGGTGAATGGGTTGGTCTGGCGCAAGGTCAGTTCGGTTGTCTCCGGGCAGGAAGGCTGGGTGGCCCAGGATTACCTGGATATTGAACCAGGCTGCCAATAGGAAGTAGTTGAGTAATTGTGTAATTAACAGGCCGATTACTCAATTACTCAATTGCTCAATTGCTTTTTATGTTAATTGGAATTGACGCCAGCCGGGCTGTAGCCGGGCAACGCACCGGGACGGAAGCGTATGCCTGGTTTTTGCTGCGGGCGCTTATTCCGCTGGCAGGCGTTCAGGGGCACACTATTCGCCTCTATTTTAATGAGCCGCCGCCGCCCAATCTGTTTCCGGCAGCGGATCATATTGAAGAAGTCGTGATTCCCTTCGCCCGGTTGTGGACGCATGTGCGGTTGGCGGCGGAGTTGCAGCAGCGCCCGCCAGACGTTTTTTTTACACCGGCGCACGTGATTCCGCTGAATTATCACGGCCGTGCCGCCGCTACCATCCACGACTTAGGCTACCATTACTTCCCGGAGGCCCATCCCCACCGCCAGTTGGCCTATCTGAAGTGGAGTACGCGGCACAACGGCCGTCGCGCCCACCGCGTTTTTGCCGATTCCCAGACCACCAAAGATGACCTGATTCGTTTTGATGGGATTGCCGCCGACAAGATTAGCGTGGTCTATCCTGGTGTGGACCCGGATTTGCAGCGGGTGGAGGGAGAAATGGTCACGGCCGTGTGCCAGAAATACCAGATCATGCCCCCCTATTTGCTTTACATAAGCACCATTCACCCCCGCAAAAACCTGGAACGGCTGGTGCAGGCCTACGCCCAATCCGGCCCGCCTCACCAGCTTGTCCTTGCCGGGAAAAGGGGTTGGCTGGCCCAGCCCATCCTGGACACAATCTCCAATCTGCAGGCGCCAATCTCTGAAAAAATCATCCTCCCCGGTTTTATCGCCGATGAAGACAAAGCCGTGTTGATTTCGGGGGCAACGGCCGTACTCTACCCCTCGTTGTATGAAGGGTTTGGCTTTCCCATCCTGGAGGCGCAGGCGTGTGGTGTGCCCGTGCTGGCGGCCAACACCAGCTCTTGCCCGGAAGTAGCCGGCGACGCCGCCCTGCTGGTTGACCCCTCCGATGTGAACGCCATCAGCGACGGGATGCGCCAACTGGCCCAAGACAATACCCTGCGCCAGATATTGGTCACAAAAGGCTATGCCAATGTGTCCCGCTTTTCTTGGGAAAAAACGGCCGAACAAATCCTGAAAGGTCTGGTAGAGATGGGGGAGGAGGGAGGATTAGAGATTAGAGATTAGAGATTGGGAGATTGGGAGATTGATCACCCCCTCACCTGCTCACCCAACATCCCCGCCAGACACTCGGCCAACCACATGTTCGGTTGGCTGTGGGTGTCTATGTAATCCCACCACTGGCTGAGAATTTCCTGGGCAAAGCTCCAGGCCAACAATCGTTGGCGATCCATCTCGAGCTGCTCAGCCAGAATGTCCAGGCGACGGGCGGTCACGGCCGTGCGGTTCGGCCATTCGTGCAAATTCAGCGGATTGCGCATGAGCGCGCCTACTTCGTAGGCCGGTTCCCCGGCTACCCCTTTGGGGTCAATCGCCAGCCAGGGTTCACGTTCGGCTGCCAGGATGTTGTAATGGTGCAGGTCGCCGTGCAGCAGCACGGGCGGGGCGCTGGAAGCCACTAGGTCGGCAAACAGGGATTCGGCCATCTCCACCAGCCGCGCCGGAAATGGGCCGGCGCCCCCATCAAATTCAGTGCGCAACGCCGCCAGGTCCGCGATCCAATCCGCTGCGGCGGGAAAGATGTGCTGTTCGGGCAGCGGTCGCCACAGGCGGCGCATCACGTCGGCGGCAAGGCGGGTGGCGGTCTCATCATCGCTTACCGTGATGAGCATATGCCCCGGTCGCAAGCGTTCCAGCAGCAGCACCCCCATGGCGGCGTCGGCATCGAGGAGGTGGCACATGGCACGGCCGTTGTACAGTTTCAGCGCCTCAATCTCCGTCGTCAGTTCGTGGCGGGGTACGCCCAACTTCAGCACAATTTCCGTACCATCGGCCAGCGCAGCCGGGGCGGCATAATTGTACGAGAGGCCGGGAAAATGCGGCTGCGCCACCAATCCCCACCGCGCCTCACACGCCGCGATCAACTCCGGCAGCCGCCCCAGCCATTCTGCCCCCCCCTCAAAAGTAAGGCTGACTGTGTGAACGAATGAATCTGGTAATGGCATGAGTGATCTTTTGAAGATTCAGAAATTAACCACGGACTGAACGGATGGTACAGATTTTCACGGATAGGTAAAGAAGCAAATCCGTGCCAATCTGCAAAATCCGTCTGATCCGTGGTTCATTACCGCAAAATGAACCCACCCCGCAGCGGGTCAGTTGGGTCAATGAGCAGCTCGTTGCGGCCGCAGATATGGGCGGTACCGGTGACTTGGGGAATCACGGCCGTATGCCCCCCAAACGCCGTCACCCCCACCACTTCACCCGTAAACGTCGTACCCAAAATGCTCTCCACCACAAACGGCTGCCGCCGCCCAATTTCTCCCCTGGCAAAATGCAAAGCAGCGCGGGCGCTGACGCCGGTGCCGGTGGGGCAGCGGTCTACCTCGCCCTCGGCAAAGATACAGACGTTGCGGCTGTGGTGCGCCGGATCATGTGCCGCGCCCACGAAGATGACGCCGTAGAGAAAGCCCAAGTCCGGCTCAAAAGGGTGATGAATGGGTAACGATTGCATCACGGCCGTTTTAATCGCCCGCCCCTTCGTTATCAATTCACCTACATTTTCTGCCGCCAGCCCCACGCCCACATCTTCTGCCCGCACAAAGGCATAAAACGCGCCGCCAAAGGCGACATCATAGAGCACAGCCCCCAGACCGGGCACATCCACCACCTGATCCAGGGCATAGGCAAAGGAGGGCACATTGTGGAAGGACACGGCCGTGACCACCCCCTCTTCCCGCCGGGCATACGCCGTTACCCGGCCCGCCGGGCTGTCAATTTTTAGCACGGGTACATCGCCCGGCTTGTCAATCAGGCCGGTGTCCAGCGCGACCTTCGTCAGGCCAATGATGCCGTGCCCGCACATGGTGCTGAACCCTTCATTGTGCAGGAACAACACCCCCACGTCCCCATCCGGCGTCACCGGTTCGGTGAGCAGACAGCCATACATATCGGCGTGGCCGCGTGGCTCCCACATGGTAGCCCGGCGCAGATGGTCGTGGTGGGTCTGGGCGTAACGGCGTTTTTCCAGGATGGTGAGGCCGGGTATTGCCGGCCAACCGCTGGTGAAGATGCGCAAGGGTTCGCCGGCGGTGTGGGCGTCTACGGCCGTTAACCGCACCCAATCAGCAGGGGGCGTCCAGGTAAGGGGCATGGCAGTTCTCCAAAATGCTGGTGTTATTGTGTTCAGGTGTTCACATGAACACCCAGATTGTAACACAATGAGGTGGTGTGGTAGTTGGAGAACGGCCGTGACACTGCTATAATGTCTGCATTTATGTCAATTCTTGTGGCGCTAATGAAAGAGGCTTCACGGGTAATAAGCTCACCGCCACTTGTGTTGAACACGGTGAAGTGATGAATGAAACTTCATAATTCATCCTTCATAATTCATAATTTTCAGAGAGGAGGAAACAAACCATGACCATGAGTCAAGCAGAAATGGAACGGACGAAACAGGTCGCTGCCAGTTCCTGGTGGCTATTTTTACTGCAAGGCATTGCCGCCTTAGTCATCGGGGTGCTGCTGCTGACGGCTACCGAGCAAACCGTCACCGTTCTGGTGGCCCTGTTGGGCATTTACTGGATGGTTAGCGGTGTTTTTAACATTGTAGCGGCGTTGGCCGGGCATGTGCCCGACCACAAATGGTGGGTGATTGTGGCCGGGGTCATCTCCATCATTGCCGGGTTGGCCGTACTGCGGAATATGGCCTGGTCGGCCGTCATTGTGCCCAGCCTGGCGGTGTTGATTCTGGGTGTTGCCGCCCTCATCAATGGCGTCGTGACTATTTTTACCGGTCGCAGCCAGAACGGGCAGCGCGAACGCTCCTGGGCCAGCTTTTTCCTGGGCATTCTCTACGTCATCTTTGGTTTTCTGGTGTTGGGGAATGTGTTGATGTCGGCGGTGGCGCTGGTGCTGGCTGTGGCCGTCTGGGGCATCATCGGCGGCATTGTGCTGATTATCCTGGCCTTCCGCGTGAAGAAGCTGACGCCTGCGTGAACGGTAATCGGTAATCGGTAATCGGTTGGCAATACACCGTTTACTGATTACCGATTACTGTTTACTTCTTTAGGCAGGTACGGCCGTGCGTTCCAGCACGGTCTGGATATTGGCCATCAATTCCGGCGTTTTCATGGGTTTCCACATGTAAAAGTCGGCCCCGGCCGCCAGGCCCTCCGCTTCCGCGCCAAACTGCGTCTTGCCGCTGAGCATGATCACCGGTAAATGGGTCGTCTGCGGGTCGGCGCGCAGATGGCGGCAGAAGGTGATGCCATCCATCACCGGCATCATCACATCCAAAATGATGGCGTCCGGCAGACGTTGATTGATTTTTTGCCAGGCGTCTGCGCCATCTATGGCTGTGGAAACGGCAAAACCATGTAATTCCAGCAGCAAAGTTAACATATCACGAATATGGGCTTCGTCATCTACAACCATTATGGTGGGTTTCACGGTTAACTCCTCGGTGAATAATTGATACGATCTCAGGTTAGAGAAAGTATAGTAGTTACGGCCGTGAATTTCAGCGGCATAATGGTACTAATGACGTGTTTTGGTGTTCAGGTTTTCAGGCGAGGAGGAGGGGCACGGCCGTCAGGTCGCGGACAATGCCGGCAGCCAGATCATGGTCAGGGCGCTGCCGGTCTACCAGATAAGCAGCCATGCCCACCTGCCGCGCGCCTTGCACACACACCGGTTCGTCATCAAAAAAAAGGCAGTGCGCGGGCGACACACCCAGGGTGCGGCAAATGGTCAGGTACGCTTCAGGATGGGGTTTGGAAACGCCAATCACGGTGGCGGCGCAGGCCTCATCAATCAGGTCGGCCAGGCCAACGGCCGTCAACGAATCCACCAGACTGGCCAGCGTAAAATTAGACAGCACCCCCGTTTGCAGCCCATGACGCCGCGCGGTCAGCAGGGCGGCGCGGGCATCGGGAAAAGGTCGCATAAAGCGGGTGTACTCCACCTGTTGCAACTGCATCTGCACGGCGGGCGGCAGGGCCAATTCCTCAGCCAACCCGCGCCAAAATCCCTGCCAGAAGGCAGCCTCTTCCGCCGTGCTGCGCGGGAAACCAACCTGTGCCCCCCACTGCTGCCAGCGCTCGGCTAACTCTGGCACAGACAGGGGCAGCAGCGACTCAAAGTAAGCAGCAGCCCCCCCTAAGTCAAAATCAGTCAAAACCCCATCGCGGTCAAAAATGACGGCCGTGAATTTCATCATATGGTTATCGGTATTCAGTAATCGGTTATCGGTTATCTGTTATCGGACTTCAGATTACCGATTACCGATTACGGTTTACGGTTTACGGCTTCACCGTCTCCACCGGGGGCGGCGCTTCTTGTGTTGGTGTGGGCGACGGTTCCTCGGTCGGTGGCGGCGGAGGCGGCAGGGTGGGTGTTTCGGTGGGCGGCACGGCCGTGCCCGTTGGCGTTGGTGAAGGCGTCTCCGTGGGCGTGCTGGTCATAGTTGGCGTTTCCGTGGGCGTAGGTGTGTTGGTTGGCGTCGGTGTATGCGTCGGCGTGGCCGTCGGTGTGCCCGTCGGTTCCAAAATCAGCACCGTCACCCGTTTTTCCAGCACCGTTGGCCCCGCTTCCGGGTTGTACGGGTTATCCGGCCCGAACAGCAGGATGCGTATAGTCACCAGGCCGGTGGCGTTGGTATTGGCCGTATCCCACGTCGCCAGAACGCCATTTTCCACCGGCGCGGGCCGCCGTTCCTGAATCAAGCCCCAACCACCCGGATTTTCACCCAGGCCATACTCTACCTGATAGCCATTAAAATTGGGCGCTTTCACCGTACCCCAAATATCAAAGATACCGGAAACTTCAGCGCGTTCGGTTGGCTGGTTGATAGTGATTTCCGGGCGCGGCGTGTTTTCATCACAGGCCTGTTCGGGTGGCAGTGTCAGCGGAATGGCGATGTTGCGCGCCCGCGCCCAGGCCTGCCCGCCGCCCGTCGTTTCCACCCATTGTTTGGCCACAAACCGTTCCCGCTCCCACACCGCCGGCTGCCCGCTGACCAGGATGTCGAAGAAGGTGGCCTCTTGTACCGATTCGGGGCAGTGTTCGTTGGCTTGCAGCCCTGTCCACAAATCAATGGGCAAAACCCGGCTAAAATCGGCGTCCGCATTCAGCGGCGGCTGATCCTGGGCAAAGCGTTCTACGATGCGGTTCACGCAGCCTGGGCCGGGGCGCGCGCCCGAATCGGCGCAAATTTCCACATCCATCACGCCGCCGGGCCGGGGAAAATCTACCGGGGCGCGGCCAGACAGATATTGGCTCATAAAACGGTTCCAGATGGGCGCGGCCACTTCCACGGCCGAGGCGTTTTGGCCCATGGGGGTGTTGTCGGTGTTGCCCACCCATACGGCCGTGACCACTTCCGGCGTATACCCAATCGTCCAGTTATCGCGCACATCCAGGCGGCTGCTGCCCGACGTGCCCGTCTTGGCCGCCACCCGGTGCCCGGCAATCACCAGCGGATTGTTCAGCCCAAAGGCGGGCTGCCGGGCGCTGTTGTCAGAGAGGATGTCGCTGAGCAAATAAGCATGTTCCGGGCGCACCACCTGGGCTTCTGCGCCTGGCGGTGTTTGCTGGTATTGAATTTCACCCAACCGGTTCTCAATGCGGCTGATAGTAAACGGCTTGACATACCGTCCCTGGTTTGCCAGCGCGCCAAACGCCCCGGCCATTTCCAATGGGCTGATTTCGCCGCCGCCCAACGCCAGCGCCAGACCATAATTGGCCGGTTGCCCCACCGTCGCGCAGCCCTCGTCTTTGAGCGAGGTCATGCCCACTTTTTGCACGTTGTTAATGAAGTTGCAGACGCCCACAAATTCCAACGCCTTTACCGCCGGGACGTTGTAAGAGTTGCCCAGCGACGGCCGTACCCGCAGCGGCCCATGAAACGTGTCGTCGTAATTCTTGGGCTGGTAGGGTGGGTTGGCTCCATCCGGGAAGGAGGTGGGCACATCCCAAATGAGGGTGGCGGGCGTCCAGCCATTTTCAAAAGCGGAGAGGTAGACCAGCGGTTTGATGCTGGAACCGGGCTGGCGGGGGGCCAGGGCCATGTTCACCTGCCCGCTGATCGCCTCGTTGTAAAAATCGGCGCTGCCCACCAGCGCCAGAATTTCGCCGGTAGCGGGCTGCACCACCACCATAGCGGCGTTATTGGCGCCGGCGTTGTTGATGGTGGTGCGGGCATCGGTGACGGCCGTTTCCGCCAACCGCTGCGCCTCCGGGTCCAGTGTGGTGTAAATGCGCAGCCCGCCGCGATAAATGGATTGTGCGCCTAACAACGCCTCCGCCTGCTGCAAGACGGTGTAGACAAAATGAGGGTGGCGCACTTGCGGCGCGGCGGGTGGGGTCAGGTTGTAAATGAAAACGGCCGTTTCATTTTGCGCTGCCAGCGCCTCCTGGTAGGTGATATACCCCTCGGCCATCATCAGGTTCAACACCTGCGTCTGGCGAATCAGCGCTCCGTCCGGGTTGGTGTAGGGGTCCCAAAAAGCGGGCGCTTGCGGCAGCCCGGCCAACAAAGACGCTTCTGCCAGCGTCAAATCTTTAGCCGACTTGTTGAAATAGGTCTGGGCGGCGGCTTCAATGCCGTAAGCCCGATTGCCGTAGTAAATCTCGTTCAGATACAGTTCTAAAATGGTGTCTTTGTCATACTTCTGCCACATTTCGGCGGCCAGAATGATCTCCCGAATTTTACGGCGCAGGGTGCGCTCGGCGCGCTCTTCTTCGCTCAATACCAGGGCGCGCACCAACTGTTGTGTAATAGTGCTGGCCCCGGAGACCGCTTCCCCTTCCTGGGCGGCCTGCACAATGGCGCGGGTAATGCCAATGGGGTCAAAACCGGGATTTTGGTAAAAGCGGGAATCTTCGGTGGCGATGGTGGCGTCTATCAATTCCTGGGAGATTTCGGGCAACGTTACACGTATCCGATTGCCTGTTTCCGGGTCTACCAGGGTGGAAAGCTCCACGCCGTTGCGGTCGTAAATGCGGGCCGTTTCAAAGCTGCTGGCTTTGGCTTCCAGGTCACCAATTTCCGGCAAGTCGGCGGCAATGGCGCGGTAGGCAAAGGCCGAACCGGCAATCAGGAGCATAAAACCGACCACAAACGCCGCTACCAGAACAACCAGGCTGCGCATGAGGCAGCCGCCCCAACTGCGTTTGGCGCGGCGCATGGGGCGCGGCGCCACTTCCTGGGGCGGCATGGCCACGCGCGCGGGGGGCGGGGCAGCCTGGCGCACCGGTTGTTGGGGGTATGCAGGCTGTCGGCGCGCGGGTTGGGCAGGCGGTTGTGGCCTCGCGGTTGACCGGGCCGGTGGTGGTGGCTGCGCCGGGTACTGCTGCCGGGTAGGTTGTTGTTGGGGAGGGGCCGGCATGGTTGGCGGTTGTGCGGGTTGGGTGGTCTGGCGGTTGCCCGGTATGGCCAGGTCGGGGCGCACCTGGGTGGCGTCCAGATCATACACGGGGGGACGCTCGCGGGGCGTCAACTCCGGCGCGGCCAATGGCGGCGGCGCGGTTGGCCCCGGTTGTGCGGCTGCTTTTGCCGCTTCGTCAGTCATGCCGCTCAGGGTGATGGTGGGATCGTCCGTCGCGTCCATCAGGTCAAAGAGCGAGACCGTTTCGGCTTCGTCGGGGGGAGGGGACGGAGGTGGGGGGGACGGCCGTTGCGGCAACGGCCGTTTGCCGGTAGGTGTATCGTCTTCGGGATTGATGTTTGGTTTTTGGGTATCTTGTTCGTCGTTCATTGTTTTGTAATTGCGTAATTGGGTAATTGGGTAATTACACAATTACAAAATTACCCAATTACATCTTGCTTTTAATCAGCATGATCCACTCGCCACGCTGTACGGTTTTACCTTCATGGTTTATAACGCCGTACTTGATGGTAACGTTTCCGCCGCCCAGCCGCCGAAATTCCTTCGTTTCCACGACGCTGGCCTGCACGTGTATGGTATCGCCAATAAAAACGGGCAGGCTGAATTTAGCCGTTAGTTCACGAAAGGCTAATACGGTGCCCTCAATGACGCCGGACTGCACCATCAGCCCGGTGGCAATGGCCTGCACCAACAACCCATGCGCCACCCGCTGCCCAAAGGTGTCCTGAGCGGCATAGACGGCGTCGGTGTGAATGGCGTTAAAGTCGCCAGACAACCCGGCAAAGTTGACAATATCGGCCTCAGTAATGGTGCGCGCGGCCGTAACCAACTCTTGCCCGATTTCAAATTCCTCAAAGTGTAAGCCTCGTGGTTTGTATTTCAGTTCGCTCATGTCTCTCGGTAATCGGTTACCTTTCAACAGTTGCCAGCTTTTCGGATTCGTCGGCGACGGTGAGGGCGTCAATGAAGGGGTCGAGGTCGCCATCCATGACAACGGGCAGGTTGTAGCTGGTGAAGCCAACGCGGTGATCGGTGACGCGGGATTGGGGGTAGTTGTAGGTGCGGATTTTTTCGCTGCGGTCGCCGGAGCCTACCTGTGATTTGCGGTCGGCGGCCACGGCCGTATGCTGTTTCTCCTCCTCCATTTCTTGCAACCGCGCCTGAATGATGGCCATGCCCAACTGTTTGTTTTGCGTCAGGCTGCGCTCCGATTGGATTTTGACCATCATACCGGTGGGTTTATGCACAATACGCGCGGCCGTCTGGTTCTTTTGCATGTGCTGCCCACCCGGCCCGGCGGAAAAGGTAGCCGTAATTTCCAGGTCGCGCTCATCCAGAGTGATGTCTACTGCTTCCAGTTCCGGCATAACGGCCACGGTGGCGGCGCTGGTGTGGATGCGCCCCTGTGATTCGGTGACGGGCACACGCTGGACGCGATGCACACCGCTCTCAAATTTGAAGCGGGAATACGCCCCCTTACCCTTCACCGAGAGGATCACCTCTTTATAACCACCCACGCCAATGCGGTTCTCATCCACAATCTGGGTCTTCCACCCTTTTCTTTCGGCGTAACGGGTATACATGCGCAGCAAATCAGCCGCAAAAATGGCCGCTTCGTCGCCACCTGTACCGGCTCGAATTTCGATGAAGACGTTTTTGTCGTCACGTGGGTCTTTGGGGATGAGCAGTTTGAGCATTTCGCCCTCTAGCTCTGCCAGCCGGGTTGTCAACCGTTCGATCTCTTCTTCGGCCATGTCCCGTAGTTCTGGGTCTTCGGCCAGTTCAGCCATCTCTCTGGCTTCGGCCAACTCTTGCATGACCTGTTCATGGGTGTGGTAGACGTTGACCAGCGGCCCCATTTCGGCCCGTTCCTGGGCTAATTCGGTTAACTTCACGTGGTCGCTCAAGATGAAGGGGTCGGCCATTTGCCGGTCAATCTCTTCATACCGGGCGACTACTTTTTGGATTTTGTCTAGCATACGTTGGTAATTGGGTAATTGGGTAATTGGGTAATTACCCAATTACTCAATTTTCTGTGTAATAAACGACTGCCACCGCGCCGGGGCCGGTGTGGGTGCCGATGACCGGGCTGATTTCCGTCAGGTACAGGGATTCCGGTGCAATTTGGCCCTGGACGCGGGCATAAATCTGGTCGGCTTCGGCGGGGGCAGCGGC
>CAADGU010000372.1 GCA_900696625.1 uncultured Chloroflexota bacterium | reverse complement strand
GCCAGACCATATTCCAACGGCCGTACCACCAGGTTTTGTTGGATGCGGCGGATGACGGCCGTGTTGTCTCGTAGTTGGGCCAGGCTAGTAGCCAGCAAAGCGGGCACATCTTCCGGGCAATCGTTCAACATGCGCTGGCCGGTTTGTAGTTGCAATTGCAGCCTACCCATCACGGGCAGCACATAATCGTGTAAATCCTGAGCCGTTTTGCGCTGCGTTTCTTCCTGCATCTGTAGCAGTTGGCGGTCCGCCTGGCGCAATTGCGCCGTTTGCTGCGCGTTTTGCAGGAAAACGGCCGACTGCTGGGCGATGAGCGCCAGAATGTCCAGGTCACGGTCATCAAAAACGGCCGTGTCCCACCGGCTGCCGGAGGCCATGACACCCAGCAATTGCCCGCTTAACACCAGAGGCAAAACAACGATGGCCTGTGGGTGCAACGGCCGTGCCCAAACCGTTGTGTTTGCTCCCAAACGAAATGGGATGATGGGGATGCCTGCGGGCGCTGCCAGGTTTCCGGGAATCTGCTCAGGCCATGCGCCGGATGTGGCGGTCAGTTCCAGCCCATTTTTAGCGGTTAACCAAACGGCCGTGTGCGTGACCTGGAGTTCCTGGCACAACGCCTCGGCCATCGCCTGCGCCACCTGACGCGGGTCAGTGTGGGGAGCGGCAACTAACCGCTGCCCATATTGCTGCACCTGGCGCATATTCACGCGCTCCCACTGGAAGACGCGCCCCAGCCAGCCACGCCAACCACTCTGCCAGCCCCATACCAGCCCGATGAACAGGAAGAGGAGAAAGAGGACGGCCGTAGGCGGAAAGGGCAGTTCCCGGATGAGATGAGACCGCTGCCAGAAGAGGACGGCCGTGCCCGCATTGGCCAGAAAGCCGCTCACCGCCAGCACCAGCGCCAGGAACAACCACCGCTCCGCCCCGGCAAAGGTATGGTAGCGCAGGCTAATGGCCGCAAACGCAAAGGGCACTGCCAATGACAGAAAGCGTGTGTCCGCCAGGGATTGCAAAAACAGAATAGTAGCATTAGTACCCGATATGCCATGAATGGCAAACCAGACGGCCGGTAAAAACAGAATAAACGCCACTAAAAGCAGCCGTGCTTCTTGCCGTTCACGCACTTTAGTAGGCAAGGTAAGGGCTTCCCAGAAAAGACGCGCCAGAACCGACGCAATACCCAGAATGATGAGGTATTGAAAGTTATGAAACCAGGCCCTATCCATCCATTGGGTGATGGGGGTAACGCCGATGCGCCAGGTGGTGATTTTCCCGGTGAGAAAGAAGAGGTATAACATGGCCGTCAGCCCAAAAAGAAAGGGCATGACAAAACGTTGCAGGCGCGGCCAACGGGGATACGGGAACTGAAAGGCCAGTTGGATAAGGAGAACGCCCATAAAGGTGGCGGTCATAGAATGGACGGGATTGATGAAAAACAAAACCGCTTCCCGCGAAGTGCCAAAGGTGAATAACGAGCCGCGCACGGCCGCCGCCAGCGTCGCAATACCACACAAAAGCAAGATGACAAACCGTTGTCTGCTTTCATCACTTGAAGCGTGGTACAGGATGATCGCTAACAGCCAGTAGCAGGCAGCTACGACCACCGATAACAACATTAAATCGCTGTAATGTGCCCAGGAGAAAATTTCTAGTGGAATGGAAAAGGTAATCGGGTGGTCATCACGCTCGAAAGTAACCTGGACGGCCGTTTGCCCTTCATCCCAAATACGCTGGTAAAGCTGCCCTTCCACCACAGGTTGGGCAATGCCATGAAAAGGGGTTTCATCCACCTGAAGCAGCACATCGCCCAGTTGGGGACGTTCGCCAGTGTTGTCCCACCACCAGGAAGGCGTATTCCATTCCAACTCCATACGGGTGAGGATGAGGTTGTGGTAAGTGAGGAAGCCGGGAAACGGCCGTCCTACATCACTGGCCAGACTGAGCCAACAGAGAACGGCATACCCAATGGAAATGACCAATGCCCAACCCAGCCAATCGTGATACCACTTTTTGTCCTTCATCGGTCGCTTGCTATCTGGCTTCAATAAACTTCGTCTAGCTCCGCCATCAAATCCGCGACCGTTCCGCGTGTGACATTGCCTGTCTGGTAATCCTGCCGCGCATCCTTGATTTCCAAAGCCAGTTCATCTCGCCGCTTTTGCGCCAACCGCCGTTGCAAAATTTCTATGAACAGGGATTGATCTTTTAATGACCACGTTTCCACAACTTCTAAAACATCTTGAAACCGGTAGGATAATGCTTCACTCATGGGATGTCCCCTTTTACTTTTAATGTATCAACCTCATTGTAAATGATTCAGATGGAGAAACAAACAGCCCGACAACCCATTACTATCTTAACTGTTCACTGCCCACTGCTCACTGTTTACTTTCCCGTATATCCGCCAGTAAACACGCTTTCACCAGGATGGGCAACGGCCGTAACCCCACCCCATCCTCCTTCATATCCGCCAGCCCCAATTTGCTGTAAATATGGGAAATCACGTTATCCACGTTCCCTTTGGAGAGATGCAGCCGGGCGGCAATAGCTTCCGGCGTATAGGCTGCCGCCAGCAGGTGGGCAATTTCCTGTTCACGGGGGGAGAGGCGGGACATCTCGGTTAAGGCCTGGTCAATCCAATGGGCCTCATCAGGCGCAAAGTGGGTGCGCACGGCCGTTTCCAGCACGTAGGGATTCACCAGGTTGGATTGGAAGAGGGTACGGCCGTTTTGCACTTCCGCCAGCGCCCATTCCAGCCGGGACATATCGCCCCCTTTGTGCAAAAAGGCGATACTGCGCATAAAACGCTGCGCCAGGCGAATGACCTCTTGTTCATACCGGGCATGGGCGGAGAGCAGCACCACGCCCAGCGTGGGAAAAGATTTTTTCAGGCGCAGGGTCAGGTCAATGCCGTTGGCGGCGGTGGGCAAGGTATTAGCTTCGGCGGGAGAGAGGGGCAGGCGGATGTCTATGACGGCCGTTGGCGGCGGCGACGCCAGCGCCAGTTCCCAGGCTGTTTGCACGTCGCCCGCTTCCCGTGTCTGGCAGCCCAACGCCCGCAAATAGCCGCAAATCCCGCTGCGGGTAAAGGCGTCATCATCTACCACTAAAACATCTGGCATTGGCATCATCATCTGATTATACAAAACCGGTGAGTTTTTACACGGGACGGATATGAGAAATTACACCTATAGGTGGGTACGGCCGTGTTACCATCTGGCGCATTTCAACATCGTGTCTGGCAGGCAACCCGGTATCGGCAAATGACGATCCAGTACCTGCTCCAACTCTTTTCAGGAGGTTTTGCATCATGTCCGAACAATTTGAAGCTGACTACAAGGTTTCTGAAGCCGAACGCGCCGCCGCGCGGATGAAAAGTTATACCGGTTCGGCCGTACTCGTTTTTATTCTGTACATGTTCTTTTTTCTTCCGGGGTTGATCGTCAACTTCATCTACTACCGGGAAGCGCAGCGAATGCAGCAGTTAGCCGGGCAGAGCCTTCCCGGCCAGGGATGCCTGGGGTTTATGCTCTGGCTCAACGTGATCGTGATTGGCATTAGCATTTTTGGGGGTCTGCTGCTGCTGATTGCAGCCGCAGGATTGTAATTACAGCCTGAGTGAGAGCAAAAACAAGGTTGGCATGGAGAATCTGCCACCGAAGAAAGAATTAAATTTTGAGGCTTAACCGAAAGGAGGCAATCATGATTACAGTCAAGGTTTTGGGAAATGACGGCCGTCCTGCAAGTGGCGCAGACGTACAAATCAGTTGGCGAGAATATACCCATTCCACCGGCCGCACCAATAGTTCAGGACAGGTTTCCTGGGATGTTTCTCCTGGCAGCGGCACGATTTATGTGGATGGCAACAAGGTCCACGAAGGGCAAATAAGCGGAACTGTAACCGTTTATAAATAGCTGTTATAAGTGCTGTGTTGCACGACAAGAAAAACAAGTTCACACGCTTTTGAAGTGCAACATGGTTCTATACCAACGAAGGGCATAATCTGACATTTTAGCCGGCGGTTGAAACCGCGCCTACAAGGGCAAAGTCGGCCCTCGCCGACTGGTCCCCAGACCGCGCAGGCGGTCTTTGCAATTGTTGCCGCGAATTCCATTCGCCGGGCAAAATGACACTTTATGGCCTTTGGCAGTATACATCATATGAGGGATATGAGGCACCATTGTCAAATTCACGGCCGCGCCAGAAAGAGGCTATTCATGGCAGACTTTGTTACATTAATGGGTTTTTCCTGGTAAGCGAGCGGGTAAAAGATATTCTTTTTCCAGCACAGTCTGAATAGTCGTTACCAGACATCCGACTTTTTGTAAAAATCAGATGTCTGATCTGGATGTTGCGGGAAGGCAAGTTCATATGCACAAGAAACTCCATCGCCTGGTTGCAATTTTACTTTTGCTTGGTGTTTTTTTATCACCTTTACCAGGTAAAGCCGCCCCTACTACTCCTACCCTGAAGGTTATGCCCTATTGGAAGGCGCTTTTGTTGGTCTACAAAAATATAGACGTTGATTATACCGATAGTGATGGCGTGTCTCGCCATCTGACTTACACCATGCCCCAAACGGAAATAGCGGATGGCGTTTTTTCCTTCCGGCGTTATGCCATGTTGGCGCATGAGTACTCTAATAAAGAGTCCTTTGTTCAATATGACATCGTATATGTCGATCGGCCACTTACCTCTTTAACCTCTTTAGGTGCAAACCTGTGGTGGCCCTCCCCAACGGATACCCGCCCAGAGCTAGACGCCTACGTACCGCAAAATTACGACTCTGTGCTGGTGCTATGGCCCCAAACAAATTTTGCCACCGGGCAGCAAATCCCCTCTTACTGGGGGTTAGGCATGCAGCCGACATCCTGGGCTAACGGCGCAACTTATGCCACCGTGGCCAATGCCGAATCCTGGGTCTGGTATGTACCCACTATTGGCGAAGTGTGGCTGCATGAATGGCTACATGGCGTCAGCCCTTTTTATGCGGACAAAGGTTTTCCCATGCCCGCCGGTGATGCTGACGGTGGTGGTAGTCATGGCTACATATGGTCTCCAATTACAGGGTGGATGGATTACTATAGAGACTTGATGACCGGCAATGTTTTGGAAGGCGGACAGTTAACAGGACTCACGGCCGTTGCCTGGCAAAGTGGCTCGATATTAGGAAACAGCACACGCATTTTTGCTGACTATTTCCACACAGATTCTTTGGCAAGTTACCAACAAGTCGGTTCTGTGATTTGGGATGCAACCAACGAACACGTTCAGATGAACAGCAATATCACCACCGGTAATAAAATTTATGCCCCTGTTTCATTTCAAAGAGATTTCACGATTGTTGGTCGGGTATATATTCCCCAGACAGACATTGGGCCATATGACTCAATTTCGATGGCGATGGGAGATGGGCAGATTGAATATTGGGGAACCTTAGCCTACGGTACAGCTTTGGCAGAACGCAACCACATTTCGATCATGCGCAATGATACCTGGGGGGCATTATTTCCGCTCACGTTAAATCCAGGTTGGTACACAATTAAAATGCAGGTTGAGCAAGCGCCGGGCATCATGCGCCTGAAAGCGTGGCCGGACGATACAAACGAACCGGATTGGCAGATTTCGCGCGGTCTGGATGCCGGTTGGACTGCTGAGCAAGTAGGGTACCGCCATTTTGGCGCAGGGATAACTTACGTGGACGATATGTATGCGCTGGAATCAGCACATCAAACATATCTACCCTTCATCATCAACCGCTAAAGTGCCATTTGGATGTTACCCGGCAACTATACCTGCCGGTCATCATTCGCCAGTGTTTGGGGAAGGGTTCGGGGGGTAACAAAGGGGCATCCATAACCAATTACGGATGCCCCTTTGTCGTTCACAAATACTCTACCCGTCCACGCAGTTCGTCGGGCGAAAGCACCTCATAGATAAGGCGTAGTGTTTCAAGGATTTCGCCAATGCTGCGTTTGTGTGGCCGGCAATAGGCAACCCCAAAATGTTCCGTTGACTGGCTGGCAAGCACAAGAAAGTCGTCGTCATGAGTGACAATGACCCGTTCTTCGCGTTGCGCATAGGTCCATTGCGTTTCATCGTCGCTCATGCGCAGCCCGGCCTCAACCGTTGTGGTGACGTCAACCCCATGACGGCGTAAGGCTCTGGCAATATCCGGGTCAACATTTTCATCCAGATGAAAACGAACCCGTTTACTCACCACGTATATCCTTTAGTCTATGTTGAAGGAGTGTTGGGTTAGCTGTTTTCATGGCATCATGATGAGCATCGGCTGCCTGAATTTGGGCATCAATTTCGCCTTGATGGTCATAGTAATAGGAGATGGCCGCATAAACAGCGGATAATGACAACTCCCATTTGACTGCGATCTCATCAGGTGAATATCCCATACGAAAGTGCCATATCACCACATCGGCCACAGTAATTCGTGTTCCGTCAAGGTGCGGTTTGCCACTACGTATGCCAGGTGAAGTGACGATATGACGTTCAATAACAGGCGCAGCTATCATGTTCTCCTCGCTTTCTCAAATGAGATTTGAACCCTATGCTGAACGAGTATAACATATTTGGCTCAACCTTGAGTACCTTGCCCGATAAACGGTAAACGGTGAACGGTAATCAATCACCGATTACTGATTACCACCACTAATACGTCGGCAGGGAGCGGTCTACCTCTTTAGCCCAGCGGTTGATGCCGCCGTCCAGGTTGTACAGTTTCTTAAAGCCATGTTGCTTCAAAGTGCGAATGACATCCGCGCTGCGCGCCCCGCTGCGGCAGTAGACCACCATTTCGCGGGCGGTGTCCAGTTCACCCATATGCTCCACCACTTGCCCTTTGGGAATCAACACCGCCCCCAGATGTTCCAGGTTGGAGATTTCCCACTCGTGCGGTTCACGCACATCCAGTAAAAACAGGTCGTCCCCTTTGTCCAGGCGAGATTGTAGCTCTTGGGGGGTGATGGCAGTCACGGCCGTGCCGTTTTCACCCGTCACATACATACTCCGGTCATGGGCCGGCATCCCGCAAAACTGTTCGTAATCAATCAACTCGGTGATAGTCGGGTTTTCGCTGCACACGGGGCAGTTCGGGTTTTTGCGCAGCCGCACCTGGTCAAACTCCATGTTCAGCGCATCATACAGCAGCAAACGGCCGATCAGTGGTTCACCTTCGCCCAAAATCAATTTTACCGCTTCCGTTGCCTGAATGGCGCCAATCGTGCCTGGCAGGATGCCGAGGACGCCACCTTCGGCGCAGCTAGGCACCAGGCCCGGCGGCGGCGGTTCCGGGAAGAGGCAGCGGTAACACGGCCCCTCTTGGGCATAAAACACGCTGGCCTGCCCTTCAAAGCGGAAGATGCTGCCGTACACGTTCGGTTTGCCCAGCAGCACACAGGCATCGTTGGTCAGGTAGCGGGTGGGGAAATTGTCTGTGCCATCAATGATGATGTCATACGGCGCAAACAGTTCCAGCGCATTTTCGGAAGTTAGCGGCACTTCGTAGGTGTCCACCTGGATATGGGGGTTGATGTCCAGAATGCGCTCTCTGGCGCTGTCCAGTTTGGGGCGTCCCACGTCTTTGGTGCCGTGAATGATTTGCCGCTGCAAATTGGTGTAGTCCACAATGTCGTAGTCCACCAGGCCAATACGGCCCACACCGGCTGCCGCCAGATACATCGCCAGCGGCGACCCCAGCCCACCCGCGCCAATTAACAAGACGCTGGCGGCCTTCAGTTTCTTTTGCCCGGCCATGCCTACTTCGGGCATGATCAGGTGGCGGCTGTAGCGCTGCACTTCTTCGTGGGAAAGGGTGATGTTGGCGATGGCCGCCGGGGCTATCAGGTTTTTGCTGCTCATGGTTGCTCCATAGGAGGAGATTGGGAGATTGCCAACCTGGGGTCGGCGAGATTAGGGGATTGTTGTTTGCCGCCAATCTCCCAATCTCCCAATCTCTCAGTCTCAGTAAGGTTTCTCAGTTGTCGTGTCAATTTGGCCGCATTGGTCAGCCCATAGTTAATTTCCCGCACCTGGCCGACTGCGTCCACCAGGATGGTGGTAGGCAGGGTGAAGACGTGGTATTGGCTGGCCTTTTCCGGTTCCAGTTCAGCGTCAATTTTGTGGATGACCACACGGCCGTGCCATTCCCCATCTACCTGCTCCAGATACCGCGCCTGGGCCGGGCAGGCGGCACAACTGGCGCTGCCAAAATAAAGGATAGTCGGCAAGCCATTGACCACTGCCGTCCCCATTTGCCGCAAATGCTGCCGTTTGAGAAGGAAATACACGGCCGTGGCCGCCGCAATGAGTAGTAGGGTGAAAATGAGTCGCTCTGTCATTGTCTGAGTGGGCAGTGAGCAGTAAACAGTGAGCAGTGGAGCGAACTTTTACTGCTCACTGCTCACCGCTCACGGCTAACTGATTACCGAATCGGGCTGACGCGAAAACCGGGTACGCCCAGTTTGTGCAACTGGTAGTACATAAAACAACCGGCGCAAAAGCCCAGAAACAGGTTCAGGCCGGCCAATATCACCACCAGCCAGACCAGCGCCCAGCCAACGGCAGGCAGCCCGGCAAGCAGCGCCAGCGTTGCCAGGGCCACAAAGACGCCGCCCAAGCCCTGCGAAAACCGGTGCGGTTCCGGGTTGTCTTCAATAACGTGGGGCTTGACGATGCCGGCCGGTTGCAGGATGTGTTGGTAGATGCGTTTGAAGAGGCCGAGGGAATGCACGGCCGTGCCCACCAACATCACCACCGCTACCAACGCCACCAACCAGACCGCGTCCAGCAAAAACGCCAGCACCAATAACCCAATGATAAACGCCTGGTTCACTTTCAAAGCGGATTGGTCTACTTTTCGTGTGGACATCTTCTATCTCCTGGTAACTGAGTAATTGAGTAATTGCGTAATTGCGTAATTACTCAATTACCTAATTACCCAATTACCTCCCGCTATCGAGGGAATAATCATCAACGTATCATTCTCGCCGACGGCCGTTTCTGCCCCTTCCAGATAGCGCACATCTTCCTGGTTCAGGTAGATGTTGACGAAGCTGCGCAGGTCGTCGCCTTCAAACAGGTGCGGGCGCAGTTCCGGGTGCTGTTCGGTCAGGCTGCTCAAGGCCGCCCCCACCGTGCCGCCGCTGACAGACACCTGCGCACTGTTGCCGGTATACGGCCGTAACGGGGTGGGAATACGAATAGTTGCCATAGAATTAAATCTCCTTGCTAAAAAATAGAATTGAGGTTGGGAGATCAGGTGATTAGTAATCTCTCAATCTCCCAATCTCTTAATCTCCTCAATTACCTCTTCCTCAAACCCAGAGCGGTCACCCTTCAACTGCCATGACCGGCTGAATGTCGGTTCTGCTTTTAAGACCTGCGTGATCAAATAGGAATAACCCGGCCAACTGGCCCAGGCCAGATCACGCGGCGAGGCCACGGGCACATCGTCCGGGTGGCTGTGAAAAACGCCAATCACGTCCAGGTCGTGGCTCATGGCTTCCAGTTCTGTCTGCTGCCATGCTTTGGGGTCAATCAGAAACCGGATCGGTTTTTCTTCTTCCACCGGCCACACATTGGCCATGGGCCGAATCTCGGCGACGATGTTGTCGCCATTTTCGACGCGCCCCAAGAGCAGGCCACACCCTTCAAACGGGTAAGAAGCCGCGCCATGTGCTTTAATTTGTTCGTGAAGTCCTGCCGTTAATTTCAACATATTGTGTTGGGCACGGTTTCAACCGTGCCACTCCTGCAATAAAAAACGCCTTCCCGAAAGATAAGGAAGGCGTTGGATTTCTTCATCCCTTCTCTCATCTTCCAGGTCAATTACCTTTTGGGTAATCATTACCCTTTGGTAATCCCTGCCGGATTTAGCACCACTTCTTTTTCGGATTACCGTTTAACGATTACGGATTACCGATTAAAGACGGTTGCTGAGGTTTCATCGGGCCGGTCCCTCAACCTCTCTTGATAAGATAAGCAGCATATAAAATTGTGGCCGCGATCTTAACAAGAGAGGGGTGAGGCGTCAACTGGGCAAATTGTATGGAAATGGTAATTGAGTAATTGGGTAATTACGTAATTACCCAATTACTCAATTACCCAATTATTTTGTCCAAAACGACTCGCTCATATATTTCAGGCCATCATCCGGCAAGATAGTGACGATCACGCCCGCGTCTAATTCACGGGCCACTTGAATGCTGGCGACTACTGCCGCCGCCGCCGAGATGCCCACAAACAGCCCTTCCTGCCGCGCCAGGAAACGGGCCAGGGCGTAGGCGTCTTCGGTGCGCACGGCCGTGTCCGCATCCGCCAGTTCCTCATCATAAATCCCCGGCTTGATGGCCGAGGCCATGTGTTTTAGCCCTTCCAGCCCGTTAAACGGGCTGTCTGGCTGCATGGAGATGCACTGGATGGCCGGGTTTAACTCCTTCAAGCGGCGCGTCGTGCCGGTGAAGGTGCCGCTGGTGCCCAAACCGGCCACAAAATGAGTGACACGGCCGTCTGTCTGCGCCCAAATCTCGTTCCCGGTGCTGTGGTAATGGGCCAGCCAGCTTGCTTCATTGTTGTATTGATTGGCGTAATAAACGGTGGGGTCGGCGGCGGCAATCTGGCGCGCCTCAACAATCGCGCCATCAGAACCTTCCAGCGGATCGGTGAGAATCAGTTCCGCACCGTAAGCGCGCAAAATGGCAATGCGTTCCGGGCTGGCGTTGGCGGGTAGGGTGAGCTTGACGCGGTAGCCCCGCGCCGCGCCGAACAAGGCATAGGCAATGCCCATATTGCCGGAGGTAGAATCCAGCAGCGTCATGCCCGGCTTCAGCAGCCCTTCCCGCTCAGCGGTGAGGATGATGTTCAGCGCCGCCCGCGCTTTGACGGAACCGCTGGGGTTAAACCATTCCGCTTTGGCGTATAGTTCGACGGTGGCGGGCAGGTGGTGGGCAACGGCCGTTTTGTGCAGCCGAATGAGAGGCGTATTACCGACCTGTGTTTCCAGTGTGTGGGGCAGAAGTACTGCCGGAGCAGCCTGGGTGGAGATTGAGATTGTAGACAACATGTTTTGCAGGTAAATCCTTCAGTTTTGACCAATTGACAACAAAAAAACGGCCGCCGTCACCCTAAAGTGCGCGAGAACAACGTGTCGTTGCACCGCGAGGGTCGCTGCTGCCGTTTTCCTTTTCGTCAAAACTTCAGGATGGGAACGACAGCTAACGCCCTCGCTCCATACACCTGCAATACTGTCCGTTCATCACAAATAGCCTTTTCAAGTTTTTGAATCGTAACGTTTTTGAGTATAACAAAGCCGTTTTCGGCGTCAAGTAAACGTTTTGTAAGAGACAAGACCTGACAGGTTTCCAAAAACCTGTCAGGTCTGTCATTTCAAATACTGCACGGCCGTACCCACCGAATACACAATCAGCATTTGCCCCGGCCCATAGGTCAGCCAGATCACGTCGCCAATCGAGTTAAATTTCAGGTCGCTAAATAGCTGTGCTCCCAGGATCAAATCGCTGAACAAGAACAAAGCCGCCCCCACCGCCAGCAGCGTAAACGCCGGGGCTTGCAGCGCCAGGCCGGTAGCAAAACCGGCGGTGCTGGCCAGCAGCAGCGCATAGGGCAGCGCCGCCCAATGCAGCACCGTCGTCTCCTGTCCCCGGAAAATGAGGAAATACCAGGCCACCACGGCAATCAGCAGCCAGACTGCCAGCGCCCCCCACCGCCGCGCCGGATCATCTAGCCCCACCTGATTGCTGTAGCGCACAATGGCGATGATGTACAAGATGTGGCCGATACCAAAGGCCATCATCCCGGCCAACACATTGCGCCCGCCGGGCAGTAAACCGGCCAGGATCAAATCGCCCAAAAAGCCAAAGGTCATACCGATAGCGATAAAAATGGCATATGTTTTAGACAAACCGGCGGGTGCAAAAAAGTACCAACTAAAGGCCGCCAGCACCAGCGTAGCCGACGAGGCCATGCGCGCCCAGCGGGGCATCCGCTGCGTCACGCTCTCGTGGCCGAACAAAAAGCCGCCAAATAATAAAACAGCCCATAACACCAAAAGTGCTATGAGCCAGTAACGTTGGGGATTTTCTAAGTAGGAAAACATGGGGTACCTCAGTAAAAAGTAAACACGTGTTTACTTTTTACTGAGGTATTTTAGCCCGTTGTCTGGTAATACGGTAACAAAAACGCCGGATTGTTCGGCGCGGGCGCGGGCGACGGTGGCGGCTACGGCCGCACCCGCCGATGGGCCAACCAGCAGACCCTCTTTCTGGGCCAGGATTTGCACCATATGGCGGGCATCGGCGGCGGTCACGGCCGTGTTCTCGTCGGCCAATGTCTCATCATAAATCGCCGGCCGGATGGCGGTGGGCATGTGCTTGAGGCCGGCGATGCCTTCCTGGGCGGTGGCGGGGTGGGCGGCAATGCAGCGGATGGCGGGGTTGTGTTCCCGCAGCCGCAGGGTAACGCCCGTAAAGGTGCCGCCGGAGCCAAGTGTGCTGATGAAATGGGTGACACGGCCGTGTGTCTGCTGCCATACCTCCTCCCCCATCGGCAAGGCCGCCTGCCAGTTGGCCGGGTTGTCATACTGGTTGGCATAAAAGAGGGTGGGGTCGGCATCCGCCATTTCCCGCGCCAGTTCAATGGCTCCATCCGAACCTGTGGCGGCATCAGAGAATACCAGTTCCACGCCATACTGCTGCAAAATGGCGATGCGCTCCGGCGTGGCGCTGGCGGGCAGCACAACTTTGAGTTTGTACCCCCGCGCCATACCCAACATGGCGTAACTGATGCCCATGTTGCCGGAGGTGGAGTCGAGAATGGTCATGCCGGGCCAGAGACGGCCGTCTTGCTCCGCCGCCTGGATAATGCCCAACGCCGCCCGGTCTTTCACCGAACCGCTGGGGTTAAACCATTCCGCTTTAGCAAATAGCTGTACCGTATCCGGCAGGCCACAGGCCACGGCCGTGCGCGGCAAACTGAGCAATGGGGTGTTCCCGACCTGGCTTTCCAGGCTGTGGGGGGCAAATTGGGTGCTGGTGGATAGTATCTCTTGCATGGTGAACATGGCGGCAGTATACGGCCGTGTTCCCTCCGGTACTATCACCATGCAAAACATCCATTTTTTTTATGATTACTATTTGTTTTGTCTATTATATGGTGCTTAAGATTTTTCGATAAGGGCGACGACGTCATCCATTTCAGCCCAGGCGGCTAAAAAGGTATTGATCGAACAAGTTTGTGGGGCAACGTCAAAGGCTGGATCGTTGAGGTAGATATTTTCGTTGTCAATCCCAACGATCACAACGGCATGTGGGGTGCTAACAGTCCAATAATCCAGAAATTGTGTGTGGACAAAGACTATCACCGGATTGCCCTGAGACAGCCATGTCTGCACCTCAGATAATGAAGCAGAACGATAAGCCACCTGGTATCCCCACTTTTCCAGGCGCGTCACGCGCGAAGAAGGGGCGCCAAATTCGCTTGCCTCGAATAATTCACTGACCTTGTTTTCGGTAACGGGGCTTTCCAGATAGGCCAGGACCATGCAGGCACAAGCTTGCAAACATTTGCCATCAGCTGACTGGGAGATGTGCGGTACTTTGAGCCAGTCGCTGTGCATTTGCTTCTACCCTTGCCAGAGAGTCGTTATCCAACAACAATTCACCGGTATACGCATCTACATCAACTTCCCCCACCTGCCCCAAATACCCTTGCTGCCCCAGGCTTAGTCCAACGGGAAATCGCCAGTAGATTTTTTCTTG
>CAADGU010000371.1 GCA_900696625.1 uncultured Chloroflexota bacterium | reverse complement strand
GCCTGCATGGCCAGCGCCGCCCGCGCGGCCCGCTCGGCGTCATCCTCATGGGCAATAGGCGCGCCAAAAATGACCATGAGCTTGTCGCCATGATCGTAGAGGTCAATTTTGTTCACCACGCCGCCAAACTGCCGCAGCGCCCGGCTCATGTGGGTGAAATAGAAATTGAGCGCGGTCACAATGTCTGCCTCCCGGCCTGGCCCCAGCCGGTCGGCTATCTCGCCCAGCCCGTCCACATTGGCAAAGAGGTTGGCCACCAGCCGGTGTTCCCCTTTCAGGCTGGGGGCGCGTGGATCGCTGGCCAGCCGGGCCAACATGCCCACCGGCAAATACGGGGTGAGCATATCCAGTTGTCTTAACAAGCGGCGCAGCCGCTGTAGATTGGGCGGCAGCGGAAAATGGGTCTCCATGGGGATTTGTGGCGGCGGCAGCGGGGGCAGGTCAATATATTCCACCGCCAGATAATCTGGATAACCGGGCACAGGCACGGCCGTACACAACAAATCCGTATCTATAGCGTCATACGTAGCCTGGTCTACCAACACCTGCCCGGCATTGGCCGCCGATTCGACGGCGGCAGTGGCGTTCACGTCACCGCCAAAAAGGGCATATTCCATGGCCTCGGCCGTGCCCAATTGGGCGGCAAAATAACGCCCGGCGCGCACCCCCACACTCATGCGCAGCGGGAATGTGCCTTGTGACGTTTTAGTTTCGGCAAACTGGCTCATGGCCGCCTGCATTTTCATGGCGGCCTGCACGGCCTGGGTAGCGCTGCTGTAACGGCCGTGCCCCTCCGTAAACAGCCCCAACAACGCATCGCCGCCAAAACGGATCAATTCGCCGCGATACTCCTTGAGGATGGCCAGCATCACGTCAAAGTAGCGGTTGACAACGGCCGTGACCTCTTCCGCCCCCTCACGCCCCACCCGGCTCAGCCGTTCCGACATGGCCGTAAAACCGCTGATGTCGGCAAAGAGGAGAGCGCCGGAAACGAAACGGCCGTCGGCCTGCCCTGCCACCGGGTTTTCCAACACCCGCTTCCCCAGCGACGCTGGCAAATGGGATTCAGTCGCCTCCACCAGCGCCGAGAGATGGGTAATCACTTGCGAACGCAGGCGTGTAGGCGGGTCACTGCTCTCGGCCAGCAGCGCCTCATGCAGCGGCGCTGGCAAATAGCGCTGCAAATTTACCAGTTCGCCTGGGGATAGTTGGTTTTCGCTTGAAGTGATAATTTGATCGCCCATGTACTCTTTGGAGACCCTCAGGGTTTTTGAAACCCTGAGGGTCTTGGGGTAGTCCGGTAAGACTGCGTTAATTATACCCTGGGAATCTTACGGGGAATGACAGCAAAGTCAGCAAAGGAATTAACAAAGAGGTAAAGATTGAGGGCGATTGGAGAATAGAGATTGGAGATTGACCCAATCTCTAATCTCTAATCGCTTACGTGATCGGCTTCTTGATGATGATATACCGCCCCATATCATCCCCCTTCGCCTGGCAGGTTTGCATATCTACCTTGAAGGTATTGCCGCCAGATACCCAGGTGAGCGCCTCTTGCAGCAGCCCCAGACCCAGGTAACAAACCGGCCGATCCGCTTCCCGGCCACAGCACATGGGGCAGCGTTCCAATGTGTAGACAAAATGATCCCCCTCGTCCTGCACGTTGGAAATCTGGTCGGAAAATTGGGAAAAGATGCGGGCCAGCGCGGGTAAACCGATTTTCAATTTGGTGTTGAGCGGCAGCACCCGGAAGGCCAGATCCCCCACGCCCACCAGCGCCCCCACCCCTTTGAGGCCAGTTTCAAAGGTGGCCCGGCCGGCGCGAATGGCTAAACCGCGCCCGCCACGCGGCCCATACATATCTTCCAGCGCCTTTTGCAGCGCCGTCAGGTCGGCAAAAGAAAACTCTTTGTCCAGATTGTTGGGGGGGCGGTTGTAGATGTATTGTTCCAACCCGGCCAGATGCAGCACGGCGTTCAGACCGTTTTTGCCCATCACGTCTTCCAGGGCTTGAATGATGATGCGGCCGAATTTGTTGGGGTAGAATAGTTCTTGACAGTTTGGTGTGGTGGATTGTTCAGTCATTGTCCTCTGGAAAAGCCGGGCTTTTTGGAAAAGCCCGGCTTTTGAAAGAAGGATACTCATTTTTACGGGTAATGTCTACTTTGCGCCAAAAGATTTGCCGAATTTTTACGGGGGGACGGCTATAACCGATGGCTACGGCCGTCCCGCCATCACCATTGTCCGCGCTGCCTGGTACACATCTTTACTCTTCACCAACGTCTCCCCCACCAAAATCGCGTCCACGCCAATGGCCTGCATCGCCTTTACATCCTCGGCCGTCTTCAAGCCACTTTCGCCGACAACGGCCGTTGCCGCCGGTATCAACTGCCGCAAACGAGCCGTATTCTCAAAGTCCACTTCAAAGGTCTGCAAATTGCGGTTGTTCACGCCGATGATGCGCGGTTCCAGCGGTAATACCTGCGCCAGTTCGGCTTCGGTATGCACCTCTACCAACACCTGCATTCCCAACTGGCGCGCCAGCGTCAGCAGTTCTTTCATGTCGCCCGGCCCTAAGACGGCGGCGATCAGCAAAATGGCGTCCGCCCCCGCCGCCCGCGCTTCGTACACCTGGTAAGGGTGGAAGATGAAATCTTTGCGCAGCACCGGTATTTTTGACCCGACCGCCTCTTTCACATCGCGGAGATGTTCTAATGATCCTTGAAAGTGACGGCCGTCCGTCAGCACCGAAATGGCCCGCGCGCCCGCCTTCACATAGGCCCGCGCCAGCTTTACCGGGTCATAATTTTTCACCAGCAGCCCTTTGCTGGGCGATGCCTTTTTACATTCGGCAATGAGGGCGACACCAGGGGAGGTGACGGCCGTGTATAAATCGGCCGGCGGTGGGGCCACGGAGGCCATCGCCCGCACATTTTCAAAGGAAACTTCACGCATTGTTTTAGGCAACTGCTCTCGATGAAACCGCATGATCTCGTCAAGAATTTCGCCTCGTTGTTTGGCCAGGTTGGAAACGCTCATAGGTCGTAATTGGGTAATTGGGTAATTATTTGCGGAAGATGTCGGCAACGGGGACGGAAAAGTTGGTGAGGATGACGGACACGGCCGTGTCCCCCACTCCATACACATTTTGCAGCACAAACTCACTATCTTCCAACACCAACACCTCCACCGTCTTCTTGCGGTAATCCACAATCCAATACTCTTTCACCCCTGCCTGTTCGTACACTTCCAACTTTTGCCCCCGATCATACATCCAGTTACCTGGCGACAATACTTCAACAACCAGATCTGGCGCCGCCTCCACGTAATTATCGCCTACTAAATTCAGGCGGTTTTTCACAATAAACAAAATGTCGGGCTGAACCGGCACCTCTTGATTGGGCAATCGTACCCCCACCGGTGAGGTCAGTACCAGCCCTAAATCATGCTTTTCTGCATGGTGACGCATACGGGCAGCTAATGAAGTGGTTGAATTTTGATGGGCAATAGAAGGTGGTGGACTCATGTGTAATTCTCCATCTATGACTTCATACTTAAAACCATCATCCGGCAGCCGCAGCCAATCGGCATATGTCCACTCCCCTTGCGGCGGCAGGTCTATTTTTATTGGCGGTGCTAATGTTGCCATTTATCACACTCCCGTTCGCTTTGTTCGTAGTAGGCGATTTATCGCCCCCTGAAGGCGCCAAAGTGCCTACTACAAACCTTTTTGCGCCATTGTAACACAACTAAACAAAGCTGTTGCTCATCTGCACCCACGCTTCCAGGGCGTGGCAGGCTGCACCAGTGTCAATGGCTTGCACGGCCGTTGCCAGACCGGCGCGCATATCATCATCGGCCACGCTCAAGGTAGCCGCCGCATTGAGCAGCACAATGTCGCGTCGTGGCCCTTTGTCCTTGCCGCTCAAAATGTCGTGGGTGATCTGGGCGTTCTCTTCCGGCGTACCGCCGATAAAATCATCCAGGCGGCCCCGCGCCAGCCCCAGGTCGGCCGGGTCTAGTTCATAGGTGGTCACACGGCCGTGCCGCAAACGACTGACTCGATTTGGCCCGGCGGTAGACAGTTCGTCCAGCCCATCCGCGCCATGCACCACATAGGCTGCTTTGCTACCCAATGCCTGGAGTACCTGGGCCATCGGCTCGGTCAGGTTGGGATCAAAGACGCCAATCAACTGGTAAGCGGCCCCCGCCGGGTTGGTCAGCGGGCCGAGGATGTTGAAGATGGTGCGCTGGCCGATTTCGCGGCGCGGCGGCCCGGCAAACCGCATCGCCGGGTGATGGTGGATGGCGTACAAAAAACCAAAACCCACCTCTTGCACACAGGCCGCCACCTGCTCCGGCGTCAAATCCAGATTACCACCCAACGCCATGAGGACATCGGCCGAGCCGGATTTACTGCTGGCGGCGCGGTTGCCATGTTTGGCGACCTTCATGCCCGCGCCCGCTACGACGAAAGCGGCCGTCGTGGAGATGTTAAACGTATGTTTGCCATCGCCGCCCGTGCCCACCGTGTCTACCATGATGTCCCCTGCTGCCAACGGTACCTGCACGGGGACAACATGGGCACGCATGGATTTGGCGCTGCCGGCGATCTCGTCCACCGTTTCCCCCTTCATGCGCAGCGCCGTCAGGTAACAGCCAATTTGGGCCGGCGTGGCTTCGCCATTCATAATGTCGTTCATGGCCGCTTCCGCCTCAGCCAGGCTCAGCTCTTGAAAGTTGATTGTTTTGGCGATAGCCTCTTTTATTCCCATTCGGTTTCTCCTTGAGGATTTTTAACGCAAAGGCGCAAAGTGGCAAAGTGGGCAAAGAGTAAGAAGCAAAAGTGCAAAAATCCGCGTCCATCCGCGTTCGTCCGCGTCCCATTTTTGTTATCAGCGCGGTACCAGGCTGGACAAGTTCCGGTCCTGTTCGCGCAGTAAACCGCGTTGGATGAAGTCATCGAGTAGCTGGTGCAGCAGTCGTTCAGGGTCGGGGCAGTTGGCGCGAGGGGCGTAGTCGTGGGGCCACGGCCGTGCCAATGCCTCCTCGATAAATTGTTGACGGCTAATCGGTTGCGCCAGCAACACGGCCGTCATCGTCACCCGCCGTAACAAGTGCAGCGCCATCTTCTCCGGGTAGGTCTTGAATTCCGCCAGCCGCCGCGCCAGGGCGTGCAGGCTGGCAGGTGGGTCGGTAATCATACCGCCATGTCCGGGCAAAACCAGGGCGATGTCGTATTGCTGCAATTTTTCCACCGTGGTTATCGCCTCGTCGAGAATGTGGTCGCCGTGTACGGCCGTGTTCAAAATACCACAATCCCGTTCATGCAGCGCATCTGCCGATATGAGCAGGCGCGTTTCCGGCTGATACAGGGCAATGCTGTCCGGCGCATGGCCCGGCGTGGTTATCACCTCAAACCGGTACGCGCCCAATTCCACCACGTCCCCATCCTGCCAGGTGATGTCCACCGTCACCGGCTCACAATCGGCGGCAAAATAATCCAGCCACATCAAGCGCCGGTCATGGGTGGTCAGGATATGGGCGGTGGCGGCGCTGACGGCCGTGGGTACTCCACTCACGCCCCGCAGCGCCCCATTCCCGCCGATGTGATCCCAATGGCAGTGTGTGTTCACAATCAGCCGTATCGCCGCCAAATCAACGATCTGTCCAATCAACCCCACCGTCTCGGCCGCGCTCGACGGGTGCCCCGTATCCACCACCACCGGCCCCGCCCCGCCGGTGATGATCACCGTATTGCTGTTAATCCAGCCACGCTGGAGGAAGTGAAAGTGGGGAGGGAGGGTCATAGAGGTAATCGGTAATCGGTGGGCGGTTATCGGTACTGATTACCGATTACCGTTCACCGATCACCTCTTCTGTCGTCAGCAGGCTGGCGGTG
>CAADGU010000370.1 GCA_900696625.1 uncultured Chloroflexota bacterium | reverse complement strand
TCGGCCGCGCCATTTTCTGGCTGCGCCTGGTCAATGGCCTGGCGCAGCGCCGTTTTGTCGGTGGTGGGTGGGGACAAGACGATGGGCGTCTGCCCGGCCAGGATGAGGGTCATCTGGTTGCCGCCACCCAGGTCGTTTACCAGGCGGCGGGCTTCAGCCTGGGCGGCGGCAAAACGGCTGGGGTCGCCATCGGTGGCCTGCATGGAGGCGGAACCATCCAACAGCACGACAACGCTGCTGTTGACGAGGGAGGGGACGGGCAGGTACGGCCGTGCCAATGCCAGCACCAATAGCCCCAAAATGATGAGCTGCAAGATGAGCAGCAAATTACGCCGCAGCTTCTGCCAGGGGGCGTTGGCCTCCCGATCCCGCAGCAGCTTTTGCCAGAGCAGGGTACTGCTGACCACCATCTCCCGCCGCCGCAAACGCAGCATATACAGCAGAATGATGGGCGCTGCCAGTAAACCCAGAAGCAAAAAAAGAGGCGCTAAAAATGCCATGCGGCTGGAAGATTACCATAGAACGGGTAATTAGGTAATTGGGTAACTGCGTAATTGGGTAATTACTCAGTTACCCAATTACTCAATTACCCTGGTGGTGGGCAGACGGCCGTTGGATATTCCATTCGTTCCCGCGGCCAGGGTTCGGCGTACCAGAGCAGATAATCGGTGAGGTGCTGCGGCCAATAGCTGTCCTCGTGCGCGCCCTCGTTGAGAACCCAGGTATGGGGAATGCCCTGGGCGGTCATATCCAGGTGTAGCTGTTCGGTGTTCGGCCGTAGATAATCTCGGTCGCCAATATCCAGGTAAATGCGCAAATTGCCTAAATCGTTGCTCAGCGCCGTGTGCTGCGGGTTAATGTCCGGCCCGGCGTAGGAATCAATCAGGGCGGCGCTGTGCCCGCCCACGCTGACAAACTGCTCCGGGTGGCGGAAGGCGATTTCCAACGACCAATAACCGCCCCGCGACAACCCGCCAATAGCCCGCCCTGCCGGTTCCGCCCAGACGCAGTAGTTTTGCTCAATGTAGGGGATCAGGTAATTCAAAATGTGTGCCTCGTAGGAGTTTGGCCCGCCGGAGGTGCTGTTGGCAATCCAACCGCCGTCCACCATCACCAGCAACATGGGCGGAATAAGCCCTTGCTGGATGGCGGCTTCGGCGGCTTCGTCCAGGCCGTAGTCGTCCCAGGCGCTGTCATCCTGGCTGTTGCCGCCAAAGAGGTAAATGATGGGGTAGGCACGGCCGTCCAGTCCATAACACGGCGGTAAATAGACACGATAGCTGCTTTCGCCGGTGAACTGGCTGGGGAACAGGCCGGTTTGTATTTGTCCCGGTGGGCAAGGTGTGGGGGTCAACGTGGGCGTAGGAGTGGCGGTAGCTGTGGCTACGGCCGTTGGCACGGGTGGTGGGGAGCTGGTGAAGGTAGGCGGGATGGTGGGGGTGGGCGCACCGGTGACGCCAGGGGCAGCCGTCGGTGTAGGCACGCCTGCACTGAGCGCAGCCGAAGTGCCTGTTGGCGTTTCGGCAGGCATGAGGATGGAGAGGGGGACGGCCGTTGGCGCCGGCTGCGGCGCTGCCGAACAGGCCACCCCGCCCCACAATCCAATGAGCAAGATAAACCACATGATTCGCATCTATCCATTATCGGATCAGCTGCCAAAATTGCCACTAATACATTGGGGCAAATACTAGCACATATGTTCTATTTGTGTTATACTTCTGATCCCGGCATAGGCTGGAAACAATTTTCCGTCAGGCAGTTTTTCACAATAAAGGAGAGTTCCCATGCAAGTTGTAAAAGAGTATCCCGATGGCATTTTTTGTTGGGTAGATTTGGCTACCACCGACCCGGCTGGCGCCAAAGCGTTTTATTCCGCCCTCTTCGACTGGGAAATTGAAGACCGCCCAATTGACACAGGTGGCGTTTACACCATGCTGAACCTGGGTGGGCGCAGCGTCGCCGGTTTGGGTGAATTGCAGCCGGAGATGCAAGCGCAGGGCATTCCTTCCCACTGGATGTCCTACGTGAAACACGACGATGTGAACAGCGTGGCCGAACGTGTGGCGGCAGCAGGCGGCGTCCTTCTTTTCCCGCCCATGGATGTCATGGAAGAAGGGCGCATGGTGATGGCTCAGGACCCCACCGGAGCCATCTTTGGCGTCTGGCAGCCCAAACGCCACACCGGCGCGGAGCTGGTGAACCAGCCCAATACCCTGGTGTGGAATGAGCTGCAAACCAGAGACACGGCCGCTGCCCAAGAGTTTTACAAATCGGTATTTGGCTGGGAAGGGCAGGCCGACGAAAGTGGTTATGTGGTCTTTGCCCAGAACGGCCGTCGCCAGGCCGGTATGATGCAGATAACCGAATCCTGGGGAGATGTGCCCCCCAACTGGGCCGTCTACTTCCAGGTGGAGGATGTGGCGTCTACTCTGGCCCACGCCCAGGGGTTAGGCGCAAACGTTCTGGTGCCGGTGACGCCGGCTGGCGAAATGGGAGAATTTGCCGTCATTCAAGACCCGCAAGGCGCTGTTTTCACCATTATGAAATTTAATGGGCCATCTGATCCGCCGCCTGGGTATTGATGTAATTGGGTAATTGAGTAATTGCGTAATTACTCAATTACCATTTTCCTCCACCAACGCCACCGCCCCCCACAACGGTGCGTCATCCCCCAGGGCCGCAGGCACAATGTCAAACTGCACCTGGGGCAGCGCCGTCTGGTGGGCGGTCTGGCGCACTTTTTCCCACCAGGCTGCTCCTGCTTTCGTCACACCACCGCCTAAGATCACCCGCTCTGGGTTCATCAAATTGGCGGCATTGCCAATACCCACCCCCAATGCCCACGCGCCACGCTGCAAAATAAGCATCGCTGCTTCATCCCCCCAGGCAGCCATTTCAGCCACATCTTGACCGGCTATTTCATTTTCGGGAAGTTTTAACGCATCGGCCAGATCAGCCGCCATGTATGGCCCTGAGGCCAGCCGCTCTACACAGCCCCGTTTGCCACACAAACACACCGGGCCATCGGGATCAACGGCCGTATGCCCAATTTCGCCCGCCATACTGTTGTGCCCACGATACGGCCGTCCGCCTAATATCCAGCCGCCGCCCACCCCCGTACTCACGGTGATGTACAACAAATCGGCCAAACCCTGCCCCGCGCCAAACCGCCATTCGCCTAATGCGGCTATGTTGGCGTCATTGTCTATGCCAACTGGGGCGGCAAATAGCCCTTCCAACTGCTGTTGCAAAGGCGTCTCTTCCCAACCGGCGACGTGGTGAGACAGGCGCACCACCCCGGTGTGGTAATCGGCCGGGCCGCCAAAACTGACGCCAACGGCCGTTGCCCTCTCCCCCGCCAGCAATTCCCGCCCCAACGCCGCCATCGTCGCCAGATCAACCTGTGCATTGCCATCTGCCGGTGAGAAAACCCGCTTATGCGCCTGCCAGATCAGATCATGCGTATGGTATACGGCCGTGTCTGCCACCCCCGCCGTCAACTTCGTGCCACCAAAATCCAATGCCAAAATCAACCCCATTTCATACCTCCGGGTTATACTTGTGTTCAGGTGTTCACGTGTCCACGTAAACACCTGAACACTTAAACACCCAAAACTTGAACACTCTATGTTAGCGAATCGCCTGCGTAAACGACAACGCCATTTGCAGAAGTGGGCCAGGCGGCAGGATGTGTCCTGCTACCGGCTGTATGAGCGGGACATCCCCGAATACCCGGCCATTATTGACTGGTATGATGGCGCGGTGGTGGCCTGGCTGTACGGCCGTGCCCGTGACGAAACGCCGGATCAACAGGCCACCTGGCGCGCCCACACGCTGGCCGAAATTCAGGCCGGACTGGACATACCCCCTACCCAAATTTTTGTCAAGGAGCGGGCGCGGCAGCAAGGATTGGATGTGCAATATGAACGGCTGGCGCAAAAAGGCCATATCCGGCTGGTGCGGGAACAAGGGTTGGTTTTTGAAGTGAACCTGAGCGATTACCTGGACACCGGCCTGTTTCTGGACCACCGCCAGACGCGGGCGCTGGTGCGGGAACGGGCCGCCGGGAAACGGACGCTGAACCTGTTTGCCTATACGGGGTCATTTACGGTGTATGCGGCGCACGGCCTTGCCCATTCCACCACCACCGTTGACCTTAGCCAGACCTACAGCGAATGGGCGGCGCGCAATCTGGTGCATAACGGTTTTGCCGTTGGCAAACAGCACCGCCTCATCACCGCCGACTGTCTGCAATACCTGACTGACGCCATTTCTCGCCGTGAGCAGTATGACCTGATCATCTGTGACCCGCCCACCTTTAGCAACTCTAAAAGGATGCAGCAGACATCCTTTGCCATAGACCGCGACCACCCCGCCCTCACTCAAAACTGCCTGCGCCTGCTGGCGCCCGGCGGTGAACTCTTTTTCAGCACCAATGCCCGCCGGTTCAAACTAAACCCGGCAGCCATCCCCCCGTCCGTCACCTGCACCGAACTCACCCCCCAAACCATCCCCGAAGATTTCCACAACAAACAGATTCACCGCTGCTGGCGACTACAGACGCTCCGGTAAACAACGCCAGGCACATATACCCTGTCGCCAGGTTATTGTTATACCAACGAAGGGCATAATCTGACATTTTAGCGGTTGAAACCGCGCCTACAAGGGCAAAGTCGGCCTTCGCCGACTGGTTCCCAGACCGCGCAGGCGGTCTTTGCAATTGTTGCCGCGAATTCCATTCGCCGGGCAAAATGACACTTTATGGCCTTT
>CAADGU010000369.1 GCA_900696625.1 uncultured Chloroflexota bacterium | reverse complement strand
GGTCACGGCCTGACCGTCGGGCATGTACTTCATTTCCGGGTCGCTGCCCAAATTGCCCACAATGATGAGTTTTTGAAACATGTGTCACTCTCCTTATAACGTAAATTGGGTTGATAAAAAACTCATCTTATCTGGCGCGATAGCGCCTATTGCTGGCCCACCAGCCCCTTTGCCTTTCTCCAAACCTGGCTCAAGCAGGAAAAAAGAAAAAGACGGCAACGTCCCCCGGAAGGGGTACCCCGAAGGGTCAGTTGCCGTCTTGATGGATAGGAAAAGAAACGTCAACTTGCCGGTTCCAGCACCGCTAACACATTGCCGTCAACGGCCGTTGCCCAGGCAATGCACCACTGGTCGTAGCGGATGGCGGCCAGTTCGTGGTCTTTTTGCACGTAGCCGAACAGGTTGCCGTGCGGTGTGCGCGTCACCACGCGGTCGTTGTCGGTCACTTCGGTGGTGAGCATCATGCCCCGAAACCTGTCCTGCACAAAGTCGGCGATGCGCGCTTTGGCCTGCTCGCGTTCGGCCGGCGGCACGTCGCTCATGCGGTTGTAGGCACGGCCGTTTCGTGCATTGAGCCAGTTCAGCCAGACTCCATTCAGCCTGACCGGCACGCCGGAACGCCGCGCCTGCGGCTCCTCGTTGTAGTAGAGAACGGCGCCACTGCCTGTCCAAACCGGTTCACCGAGCAGCCCAATCTGGCGCAGGGCATCGAGCATGGCCTGGGCAATGCCTGACTCACGCCCACTGCCATCCCGTTTGGCGCCCAACTGCCAGATGAGGGCATCTCGCACCGGCTCGCCCCCTCGGCCACGCTCGGGGCAGGCTTGCGGCCCCTGCGCATACAGATACGCCGCCGCGCCCAACAGGACAAACGGCCGTTTCTCCACCGGCCACTGCGCCAGGAACGCTTCACTGGCTTCACGGGCAGCGTCGAAGCTTGTGTTGAGCGCAATTGAAACACCATCGGGGGCGACTTCATCGCCAACGACGCCGATGGCCTGCCGGATGACGCGACTGTAAGCCTGGCGCAAATCCTTGCCCACGTGCAGCCAGTCACGGCCGTGTTCAAACAGTTCCAGTGGCGGGCACGCTTCCGTAGCCAGCGCTTCCACGTCGGCCCAATACTGCGCCTTGTGCATCTCCAGCGCATTGGCCAGCGTATCCAACCAATGGCTTTCCGCCACCTGTACCTGTTCGCGCAACCACACGGGCAGCCGATCCAACAGCACCTGGGGCATGGCACGGCGGGTGTTGCTCTGACCGTGCTGCACCATGCGGGTAATGGCCATCTGGTTCCACTGCTTGACGGGGGCCAGGTCCAGCCCGGTTTTCACCGAGCCGTCAATGACCGCTTCCAGGGTGGCCGGAAGCTGGTCTGGCAGACGGCCGTAAATCGCTTTGCACAACATGGCAACGTTGCAGAAACCGCCTAATACACCCTGATTGGCGGCCGCCCGTTGAATCGTTGACGACATGGCGGCAATGGAGTAAGCTGCTTCTACCCTGCATAAATCGCTTGCTTCTCTTAAACGGCCGTACTGATAGTGGCACCTATCAATCCGGTCTGGAAGCAGGCGACTTTGCATTTTGGGGTAGGAGAGCGCGCCAACCGCCGTTTCCCAGGCCATCACGTGGCTGCCAGGTGTTGGCCGCAAGACCACATACTCGCCTAACTGATTGGGACTGCGCCAGATAAGCATCTTCTGCAATGAATGGTTTCCATCCGTACCGTCACTGACGTCGGCAAACGGAAAGACCCAGACGGCGTCATCGCCATCACAGCCACCCAGCACGTCTACGATGAAGGTGAGCCAATCGCTGTCATTGACCCAGGCAGTGGCGCAGGCGGGGTCGAGTTCAATGTGACCCTCTGGCACATCCCGGTTGCCTACAGCCGCCGGGAACAAATAATATCTGCCCCCAGGCGCCGGACAGCGCAGCTTGCTGGCGCGGCTGCCCAACCGGTGGAGATGCTGCCGCGCCACCGCTTTGACCATCCCGGCAAACCACATCAGGCTGCCGCCGCTGGCGATATACTCGCCCACGTGCCAGTCGGCCAGGCCGTCTAAATCGGAGACAGATTCGGCATCGTACAGGCGGTTGAGGATGCTGGCTAAACGGCCGTTCCGAATACCACTCAGAAACAACTCACTCTCTATCCCGGCCCAGGCCAGCAGATGCTCCGGCTGGAAGAAGGGATGCAGGTTGATGATGCTCTGGATGTCCAGGCACATCTGGTCTTCGCTGTGGATGGGATGCAGGCCGATGAAGGTACGGCCGTCGAGTAACGCTAATTCCTGTTTGGCGCTGCCGGCCGGGAACATGAAATCTACCGCCAGATCGTCAACAACCAGCACATGCCCCTTGTCCTGTCCGCCGGCGTGCAATGTCGTTACCTCGAAGCGATTGGTGTGCAGCAGTTCGCGGCGATGGCGTTCATCAAGAGCCAGGCTGTCGGCCAGGCGTTGGATGAAGCCACGGCTAATCTGACCACTGCCATCCCATAAACGGCCGTCGAGGTGCGGGTTGTAATCTATGGTGACCTCTTTGTCGCGGAAGAAGCCCCAGTAACGAAACGGTCGCATGACACGAGAGAGCCGTTTGGAAAAAACATAGCCACCTTTGTGCATGGAAAGTCGCAAGCCCGTACGGTCCAGGAAAGTCTGGGTATCCATGCCAGGGATGGTTAAATCCAGCACTTTATCGTCCTTCACCCAGCGGAGGGTGGGGGGATTCGCCTGGAAAATTTTAGTCAGCGATTCTTCGTCATCGAGCGAATGAGAGACAATCTGCCACTGCAGGTCGTTGGGCAGAAACGGATAGGCCAAGCCACCACGATTATCATCAAAACGTAAAATATGCGTCATCATCATTTCTCCTATTTGATTTGGTATTGAATGGGGTTAGTAAAGAGGGGAGGGCACGATTGCACCGCTCCCCCGATAAGACATTAGAAGGGGAAATATTCGTCATCGGCCGGAGGGCACGCCTGTCTGTAGACCACTTTGGGTACTTGTGCTGAGCGAGGCCGAAGTAACCGCTTTTGCCAATGGACGTAAAAGCCCGGTTGACGAATCTCATCCTCGCCCAGGCAAATCGCATAGCCCAGATGCAGCTTGCCC
>CAADGU010000368.1 GCA_900696625.1 uncultured Chloroflexota bacterium | reverse complement strand
GTTGTTTTGGTCGGTCACGGCCGTGCCATAGCCACTCAATATGCGGGCATACCAGGCCGGCGTTATCAGGTTATCTGGAGCTTGCCGGTTGTGTTCCTGGCTGTTGAAGCCATCGCCAATCACAAAGGCATACACACCACGGAAACGGTCATCACGCGCCAGATGGCGCACATACGCCAGATAGTCGGCCAGCGCCGCCACATTATCCGGTGGCGGTAAAGTTTGGTTCTGGTCATATTCCACGCGCAGCAGCACCCGGTGCCCCTGGCGGGCAGCGGCAGCAACCCGCCGCGCCACATCCTCCACGCCCCAATAGAGACTGTCCGCTTGCTGGGCATAAGTGAGTTCCACCGACCAGGCGGCACGGCCGTGCCAATCTCGCCCGGCATACGGGAAGACGGCGCATAATTTGGTGGGTATCTGTTCGGCCGGGTAACGGGCTGTGTTGACGGCGTTGCTCACCGTCTTGCGCGCCCATTCCCGGCAACCCCGGTCGCAATCGTGGTACAGCACCAGGTCATACACGGCCGTGTCGGGCACAATAAAGCGCCACTGCCATTCCCACCCCAACGGTGTTTGCTGCGCCTGGGTAAAGGTGGCTTCCGTTTCATCAGCCACCATGAGCTTCACATGCACCCAGGGCGTTGTGTCCCGCACAATCAGGGTGGCCCGTTCACCGGGGCGGGGCGATTCCGGCTGCAAATGCAGATGCGGCCATTCTTGCTCTGGCTGATCGAGCAGAATGAACAAATGGCCGGACAAAGGCAGCACCCAGACCACCACTGCCAACAACAGCGGAAACATAAAAAACAGGATGATGTGTCTGGCTTTCAATAGGTACAAAAAAGGGACTCGTGATGATACGAGTCCCCCAATTCAAGTCATTGTATGATTCTAAACTAATGACTGCGTGGTTCTACCACAATACGAATAGCCGTTCGCTCTTGCCCATCAATGCTCACCTCCACAAAAGATGGGTCACACAAAATGTCAACTCCTTCTTCAGCCAGATAACCTTTGGCGATGACAATGGCCTTGATGGCCTGGTTGACAGCGCCGGCGCCAATCGCCTGTACTTCAGCTTTTTGGGATTCGCGGATGACACCCGCAACGGCCCCAGCTACAGCGGCGGTTCGAGAACGTGCAGAAACTTTGATAACACTCATGAAGGGCCTCCAAGAACTATAGGGTACAAGAACACTGATTTCCTGAATGAATGTACTCAGGATAATGAATTCTAAGCAATTTCCAGATAGATTGTCAAGCAAAGAAAACGGCCGTACCCCCAGCGTGTCAGGAGAATGTTGCCAGGGGTACGGCCGTTAACTGCTCCCTATACGCCCCGCCCGTCTGAATGTTCCAACTCGTTTCTAAATCCCGAAACCCGTGAACCGAAGTCCGATTACCGATTACCGACTCCGGTACCAGCGTTGAAAACGCAGCGCCTTTTGCTTCACCGGCTGCCAGCGTAGCAGCAGCAGCACCGTGACCATGGCCGAATACAAAAAGGGCATGTAGTACACATTTTTCACCAGCCACCAAAAATGAATCAATGCCAGCATAATAATGATGTATACCAACTTGTGTAGCGTCTTCCACTTTTTGCCCAATTTACGTTGTGACCATTTGTTAGACGTGATCGCCAGCGGCAGCAGCAGTACAAAAGCGGCAAAACCAACCAACACAAAATTCTGTTCCAGGATGCCATCTAAAATATAGGCCAGGTTCAGGCCGTAATCCAACCAGATAAAAGTGAGAAGATGCAGCGCCACATACAGGAAGGCGTACAGGCCGAAAATACGGCGCAGCGGGTGCAGTTGCTTCCAACCAAACAGCAAGGTTAAGGGGGTGACAGCCAATGAGAGAATCAACAAAACCAGCGCCGGTTCGCCGGTTCGCAGCAAAATCTCCCGCACCGGGTCTGCCCCCAGATTATTACGGGAATAGTCAAACAGCAGCAGCGCCAGCGCATAGAGGGACAACATATGGGCGCTCACGCGCAAAATCTGGGCAGTCGTTTTGCGGTCAAGTTTGCGGATACTGGACAATCTTTGGGTGATGGGTGTCATGGGCGGGGTTTGGTAAAGGTATTAAGATATTGGGGTATTGAGATATTCACCAATATCCCAATATCCCCATAAAAATCAGGAGCCTCGCGGCTTTAAATTGGTATCATATTTTGGATCAGGGTAAAGGTGGGCTACTTGTTCGGCGTAGCCGTTGAACAGCAGTGTGGGGCGGCGACCCAACTCACCAATGCGCCGTTCGGTAGCCTGTGACCAGCGCGGATGGTTGACTTCCGGGTTGACATTGGCGTAAAAGCCGTATTCAGTGGGAGCGGATTCCATCCATAACGAGGTAGGCATGTAATCTACCAGTTCAATCTTCACAATGGCTTTGATGCTTTTGAAACCATATTTCCAGGGGACAACCAGGCGAATGGGCGCGCCGTTTTGGGGCAGCAATGTTTCGCCGTAAAGACCGGTGGACAGTATGGTCAGGTCTTGCATGGCTTCTTCAACCGTCAGCCCTTCCACGTAGGGCCAGGGGAACATGCGGCCACGCTGGCCGGGCATATTGTCAGGGTCATAGATGGTTTCAAAGCGCACATATTTGGCATCGGCGGTGGGTTCCACTTCATTCAGCAGTTTGGCAAGCGGAAATCCTACCCAGGGGATGACCATAGACCAGGCTTCCACACAGCGCAGGCGGTAGATGCGCTCTTCCTGGTCAAATTTGAGCAGGTCTTCCATGGCATAGGTCTTGGGGTTTTTCACCATGCCGCCGACTTCTACCTGCCAGGGAGCGGTGGGGAAATCCTTAGCCAGGCGCGCCGGGCCATCTTTGGTGGTGTTGAATTCGTAGTAATTGTTGTAGTTGGTGATTTCATCGTAGGTGTTGAGGGGGTCGCCTAACTCGTCGGTGGTGGCAGACACGGCCGTGCCTCCATTCCCACTATTGACCGGCGCCGTGTTGGCTTCCTCTGGGGAGCCGCCGGCGCCACAGGCAGCCAGCAACCCGGCGGTGGTAGCCATGGCCGCTCCGGCCATAAACTGCCGCCGCGACAGGTACAGGTGTTGGGGCGTGATTTCTGATGAGGGGATCTCTATCCCAGTTCTTTTCTTAATTAACATGTCGCCAACCTCATACTTTTATAGGGGATACAACGATATCGGGATGTTTATTGCAGACAAGTTGTTGCTTTCTCATAAGTTATAACAAGTATGGCCTGATCTGATGACATTTTGTTAAACAAATTCTTATGAGAGGATTACAAGCGGTGTTGCGCGTTAGCCGGTTATTGCTTTAATTGAAGGCAGGAGGAATGAACATGATTCATGAGGAAAGCACAGTTAAAGCGCCTGGGAATATCAGCCTCTATTACCAGGTGTGGCGACCGGAGGGCATGCCGCGGGCCACGTTGGTGATTGTGCATGGGCTGGGCGAACACAGTGGCCGCTATATGAATGTGGTCAATCATTTTGTGCCTAAGGGGTATGTGGTTTATGCGCTGGATCACCTGGGGCACGGCCGTTCCCCCGGACAGCGTGGTTACATTAACAGTTGGGCCGATTTCCGCGAAGGGCTGCGGGCGTTGGTGCAGTTGGCACAATCACAAGAAGCAGGACGGCCGTTCTTTTTAATGGGGCACAGCATGGGCGGCTGTATTACCCTGGATTATGTGCTGCACTATCCGGATGGGCTGACGGCCGTTGTTGCTTCCGCTCCCGCCATCGGCCAACTCACCCTATCGCCCACGCGCACATTTCTGGCGCGGCTGTCGGCGAAGATCAAACCAGATATGGGCATGGACAGCGGGTTGGACACGACCGCTATTTCACGGGACACGGCCGTTGTGGAAGCCTACCGCAGCGATCCCCTGGTGCATGATAAAGGGTCGCCGGGTGCGGCCGTTGCTTTTGTAGATACGGCCGCCTGGGTCATGGCCCACGCCGCCGATTTCCAGCCGCCGCTGCTGCTCATTCATGGCGACGCCGACCGGCTGGTGCGGGTGGAAGAGAGCCAGAAGTTCTTCGCCCAGGTGAAACAACCGGACAAAAAATTGATTATCTACCCCGGTGGCTACCACGAATCACACAACGACCTGCACAAAGAGCAGATGTTGGCCGACGTGGAAAGCTGGCTGGAAGCGCACATGTGAAAGGTAATTGGGTAATTACGTAATTACGTAATTACCCAATTACCCAATTACCC
>CAADGU010000367.1 GCA_900696625.1 uncultured Chloroflexota bacterium | reverse complement strand
TCCGGGTTGATGGGCGGCACCACGGCAATCTCATCCTCGCCGTAGGGGTTGGCGAGAAATTTGATGTCCGGGTTGGCTTTGGGCAGGTCGGTGGCGGTATAGCTGCGCAGCGGGAAAAAGGGCAATTTGCTGGCCCCGGCAATATACCGCCCTACCATGCCAAAGTGGGAATACTCCTCCACTTCCAGTGGTTTAGGCACACCCTTCTCTACTGCCCGGCGAATACAGTGCAAATTGCCCACGCCGGGATTGCCCAGGTAGCTAAACACCATCTTGCGCGCCACCCCCGCCGCCACCATCTGGTCATACACCAGGTCCGGCGTCATGCGCACCAGTGTCAAATCCTGTTTGCCCTGGCGGATAATCTCGTGGGCGGCGGCAAAACAAATAAAAGCGGTAAACCCTTCGATGGCCACCACATTGCCGTCTGCTACAAAACGGCTCACGGCTTCTTTCATTGTTAATTGTTTATTACTCATTACTTTATGGTCATCCCGGCCCGTTTAAGAACGTTAACACCTCATTCAGAAAGAGATCAGGTGCCGTGTACATGGCAGTATGTTGCTGCCCTGGCATGATGGCGATCTGGCTGTCTGGTAAGGCTCTATCTATAATTTCTGTCGCCGCTTTGAGGATTTGCGGGCTGTCACCGCCGAGGAGGAGCAATGTTGGGGTATGGAAATCCTTGAATCGCCAGGCATCGAACGTGTATTGTTCTTCTGCCTGCGCCTCCCGCAGTACAGTATGGGCTGAGGCTACCCGTGCCGGCCATGCCGGCGACGCTTTCAACTGTTCAATCTCGTGGGGAGGAATCATAACCACCTCACGGTAGAGTGTGGTCAAAACTCCTACTCGATCACCCGAATCCAGCAGTGCTTGAAGTCGGTCAATGACCCCTTCAGGATAAAGCACCACGTCTGGGAGCGGTATAGCCGGCTCGTACAAGATGAGCCTACGAAGATTCCGGGTGAGCAATGCCGCCTCAAGCACACAGAGGGCGCCAAAGGAGTGCCCTAACAGATTCACGGGCTGCCCAATCGAGTCTACGACAGCCACAATGTCTTCAACTTCGCGCTCAATGGCATAGGTAGGGCCATCCCCACTCTCACCACGACCGCGTCGATCCATCGCGTACACGGTAAAGTACTCTTCCAGAGTCGGGTGCACGGCCGTCCAGGCAATCGGATTTGCAGAAGCGCTACCATGAACCAGGACCAGGGGCGGTCCCGAACCCCTACGATGGTAGGCGATAGGCGTCCCGTCATGTGATATGACCTTTTCCATCGCTTCCTCCATGAGGGTAGCAGATTGGAGATGGGGGATTGCCCAATCTCCTCATCTCCAATCTCTCATCTCGCGGTGTCCCCACCGCCCATCTCTAATCAACCACCGTCTGGCTTTGTTCGTGCATGTACTGTTGCACATAATAGAAGCTGCCGGCCGCTTTGCCGGTGCTGCCGCTGCCCTTCCAGCCGCCAAAGGATTGGTAACCCGGCCATGCACCCGTCGTCGCCCCAGAGGAGCGATTCACGTACACCACACCGGCCTCAATGTGATCCAGGAACCACTGGGCTTCTGCCTGGTCTTCGCTGAAGAACCCGGCCGTCAGGCCATAATCCACATCATTCGCCAGCGCCATGGCCTCGTCCAGCTCTTTGTAGCCGGCGACGGTGACGATGGGCAGAAACATCTCTGTTTTCCACAAATCATGCGTCAGCGGCAGGTTGTCTACGATGGTGGGCGCCACGTAATAACCATTGCCTACTTCCAGCACTTCGCCGCCGAAGACCACATCGCCGCTGGCGTGCAGGTCGGCTACAAAACGTTTGTAATCTTCAAACGCGCCCTTGTTGGCTACCGGCCCCATCCAGTTTGCCTGCACGGTGGGGTCGCCCACATTGATCTGGCTGGTCAGGTCAATCAATTTGCCCATGAACTGCTCTTTGAGGTCGTGGTGGACGTAGACGCGGGAGCAGGCGGAGCATTTTTGCCCTTGCAGGCCAAAAGCGGAACGCATGACGCCCATGGCGGCTTTATCCACATTGGCCTTTTTGCTGATGATGGTGGGATTTTTGCCGCCCATTTCGGCGATGACGGGGCGGGGGTAACGGCCGTTGGCAAACGACCTGATAATGTGCATGCCCACATCATAACTGCCGGTAAAGGTGATGCCATCCACGCCGGGATGGTCAATCAGCCCTTGCCCCACCACGCTGCCGCCACCGGTGAGGAAGTTGAACACACCATCCGGGATGCCCGCGTCCCGCAGACATTGGGTGATAAACCAGGCGGTCAGCGGTGTGTCCGTCGCCGGTTTGAGGACGACGGTATTGCCTGCCACCAATGCCGCGCTGGTCGGCCCACCGGCCAATGCACCGGGGAAGTTAAACGGGGAAATGACCACCCACACGCCGTAGGGTTTGAGCATACTGCGGTTGTGGTGTTTGTCGCTTTCGGCGAGCAGGGGGAAGTTGAAGTTGTTATTTTTCTCGATGGCGTCACAGTTGTAGCGGAAGAGGTCGGCCGTTTCTTCCACGTCGCCCAGCGCTTCCAGCCGGTTCTTGCCGATTTCCAGGCTCATGTTGGCGCCCATTTCAAAGAGGCGGTCGCTCATCAGGTCGGCTGCTTTGCGCAGGATGGCTACGCGCTCTTGCCACGGCCGTGCGCTCCAGGCGGGGAAGGCAGCGCGGGCGGCGGCGACGGCCGCATCCACATGCTCCTGTGTACCCTTCTGAAAATGGCCCATCACCCAATCCAGGTTCACCGGGCTGCGCTTTTCAAACGTCTTGTCGGTAAACACTTCCTGCCCGTTGATAAACATGGGGTAGGTTTTGCCAAAGTCGGCTTTGGCCTGCTCCACCGCTTCTTCATAATACTCGTGCAGCAGCGGGTCTGGGCTGGCCAGGGTGGAATAGGTTACTTTGAATTTTTTACGTTCGGTCATGGTTCACTCCTTGTGGGGGTTATAGGTTCTTAAAAATAGTGGGCGATCTGGTGGGATCACGACCGTATTATATCTTGCCGCGTTTGGGCAGGCACATGACAAAACGCGGCCATCAGACAGGCAAACGTAATGAGGGGGGTGGGGTACGGCCGTTTATCAGGCGGTGTTGATACGGCTTGTTATGGCCTGCTGGCTTTTACTTTGGAACGCTTCAATAAAGATTTGCGCCTCTTTCAGAGGTAAATCCTCGGAAAGGTTAATCACCGTGCGCTCGCCGGGATGATGTTCAAATATCATCACCAGCGGCGCAGTTTCCACATAGCCCAAAGCCATACCCAACAATGTTTTGGTTGCCAGTTTAATGTTGGCCTGCGTTAGCGCAGCGTCATGGTAAACACCATGAAAAAGGTGTGCTTTATCCGGTATTTGCTCGGCCAATGTAGCATCCGCCATCTGCAAGGTCAGGAAATCGGCCAATGCGTC
>CAADGU010000366.1 GCA_900696625.1 uncultured Chloroflexota bacterium | reverse complement strand
GGTGGCGTTAGGAGCGGCGCTACAATTTCAGGAAAGAACGTACCAATCTGTAGTTTTTGTGCTACAATACGTTTATGAATCATACCCAAATCGAATTGCTGGAATACCTGACCGATTCGGGCCAAAATCCATTTCGGGATTGGTTGGAAGGGTTAAGAGACCGGCAAGCGAGAGCAAAAATTCGTGTCCGGCTGAATCGAATTCGATTGGGGAATTTCGGCGATTGCAAAAGCGTGGGACGTGGCGTAAGCGAGTTACGAATCCCACATGGACCAGGTTACCGTGTTTATTTTGGGCGCAAAGACAGTACGGTTGTCATTTTGTTGTATGGGGGCGACAAGAAAACACAATCCAGAGACATTGAGTTAGCCCAAACGTACTGGGATGATTATTTGCGGAGGATAAGATGAACCTAACAACTGCAAACTATGAAACTGGACTGAAAGCAGCCCTGGCAGACCCCGAAGAAGCGGCGGCTTATCTGAATGCGGCGCTTGAAGAAAATGACCAGGAAGTTTTTCTGTTAGCTTTACGCGACATCACCGAGGCGCGTGGTTTTTCACGGGTGGCGCAAGACGCTTCATTGAACAGAGAAAATCTTTACCGAATGCTATCACCTGCTGGAAATCCGCAATTATCCAGCTTGAAAACGCTGTTACATAGCATTGGGCTGCGTTTAGCCGTTGAAGTGGAAACGGCATAAAGGTTGTATCTGTGTAGCAATGGGCCGCAAGAGAAAAGTGGCCCTTATCGTTAAAATCCTGGGCAACCGCCAATGCCAAAATCGGCCAGTCTTTGGCCGTCTCTCTGGGCAAAGGCGTTGGAAATTGTTGCTCAGAAAGGTAAAGAGACCTAACAACCCGTGCAGGTGACGCTGGCGCGATGCCTCGGAAGGCTTGCTATTTGGTGAATGGCAGAGGTTTTGGTGACCCGCGCCAGCGCGGCTGATGGTGGCGTTCGGGCGCTAGTCTATTGAGACGTCAGAGCTGACTCAGGCACAATCAAGAGTTATCGTTACAGAAAAAGAGGGATTGATGACTGATTACGATTCTACAAGAACATCAACCGGTCACGGATTATCCGAAGGTTCCTATTTGGATAGCCACTTTGAGGCGATGAAACCAGAGTATGAAGCGATGATCCGCTCAGTGGGCCTCAAATCAGGCTGGAGCGTATTAGATGCGGGCTGCGGCGGCGGGAGTTTCCTTCCGCTGCTGGCCGAATTGGCTGGCGCAGATGGCCATATCAGTGCGGTTGACCTGGCCCCTGAAAACATTGAGCAGGTCGATTCCCTGGTAGAAAACAAAGGATTTCCTTGTTCCATAGAAACCAGGGTGGGCAATTTGACATCATTACCTTACGAAGATAATTGCTTCGATGCTGTCTGGTGTGCCAATATTACCCAATACCTGACTGATGATGAGTTAGGTGAAGTGTTGGCCGAGTTTTGTCGTGTAGTACGGCCGGGAGGGCTTGTGGCTGTGAAGGAATTCGACTTGACGGCCAATTTGTTCTCTCCTTTTGACCAAACAATGATCTGGCGTCTCTATGATGCAGCTCGGCATCATATTCCCCCAATGCAGGGAGGTTTACGGACCTTTCAATTACCAACTTGGTTCAAGCAAGCTGGGCTCATCAGTGTAGGCTTCGAATCATTTCTCAGTGAACGGAAAGCCCCATTACGCCCCATTGAGCGAGAGTTTATCAGTACGATACTCCAGGTCCATCCTCAAGCGGCTGCAAGCGTTGATCTACCAGAGCAAGATATGGTGGCCTGGCGCGCGTTGGCAGACTTTGACTCGCCTGACCATATCCTGAAGCACCCTGACTTCTGTTTTCGCGAAGGCCACGTTGTTGTCGTGGGACAAGTACCAGGAAATTAACCTTTGTTTCAACGCGTGGTTTATGCAGTTTATAGGATTTCTACATGACAACTTTTGTTCTTGTCCATGGCGGCTGGCACGGAGGATGGTGCTGGAAACGTGTCACTCCCTATTTGCGGGATTCTGGTCATACTGCCTACACGCCAACGCTTACCGGCCTCGGCGAACGGAGCCACTTGGCATCGCCAGAAACCAACCTTTCGACCCATATTCAGGACATCCTCAACGTCCTGATTTATGAAGATCTGACCGATGTTGTCTTGGTTGGGCACAGCTATAGTGGGATGGTCATCGCGGGCGTCGCTGATCGCGCACCAGAACGGGTGACCAGGCTCGTGTACCTGGATGCCTTTGTTCCTGAAGACGGACAATCTCTGAGCGATATTCTCCGACCGCCATACGGCGAAGGTGTGAACCTCGAGGCCCATTTGCTTGATGGTTGGCGCTTACCCTATCCCTTTCTTGAGCGTCCGTTCGGCATTACCTCCGAGGTCGATAAGCACTGGGTCCTCGACAAAATCACGCCCCAGCCAATCAATACTTTGCTCGAACCCATCCGTTTTACGAACGGCGGCGCGCCCACAATCCCGCGAACCTACATTTATCTCAGGTCTCCGGGAGGGCAACCTGCGGATACTGAATTCGTGTGGTTTGCGGAGCGGGCGCGTACGCAACCCGGGTGGACGTATCACGAGTTGGTCAGCGGTCATGATGCGATGATTATCGTCCCAGAGGCTGTCGCTGCGCTCCTCCTTGAAAAGGAGTAGACGCGCACTCTCATAATCCAAAGACGGCGTTGCCGCCGAACAAGCCGTTGCAGTTGACCGCTTCGCGCGGGAGATCGGTGCTATTTGGGCGCGTTCTGAACCTGCGCGCTTGCGGCGGCTGATGCGCGGGGCGTTCGGCGGCCCATACACTATCGTAAGCGTACTGATTGAGGAGTTCATAACCATGGATATACATCGTCGCTTCGTGGAGACGAATGAGGCTCACCTCTACGTCGAAACTGCTGGTAGCGGATTTCCGTTGGTTCTCGTACACGGCTTTTCGCTTGATACCCGCATGTGGGATGACCAATTCGCGTACCTTGCCCAGCACTATCACGTCATTCGTTAGGACATGCGTGGTTTTGGGCATTCCAGCCTCCCCACGCAGGACCGCTATTCCCACATCGAAGATCTGCATGCCTTGCTGAACCACCTGAGTGTTGAGGCAGCCTAGCTGGTCGGACTGTCGATGGGTGGCCAGTGTGTCGTGGATTTTACGCTGACCTACCCAGATATCGTTCGGGCACTCATCTTGATCGATAGCGGGCTAAGTGGATTTTCCTGGTCCCAAGAACACTCGGCCCTCATGGGCGCAATTCGGCAGCAGGCCAGTCAAGACGATACGCAGGCGGCCAAAGAGACCTGGCTTGCGCACCCGTTTTTTGCTCCAGCGTTGCGTCAACCGCTTGTTGCCGCACGTCTGAGAAAGAACATGGCCGACTATTCAGGATGGCATTTCATGAATGCGGATCCTGGGAGCTGGATCGAGCCACCGGCAATCCATCGATTGAGCTACATCACGGCACCAACCTTGATCATCGTTGGAGACAACGATGTGCCAGACTTGCTGGCGATGGCTGATATGTTCGCGCAGCACATTCCGTTTGCGCGAAAAGTCGTGGTCGCAGGCGCAGGGCACATGGTGAACATGGAGGCACCGGACCAGGTCAACGAGGCAATACTCGATTTTCTCAGGGCCTTGTGAATCGGGAGATACGCATTCACGTACCTTCCAGCGCACCGGTAGCGCGATGGTGTCGGCTTCGAAACGATGGCGTTTTGTGATGCATACCGCGAAGTCACGAGTGGTCTTGTTGCAGGCGCTCTCAGATGCAACGAGTGATTGACACAGGAAGCGAGGGATTTCCCGATACAAACGCGGCTTCCGATGCTTCCAAGCAGAGCAAAACCCACATCGGCCGCCGCCGAACACGCGCATGCAACCGACCGCTTCGCGCACAAGATCGCGCCGATTTTAGGAGTTCAACTCGCGCTTGCGGCGGCTGATGCGCGGGCGTTAGGAGCGGCTCAACCCCAAGTCAGCCAGAGAGACGAAGTCGAAACATGCTCAAATCATTGCAATTACGTATCATAATTGATACACTCCTTGCATGAATGATGAGATGCGTCTGCAAGTTTTCTTCTACCGCACGTCAGGTGGCGCAGAACCGGTACGAGAATGGCTGAAAGCATTGCCGACCGAGGAGAGAAAAATCATCGGCGATGACTTGAAAACGGCTCAGTTTGGTTGGCCGTTGGGAATGCCGTTGATTCGTAAGTTGGAAGCCGATTTGTGGGAAGTTCGTTCTCGTTTACCCCATCGCATCGCCAGAGTAATCTTCACAGTTGAGGATAACAGAATGGTTCTCTTGCATGGGTTCATCAAGAAATCACAGAAAACGCCGGTCGAAGATTTAAAACTTGCCAGACAACGCTTGAGAGCATTGCGAGGATAAGCAAATGAATGAGCAACATTTAGGCAGCACGTTAGATGATTTTTTGGCTGAGGAAGGATTGTTGGCCGAAGCGGAAGCGATTGCTTGGAAACGAGTCGTAGCTTACCAGATTTCCCAACTGATGCGTGAGCAGAAGATGACCAAAGCAGAAATGGCGCGTCGAATGGAAACCAGCCGTGCCGCAGTAGATAGACTGCTTGACCCGCAGAATGAATCGGCTACGTTGATCACGTTAGAGAAAGCGGCGTTGGTATTGGGCAAACGATTGCAAGTGGCGCTTGTATAGGACGGAATGGTAAACGAGCATCAATCAATGCGTCATGCAAGCGTTATGTCAGGGTAAGCAACTGACCGGTAAATGGTTTGGCATTTTGTTAATGCCATAAAGGCAAAAGCTCAGGCGGCAGCCGCCTAACATTGGTTCCAGCCGACGCTGGCGCGATGCCTCGGACGGCTATCTGTTTGGTGATTGGAAAAGGTTTTGGTGACCCGCGCCAGCGCGGCTGACGGTGGCGTTAGGGCGGACACTTCCCACATGCAAAAGCCTTTTTCCAGTGGGCTGAATTGCCCGAAACCTCTTGCCATCCATCTGTCATTGACGTATAGTTCGGCATGGTCTTCATTGAAACGCTCGTCTTCACAAAACTTGTCAAAGACCTGTTGCTGGACGAAGAATATTGGAAGCTACAGGAAGCGTTATTGTTGCGACCCGAAAGTGGCGCACTGATTCCCAATGGGGGTGGCCTACGCAAAATCCGTTGGGGAATTAGCGGTAGAGGCAAGCGAGGTGGGGTACGGGTTATTTACTACTGGGATACGCCAGATGACACGATATACATGTTGACAGTGTACAAGAAAAGCGCACAGGAGAATCTAACACCCAGTCAGCTAAAACTGTTGCGTCGTTTGGTTGAGGAATGGCTGAATGAATGAGCAAGACTTCAACGATTTAGTGGAAAGCATCAAGCAGGCAGGCGAGATAAAACGGGGCATGCGAGAACCAAGCCGCAAGTTCGAGTTCAGCCCTTTGGACATCAAGGAAATCCGACAGAAACTGGACAAGTCTCAGCGTGAGTTTGCTCTGATGATTGGTGTGAGCGTCACAACATTACAAAATTGGGAACAGGGGCGTCGTAGGCCAGAAGGGCCAGCAAGAGCGTTATTACAGGTCGCCGCGAAAAATCCTGATGCTGTTAGGGAAGCTCTTGGAGTCTAAAGCCGCCTCGTTGGCTTTTGCATTGATTGTAGCAAATTTGGGTTGGGGAGAGAGATGGTGTGATGAGAAACGGCCGTACTCCATTTAAGGTGGTGGCAGGAAACGGCCGTGTGCCCAGCCGCCTAAGCAGGCGTTAGGCGGCAAGCTGTCAAGCCGTAACAGCATATAAAGCAGTCAGGAGGTTGTCTGGTTCATGAAAGTAGGTGTCAACGTGGCAATCATTCATAACGAGCAAGTTCTCCTCACCAAACGGGAAGACTTTGAGGTTTGGTGTTTACCAGGTGGTCATGTTGACAATGGGGAATCGGTTGCACAGGCGGCTATTCGTGAGATCGCGGAAGAGACAGGTCTCGAAATACAATTAACTCGTTTAGTTGGGCTTTACTCGATTCCAAAAGCGCAAGCATGGGTTAACCTCATTATTCTATTTGCGGGGAAGACAATTGGCGGCACATTAAAAGCACAGCAAGGTGAAGTCTCAGAAATGAGATATTTTCACTTCACCGCAATCCCTGAAAATTTGCTTTGGGGGCACCGACAACGTGTTATGGACGCAATTAATGGGAACGAGGAATGTGTCGTCTGGTTACAGAATGTGCCATTCGACCCAACAACAACCCGCCAAGAACTCTATGACTTGCGTGACAAATCAGGATTATCGGGGCACGAATTCTATGCAGAATATTTTGGATGGGATGATACAGACGAGGACAGGCAGGAGGTAGGGTAGCATAATCAATCCTGCTTGTGAAAAAAGCAATCTGTTACCATGTAGCTGGTTTTGATAACATACCCTGAGAATCGAACAATGAGGTTGGAAAAAGGCTCTTGGATAATACGCCTTTACGAATGTTTTTAACGAAATCCGCTTTGGCAGTCAGCACTTTACTGGGGTGTTTTTGTGGGTTGAGAATGCCAATTTTCTTGCCCAACTCTTTCTTGGCAAATTGAATGGGCAGGAGTAAGTCAGAATCATTGGAGACAATAACCGCAACGTCATAGGCGTTTTTGTAACCATCGCTTAAAAGGTGAAGGGCAAGGTTTACGTCAGAACCTTTTTCTTCAGTCTTGATCACTTTGACATAGCCGTTTTTCGGTGGAGCAAGCGGCATCATAATCTCGTGGGTCAAAAAATGCCCATAGATGATTTCAAGATTAGGGATCGTTTGCAAAGCACGGAGATAAATTTGTTGGCGTGTTAGTTGGTCAGGATCAGTCGGACGTGGATTGACGAGAGCCGTGAAGTATTTTATCTGACCGATAGTATCGCGTGGCAACATCAAGCGGCACAGTTTAGCAATGTCTAACCAGCGATACGGTGTGTTTTTCAAGGCGCCATAGTAAAGATTGAAGCCATCAACATAGATGTTTGCTTTCAAGAAACCCTCCTATAAACACAGAAGCCGCCCTTTCGGACGGCCTCGCACCCTTTCGCCGAAGCTACCGGGGGGGATATGCAAACATTATACCACAATGTTTAGTTTGGCAAAAGCGTGGTTTACAGAACAAGCCGCCCAACATTCCGTACAGGTGACGCTGGCGCGATGCCTCGGACGGTTACCTATTTGGTCATTGGTAAAGGCGTTGGTCAGCCGCGCCAGCGTACCTGACGGTGGCGTTAGGCTCCTCATGCACACGCGGAGGGATATAAATGCTGAAACCGAAAGGCCCTTCTAAACCTTTGTGGCCCTGTCTAGATTGCGGTGAGACGTTCACGGCCGTAAACCAATGACTTTCATACACAAACTTCTGTCTGCCAAACGGCCGTTTTGCACCTGTTTATGGGGGTTAGGCACGGCCGTCCTGCTGACCGCCTGCACCCCACCCCCCACCCCAACAGTCGCCACGCCGGGCGTCACCGTGCTGGCCGACTGCTTCCAATCCGCTACCGCGCGGGCCTGGCTGGATGACAACGGCGACGGGGTGTGGGATGAGGCGGAACGGCCGTTGCCCGGCATTGAATTTATCCTGGAACCCAGTGTTTACGGCCGTGCCACCAGCGATGAAAATGGGGTGGCGGCCATCTTTGCCACCACGCCGGGGGGTTCTTGCCCCCAATACTCATCCGTTATAGCCGCGTCCTTTGCCGGCTACACACTGACCACGCCGCAGTCGCTGGCTTATACCACGCCCGATGCCGACTATCGGTTTGGCTTTCAACCTGAGTCACTCACCAAGCTGATCGAGACGGAGACGTATACCGGCGTTATTTTTGATGCCACAGTCGCGGCGGACTTTATCCCCTGGCTGGTTAACTCGACCGATGGCGTCTGGACGCCGACGGCCGTAGAGGTGATGGCGTTGGAGGATGGGCTGGCTGCCTTTTTGCAAGAGGGTGCATGGGGTCATCTGGTGGAACGCCTGCCCGACTACACACGCCAATACGCCGGTTTTGTGCGGGACGATGAACAGTTCATTTATGCCAATTTTTTCTGTAGGCTGGAGGGAAATGCCTGGCAGGAAACGGCCGTTATCGTTGCCGACGGCGGTGATTGTTACTTTCAGGTCATTTACAACGCGGACACCAACCGGTTTGTCTCTGTCTCCGTCAATGGTGAATCATAGAGAAAAGGCCAGGGGATGATCACGGCCGTTGTGCAATCCGCACAAGAAAAAATAAATTCTTTTGTGTATTTGCATCTGGCATCTTTGGCGGTACACTGGATACACTTACGGCAGAACTTACACAGTCTGTAGAAAAAAGATGAATGCATTAAGCAATCTAGTTGTACTTAGCCTCGTCCTTGTTATTGTCCTTATTATTCGCAATAAGGATCACATGCTGTTGGGTGAAGGTTAAGGCAAAAAACAGGTAACAAAGTACACACAAAGCCGCCCCCAACAGGGCGGCTTTTTTATTTTTGGTAAGTGTGTAATTGGGTAATTGGGTAATTATGTAATTACCCAATTACCCAATTACATCCATAAGGAGAGATTCCATGAGCGAAATGAAAACCGGCGGACAGATCATCTGGGAAAGTCTGATCGCCGAAGGGGTGGAAGTGGTGTTTGGCCTGCCCGGTGGGGCCATCCTGCCCGCCTATGATGATCTGGCAAAATATGAATACCCCATCCATCACGTATTGGTGACGCACGAGCAGGGGGCGGCGCACATGGCCGATGGCTATGCCCGCTCCACCGGGCGCGTGGGCGTTTGCATCGCCACCTCTGGCCCTGGGGCCACCAACCTGGTGACAGGGCTGGCGACGGCGTATATGGACTCCACGCCCATCGTGGCGATCACCGGGCAGGTGCCCACCTCGCTGTTGGGGCGGGATGGTTTCCAGGAGGCGGACATTCAGGGGGTGACGCTGCCCGTCACCAAACACAATTACCTGATTACCAACATCCGCGACCTGCCTGATGCCCTCAAAGAGGCGTTTTACATTGCCCGCACCGGCCGGCCGGGGCCGGTACTCGTAGACGTATGCAAAGATGCCCTGCAAGCGTCCATGCCCTTCACCTACCCAAGCAAAGTGAACCTGCCTGGGTATAACCCCAATTTGAATACGCCGGATGGCACGGCCGTCGCTCGCGCTGCCAGACTGGTCAATGAAGCCCAACGGCCGGTCATCGTTGCCGGGCAAGGCGTCTCCATCGCCCGCGCCGAAGCCGAACTGCGCCAACTGGCGGAAAAGGCTAACATCCCGGTGGCCACCAGCCTGTTGGGCATCGGCGCCTTTCCGGCTACCCACCCGCTTTCCATCAGTTGGGGGGGGATGCACGGCGAGGCGTATTGCAACTATGCCTTGCAGGAATGTGACGTGCTGCTGGCAGTAGGGGCGCGTCTGGATGACCGGCTGACGGGCGCGTTTGACACCTTTGCCCCCAAAGCCAAAATCATCCACGTGGACATTGACCCGGCGGAGATGGGCAAAAATATCACCATAGACACGGCCGTCATCGGTGATGCGCTGCTGGCGCTGCGGGCGCTGCTGCCGCAGGTGGAAGCCAATGAACACCCGGCCTGGCTGGAACAGATCGCCGAATGGAAATCGGAAACGAGCTACCGCGATATTTTGCAGCAAGAGTCGGATGAACTGGTAGCCCCTTATGTGATGCGCAGTTTGTGGCACGCTACGGGGGAGGGCAACGGCCGGGCCACTGTTGTTACCGATGTCGGTCAGCACCAGATGTGGGAGGCGCAGTATTACCAGCACAACCAGCGGCGCAGCCTGCTCACCTCCGGCGGCCTGGGCACGATGGGGTACGCCCTGCCTGCGGCCATCGGCGCGCAGATGGGCAACCCCGGCCAGGAACTCTGGGTGGTGGCCGGCGACGGCGGCTTCCAGATGACCATGATGGAGTTGTCTACTGTGGTGCAGGAGCGGCTGCCGATTAAGATCGCCATCATCAACAATGGCTACCTGGGCATGGTGCGCCAATGGCAGGATGTGTTTTACAACAAGCGCCATTCGGGTACGCCCCTGTTCAATCCAGACTTTGTGAAGATTGCCGAGGCCTATGGCATCCGCGCCCGCTCCGTCACCCGCCGCGAAGAGGCGTATGACGCCATCAAGGAAGCGCAAGCACATGACGGCCCCTACCTGCTGGATTTCCAGGTGGAAGAGTTTACCAATGTGTACCCGATGGTTGCGCCCGGCAAAAGTAATGCGGATATGATCCGGCGGCCGGCGCCGGCTGTGGGGAGTGGGAAGTGAACGGTGGGCAGTGAGCGGTGAGCGGTATGAGCGTTTGTAGTAGGCACTTTAGTGCCGTAACACGGCGATAAATCGCCTGCTACAAACGGGAGACAAAAAATGTCAGAAAACGGAATAAAACGACACACATTAATTGCCTGGATGGAAGATAAACCGGGCGTCTTGAACCGGGTGGCGGGGCTGTTTGGCCGTCGCAATTTTAATATCGAAAGTCTGGCGGTGGGGCACAGCGAGACGCCGGGCATCAGCCGCATGACTTTTGTGGCGCGGGGCACCGACCGGGACATGCGCCAGGTGCGCACACAGTTGGACAAGCTGATCAACGTGACGCGCATTGAGGATGTGACCTATAACGACCCGGTGATGCGGGAACTGGCGCTGATTAAGGTGCAAGCCACCAGCGAAGAGCGCGCCGAGGTGATGCAGTTGGTGGATATTTTCCGCGCTCAGATTGTGGATGTGACCCTGGATTCGCTCATCATCCAGATTGTGGGCAAGGAGAACCAGGTCAATTCGTTGATCGAACTGCTAGGCAACTTTGGCATCATCGAGATGGTGCGCACGGGCCGGGTAGCCATGGTGCGCGGGGCGGCTTCACAGACGGGGGTGGTGGACACGGCCGTGCCGGTGAATGGGCATTATTGAGAGTGAGCAGTGAGCAGTAAGCAGTAGGCAGTGAGCGGAGGTCTTTACTGCTGACTGCTCACCGCTTACTGCTTACTTTAATAGAGATACAGACAGAAGGAGCATAAAAAGTGGCAAACATTTACTATGACAAGGATGCAGATTTAGGCTTGCTGGATGGCAAGAAAATTGCGGTATTGGGGTATGGCAGCCAGGGACACGCCCATGCGCTGAACCTGCGCGATTCCGGCGCGGATGTGCGTGTGGGGCTGTACCCCGGCAGCAAGTCCTGGGCGAAGGCAGAGGCGGATGGGTTGACGGTGAAAAACGTGGCCGACGCCTGCGCCGAAGCGGACGTGATCATGGTGCTGCTGCCGGACACCACGCAGGGGGCGGTATACAAAGAATCCATCGAGCCGCACCTGACGGCTGGCAAGACTCTGATGTTTGGGCATGGCTTCAACATTCGGTTTGCCCAGATTGTGCCCCCGGCCAATGTGGACGTGAGCATGATTGCCCCCAAAGCGCCCGGCCATCGCGTGCGCGAAGTGTTTGTGGAAGGGGTGGGCACACCGGCGCTGCTGGCGGTGCATCAGGATTACTCCGGGCAGGCGAAACAGTTTGCCCTGGCCTATGCCAAAGGGTTGGGCTGCACCCGCGCCGGGGTCATCGAAACGACCTTTGCCGAGGAGACGGAGACGGACTTGTTCGGCGAGCAGGTGGTGCTGTGCGGCGGCGTGGCCGCGCTGGTAGAAGCGGGCTTCAATACGTTGGTGGAAGCGGGCTACCAGCCGGAGATCGCCTATTTTGAATGTCTGCACGAACTGAAATTGATCGTTGACCTGTTTTATCGCGGTGGGCTGAGTTATATGCGCTACAGCGTCAGCGACACGGCCGAACACGGCGACTATACCGGCGGCCCTAAAATCGTGACGGACGAGACGCGGCGGGCGATGAAACAAATCCTGGCGGACATTCAGACCGGCGCGTATGCCGAGGGGTGGATTGATGAGAATGTCAACGGCCGTCCCTGGTTTGAACAACGCCGCGCCGAAGCCCGCAGTTCGCAGATTGAACAGGTAGGCAAGGAACTGCGGCAGATGATGCCGTGGTTGAATCCCGTGGAAGTAGAGTGAGCAGTAGGCAGTGAGCAGTGAGCGGTACTCTTGACTGCTAACTGCTGACTGTTCACTGCTTACTTCTAATTGGAGCAGAAAGATGGAAACGGTGGTTGTCTTTGATACGACGCTGCGAGATGGTGAGCAGTCGCCGGGGGCGACGTTGAATGTGGAGGAGAAGCTGGAGATTGCCCGGCAACTTTCGCGCCTGGGCGTGGACATCTGCGAGGCGGGGTTTCCCATTGCCTCGCCGGGTGACTTTGAGGCGGTGCGGCGGATTGCGGAGGAGGTGGGGCCGCTTACCGACGGCCGTAAATCCGGCCAACCCATGACCATCGCCGGTCTGGCCCGCGCCAACCGGGAGGACATCCAGCGGGCGTATGACGCCGTGAAGGTGGCACCGCGCCATCGTATTCACACCTTTCTGGCGACCAGCGACATCCATTTGCAGCACAAATTGAAGATGGATCGGGAGGAGTGTGTGGAGCAGGTGATCACGGCCGTGAGCTTTGCCCGCTCCCTCTGCAACGACGTGGAATTCTCGCCCGAAGACGCCGGGCGTTCTGACCCCGATTTTCTGGTGCAGGTCTTGGGTGAAGCGATCAAGGCGGGGGCCACAACCCTGAACATCCCTGACACCGTCGGTTACACCACGCCGGAAGAGTTTGGCTGGCTGATTAACTATCTGCGCGAAAACACACCCGGCGCAGACAAAGTGGTCTGGTCGGTGCATTGCCACGATGACCTGGGGCTGGCGACGGCCAATACGCTGGCCGGTGTGCAAAACGGGGCGCGGCAGGTGGAAGTGACCATCAACGGCATTGGCGAACGGGCGGGCAATACCTCGCTGGAAGAGGTGGTGATGGCCATCCAGACACGGCCGCAAAACTTTAGCGTGCAGACGAACATTGACACCACCCAGATTACCAAAACCAGCCGTATGGTCAGCGCCTATACGGGCATGGTGGTGCAGCCGAACAAGGCCATCGTCGGCGCCAATGCTTTTGCCCACGAGGCGGGCATTCACCAGGACGGGATGCTCAAAAACCAGCAGACGTATGAAATTATGCGCCCGGAAACGGTGGGGCTGAATGCGTCCAAGCTGGTCTTGGGCAAACACAGCGGCCGTCACGCTTTCCGCACCCGCATTGAAGAACTGGGCTACACCGACCTGGACAAAGAGGAATTGGACGCTGCTTTCAAGCGATTTAAGCGGTTGGCGGACAAGAAAAAGGTGGTCACAGACGCGGACATTCAGGCCATCATCGCCGACGAGGTGTTCCAGCCGCCGGAAATCTGGAAGCTGGAACAGATTCAAATTTCTTGTGGCGACCACAGTATACCCACCGCGTCGGTGTGCCTGGTGGGGCCGGATGGTGAGCAGCACCGGGACGCGGCGCTGGGCACGGGGCCGGTGGACGCCGCCTACCAGGCGATTAACCGCACCATCGGCGTGCGCAACCGGCTGATGGAGTTCACCATTAACGCGGTGACGGAAGGGCTGGACGCGCAGGCGGAAGCCACGATTCGCATCCAGCCGGAGAATGGCGAACGGGAATATGGGCTGAACCCGCAGACGAACCAGGCGTTTATCCGCTCGTTTAGCGGGCATGGGGCCAGTACGGATATTGTGGTGGCCTCAGCCCGCGCCTACCTGAGCGCACTGAATAAAATGCTGGCGGCGCGGGAGGAGGAGTCAAGCGCGGTGAATGTGTTAATGAAAAGTTAGCAGTGGGCAGTGAGCAGTAAGCGGTTAGACCACTGCTGATTGCTTCCAATTCGAGTTTAGAAAAATAAGGGTGGTCTACGACAAGTAAACCACCCTTTGGTAAACTGTGTTGTTATGAATGACAATACAGTTACCAAACAGCAGCTTAACAAGTTAATCGAATTTAGGCAACGCT
>CAADGU010000365.1 GCA_900696625.1 uncultured Chloroflexota bacterium | reverse complement strand
TCACTGACGCCGGCCTCAAACTGCTTGAAGTTTTCAATGAACATGCCCACCAGTTTACGCGCCTGGGCATCATAGGCGTCCTTGTCCGCCCAGGTATTGCGCGGATTCAGCGCCTCGTCGGGCACGCCGGGCGCAGTGGTGGGGATTTGCAGGCCAAAGTAGGGTTCAGTAACATAGGCCACATCATCAAGTTTACCTTCGAGTACGGCCGTGACCATCGCCCGCGTGTACGCCAGTTTCATCCGGCTGCCCACACCATAGGGGCCACCCGTCCAACCGGTGTTCACCAACCACACCTTCACCTGATGTTTCGCAATTTTCTCGCCCAGCAGCTTGCCATACACACCCGGATGCAGCGGCATAAACGGCGCGCCAAAACAGGTGCTAAAGTTCGGCTGCGGTTCCGTCACGCCCCGTTCCGTGCCCGCTACCTTCGCCGTGTAACCGCTCAGGAAATGGTACATCGCCTGCGCTTCCGTCAGCCGGGAGATGGGCGGCAATACACCAAAGGCATCGGCCGTGAGAAAGAGAATGTTTTTGGGATGCCCACCTACTCCACGTGGATCGGCGCGAGGAATATGGGTAATGGGATAGCTGGAACGGGTATTCTCCGTTAATGTCTCATCATTCAAATCAATCCGGTGCGTGGCCGAATCATACACCACATTTTCCAGCACCGTGCCAAACATGCGCGTCGTCTGGTAAATCTCCGGTTCCCCCTCGGGGTCCAACCGGATCACTTTGGCATAACAACCGCCTTCAAAATTAAAGACGCCGTCATCACTCCAGCCATGTTCATCATCGCCAATCAACGTGCGCCGGGGGTCGCTGCTCAGCGTGGTTTTACCCGTACCGCTTAACCCAAAAAACAGAGCTACATCATCCAGGTCTTTACCGTAGTTGGCGCTGCAATGCATACTCATCACGCCCCGCTTCGGCAGGTAATAATTCATAGCGGAAAAGATGCTCTTCTTGATCTCGCCGCCATACTCCGTGCCGCCAATGATCACCAGCCGCCTGCCAAAATCCACCAGGATAAAGGTCTGGCTGCGGGTGCCGTCAAATTCCGGTTCGGCATGGAAACGCGGCATGTCAATCACGGTAAATTCTGGCACATGGTTCGCCAGTTTTTCCGGGTCACGTTCGCGGATAAACATGTTGCGCGAGAACATATTATGCCAGGCATATTCGGTGATGATGCGCACCGGCATCTGGTAACGCGGGTCTGCCCCCACATAGCCATCAAAGACAAAAATGTCCCGGTTCTGGATATAGGCAATGATACGCCGGTACAGATTATCAAACTTTTCCTGGGAGATGGGCCGGTTCACTTTGCCCCACCAGATGTCTTTTTCGCTGGTTGGTTCTTCGACAATAAATTTGTCGTTAGGAGAACGGCCAGTATGGTCGCCCGTGGCCACCAGCAGCGGCCCTAAATGCCCTACCACGCCTTCACGGCGGCGAATTACCTGCTCATAAAGCATGGGCGTAGGTAAATTCCAATAAACAATACCGGCATTGCGCACGCCGTGATTTTCCACACCATATTTGCTGACATTTGCACCAAAGTTTTGCATAGCTCACCTATCCTTTTTTCAAAATTCAATGGGAAATTGTAATGGCCTAAGTGTAATACAATGTGACGATTTTCACAAAGACTTTGATGGGGTGGCAGGCAGCAAGTTGCAGGCAGCAAGTGGCAGGTGGCAAGTTAGAGCTACATGCTACCTGCCGCTTGCAACTTGCCGCCCAAAGCTAACGATCTAGCACACCAAGGGGCAGCCCGGCGGGCAACGGCCGTGGCTGTTTACAACTGCTGGCTACCGTCACATGCTGCTCCTGGTTGGATGAATCATAAAATGTGTGCATCACGTCCAGCACATGGTAGGCCAGTTCACCGGAAGCGCGATGGGCACGGCCGTAGCGCAGCCCATACGCCATATCCGCCACGCCAATGCCGCGCCGCACCTCATCACTGTGCGTCAGGGCCACCTCTTCCCACTCATTGCTGGCCGAACGGCGCAGCCATACCGGGCCGCCAAATATATTGGGATCAGGCACACTCAGTGAACCGGCCGAGCCGTAAATCTCAATGCGTGGCAGATGGTGGCTCCAACAGTCAAAGCTGGTGATCATGGTAACAACAGCGCCGGAGTGCATTTGCAGCGTCCCGGCCACATGGGTGGGCACTTCCACGGCGATGCGCTCACCGCTGGCGGCTACCCGTTCCGGGAAGGAGGCGCGGGCAATGGCCGCCACCTGCCGCACCGGGCCTAACAAATGCACCAGCGCCGTGATGTAATACGGCCCCATATCAAACATCGGCCCGGCCCCTTCCTTATAGAAAAAGCCGGGGTTGGGATGCCACCCTTCCGGCCCGTGACTGAGCATAAAAGCGGTGGCTGCCACCGGTTCACCAATGGCGCCTTCGTCAATGAGTTGGCGGCACGTTTGCAGGCCGCCACCTAAGAAGGTATCCGGCGCACAACCGACGCGCACCCCTTTGGCCTGCGCCGCTTGCAGAATGGCCTGACCATCCGCTCGTGTGATCGCCAGTGGTTTTTCGCTGTAGAGGTGCTTACCGGCGGCAATCGCCGCCAGACTGACCTCGGCGTGGACGGCGGGGATGGTCAGGTTGATCACGATGTCAATTTCCGGGTCGGCCAGCAGTTCGGCGGGGCTGTAGACGCGGGGGATGTTATGTTCGGCGGCTTTGGCCTGGGCAACTGCCGGCAGAATGTCGGCAACGGCCGTCACTTCCAAAACATCAAACAGGCGGCAGCCATGCACATAGGCGCTGCTGATGTTGCCACAGCCGATGATGCCAACTTTGAGTGGAGAGTGGAGATTGGGGATTGGAGATTGTCCCTCCAATCTCTCATCTCTACTCTCCCAATCTCTCTTTTTATCGTTTCCCATGTGCCAATCCTTTTTCTGTGAGGTAGGTATAACTTTGCTGCACGGCCGTGAGCATATCGGTGGCGCAGCGGTCCAGTTCCACAATCATCCAGTCAGCGGCGGCAGCGGCGGGGATAATGGCTTCGTAATTCATCTTGCCCTGGCCGACGGCCGTCATACTGGACTGCGTATTATCGGCGGGGCCATCTTTGACGTGTAACAGCGTCAGGCGAGCGCCCAGGTCGGCAACGGCCGTGAGCGGCTCCACGCCCCCCACCTGCACCCAGTAAGCATCCAGTTCAAACTCCACCGCCGGATGAAGATAGTCCAGCCACAGTTTATACGGCCGTGTCTCCGCCACCGGCTCAAACTCAAACCAGTGATTGTGCATGAGCAGCGTCAGGCCATGCGCCGCGGCTACGTCGCCGGCCTCATTTACCCGGTCACACAGGCGACGGATGCTGTCCACGCTCTGGTATTCGTCCGGCGGCAGCCAGGCACAAACCAGCCGCTGGCAGCCCAAGGCCGCCAGCCTTTCCAGCGTTTCTTCCTTTTGTTCGCCGAGCGGCAGCGGGGCATGAGCGGCGCACACCGCCAACCCCAGTTCATCAAAGAGGGCTTTGGCCTGGGCGGTGGTGACACCTTCGGGGAAACTGGCGGTTTCCACACCCACATAGCCCATGTCGGCAATGCGGCGCATGACACCGGTAAAATCGTGCGCCAGTTGTTCGCGCACGGTGTACAGTTGTAGAGCAATGGGTTTGGTCATGGGAATTCCTCTTGAAATGGTTCGTAGTAGGCGATTTATCGCCGTCAGACGGCGATAAATCGCCTACTACGAACGGATTTGTGTTAATTTTTTCCACTTTCCAACCAACGAATTTCGTCGCTAGAAAGGTGGCAGGTCACGGCCGTGAGATTCATCTCGAATTCCGCCGGCGTGCGGCTGCCAATGATAGCGAAGATGTGCGGCGACTTGTTTAAGACATAGGCTACCGCTATCTGCATGGGCGTCAGGCCGCGTTCGGCAGCCAGTTGCGTGGCCCGCTCCAGGCGAGCAAAGTTGTCCGGCGTACAGTAGGAATCTACACACACCCTGTCCAGCCAGAAGTCAAAGCTGTCCAGATTGTCCGGGGTAAAACGGCCGGAGAAAAACCCGGCGGCGACGCTTGACCAGGTGAACAGAGGCATGTTTTGGCTGGCGTACCAATCCCGTTCGGCCTGCCCGGATACGCCGCTGACGGAAATGCAGCCGGGCCAGGGGGGAACGGCGGGCACAGCCAGGCTAAATTGGGGGCTGACGGCCGTCAACCCCACTAACCCATTCGCCGCTGCATACTCGTTCGCTTCCTGCACCCGCACGGCCATCCAGTTGGAACCACCATAGGCGCGAATTTTGCCACTTTGCAGATGTTCGTTAAAGGCGTCTACGATAACCTGAACGGGCACGGCCGTGTCGTCCCGGTGCAGCAGGTAGAGATCAATGTAATCCGTTTGCAGCCGCGCCAATGAATCATGCAAGTCGGCGGCGATGTCGTAGGGCGTCACCCGATCCCGATCCTGGCTGGGGTGACCACATTTGCTGAGGATAAACACCTGGTCGCGGCTGCCACGGGCGGCCAACCATTTGCCCAACACACGCTCACTATGGCCGCCGCCGTAAGAATGAGCCGTGTCAAAGGCGTTACATCCCATTTCAAACACCGCATCGAACAGAGCAATCGTTTTTGCCTCATTGCCCTCCTTGACAAAGGCGCTTCCTTGCACCAGACGGGATACAGGTTTTGCGTCAGCAGAGTGGGTGGGGAAACGGCCGTAAAGCATTTGTGTCATCATCAATAGCCTCCACCTCGAATTGTAGCCACAACACATATCGCCCGCCAGCCACCAATATGGTCGCAACCTTATCTAAAAACGCCAGTTCAACGGTTTATCAACAGTGGATCAACGTCCCTGATGTAAACTGACATCATTCTCGTCAAACGGAGGCCCCAATGAAAAAAACTTTAGTGGTCATTTTCATCTTATGTGCCGGGTTGTTGGCCTGGTCCTTTGTGATGTGGTCTTGGGTCATGCCGGTTACGGCCGTGCCGCTTCTAACCGCTACACCCTCCCTTACACCCACCATCACGCCGACCACGCTGCCGACATTTTGGGCAACAGCAGAAGTCACCACCTCAGACACCGTTGTAGCTATCGGTGAAGAGGTCTCGGTTACTACCAACCTGACCATTGCGCCTGGTTGCGTTTTTCCGCTCATGGAGCTGGCGCTGACACAACAGGGCGAGGATGCACCCATCTTTGCTCCCGAAAGCGTCATTCTGGGGCCACCCATTGCCATGCCCCATACCATTACCTTTACGGCCGTAACCGCCGGAACCATCCGGTTCCGTTCTGCGCTTTTTGGCGAGCGAAACTGCGGTGATTACTGGAATTGGTGGTGGGTGGGTGACCTTTCTGACCCGGTGACGGTGCAATTGGCGCCTACGGGTAATTTGCCCGATCTGATCATCAGCGACATCACCTACAACGGCGGTACGCCACAATGTGGCACGCATCCGCCAGACCTGGGTGCGCGTGTTTGGGTGGCAAACATTGGCAATGCCCCTGCCGGCTCATTTGTGGTGGAGGTGAATAATACCTGGCAGCAAACGGTAGAAGAACTGGCGGCGGGTGAACAGCTATCGTTGGTGTTTGGTGGGGCATTGGGGCCGGTCACGGCCGTAGCCGACGCCACCAATCTGCTTGAAGAAAGCGACGAAAGCAACAACAGTTTCAGCACCATTTTGCCTGTTCCCACCCAACCACCGCCCTGTACGCCCACGCCAACGCCAGCCTACCAGCAGTTCTTGCCTGTGACCACCAAATAGTCAGGCAGCCGGGTCATAGGATTCGCCAATGACCCGGACAATTCCTAAAAATCAAACCCCAACTGCCTGACCTGGGCTTCAGCCAGTTTGCTGACGGCGACGCCCAGCAGCCGCAGCTTTTTGTCACGCGGCCAATGCTCATCCCAGAGGGCGTGGGCCAGTTCAACCAACGTGGCCTCATCGTCAAAGGGCACGGCAACGGAACGCTGCCGGGTGTAGGTGGTGAAGTCAGCCCAACGGAATTTGACGCTGACGGTAGAGGCCGTCAGCCCATGTTTTTGCAGCATCTCGGCCACATCGTGGCACATCTGGTGCAGCCGGTCACGCAACACATCCGCATCATCCACATCACTATTAAACGTCCATTCCTGGCTGATGCTCTTGGGCGGGCCATGTTCGGCCTGCACCGGACGGCCGTCAATACCGGCGGCACGTTCTTTAAGCGCCATCGCCTGGTTGCCCAACAAGGGACGCAGCACGGCCGTGTCCGCCACCGCCAGATCACCACAGGTGTGAATACCCTGGCGCGCCAGCTTTTCGGCCGTCTTGGGGCCAATCCCCCACAGGGCGCGGCAGGGCAGCGGAGCTAAAAAGGCGGCCTCCGTTCCCGGCGGCACGATGGTAAAGCCTTCCGGTTTATCGTGGTCAGAAGCCACTTTAGCGACGAGTTTGCTGGTGGCTAAACCGACGGAGCAGGGCAGATGGGTTTGGGATTTTACGGCCGTCCGCACCTCCCCCGCTTTTACCACCGGTTCCGCCCAGGCGGACAGGTCTACGTATGCCTCATCTACGCTCATTTGCTCCACCGGCCCAAACTGGCGCAAGATGTCCATGATCTGCCGGGAACATTCCCGCACCCGCTCCCAGTTCACGGGCACAATTTTGAGGGTAGGGCAAAGACGCCGGGCAACGGCCGTAGACATGGCCGAATGAATGCCCAATTTGCGCGCTTCATAACTGGCCGATGACACCACCCCACGCTGGTCTGGCTGCCCGCCCACCACCAACGGCGCCCCCCCATCCGCCGGGTGATCCAGCAAATGCACGTTCACGTAAAAGGCATCCATATCCAGATGCAAAATGGCCCTGCGCGGATCATTCATTCACCGTCTCGTCTAATGCTTGCAAAACGGCCGTAACCGGCTCATTTTGCAGGATACGGCCGTAAGCGTCAACCATCGCCCGCCACACATCGTATTGCCCGGTGAGGGCCGGCGGGTCAACGCCATAGGGCAGCCAGCTAAAGGCAGTAGCATAGGCAGGATCAGCCGCAAAGGTATCTTCCAGATAGCTGGCAGCGGCGGCGCGGGCGGGTAGGTAGCTGTTCACCTGCGCCCAGCGCGCCTGCACTTCTGGCGAATAGAAATAGGCCAGAAACAGCCAGGCGGCTAACTGGGTTTCCGGGTCGGTACGCAGCACGTTGACGTTGGGGCCAGAAAGTTGCACGGCGGGCATTTCCCCGCTATGGGGCAGTGGCGACACCGACCAGGAAAAGGGCTGGGCGTTGAAGTTATTGACGGCGCGGTCATAAAAATAGAGACCGCGCGTCGTGCCCGGCCCAAACAGCGTTTGCTGCCGGGCAAAGTTGTCCTGATAGGTAAAACCGGAGGCGGGTGCGGCGCAGCCGTCTTGAATCAGTTGTTGCAACAGCGTCATCGCCGCTACCGCTGCCGAGGTGTTGAAGGTGAAGGTCTGACTGGCTTCGTCGTAGACATCGCCGCCAAAGGCGTGAATCCAGGCCAGAAAGCTGCCGCTGCTGGCTTCCACTTCGTACCCCACGCGCCGCTGCGCCGGGTCAGCGGCGGCGCAGGCCGCCTGGGCAAACTGCGCCGGCGTTTGCGGCGCGCCCACAAAGGGCAG
>CAADGU010000364.1 GCA_900696625.1 uncultured Chloroflexota bacterium | reverse complement strand
TGCTGGTTGAGCGATTTTTAGATGTCAACACAGTGGCTGCTTCCCTCTTTGCCTTTGCCAGTTATGGTCTGTTAGGGCTGTGGCTGTCGCCGGAACGCTGGCGCAAGGGGCTGCCGGTGGTGCTGCTGCTCATTGGTGTGCTGCCCTTTGGTGAACATCTGCAAACCTTTGTGGGCTACCCCATGCGCATTCTCACGGCGGAACTGGTGCGGCAGGGCTTAACGGCCGTGGGCGTCCATTCCATCGGCGTGGATACCATCCTCATCTTTGAAAATGGCGTGTCGCAGGTAGACCTGCCGTGCAGCGGCGTCAAGAGTTTGTGGACGGGTATGTTGTTTTTGCTGGCCGCCACCTGGGTGGAGGCACGGCCGTTAAACCGGCGCTGGTTCCTGGTGCTGCTGCTCTTTATCCCCCTGCTCTTTATCGCCAACTTTGCCCGCGTCGCCATCCTGGTGCTGGTGGGCCAGGTGATGGGCTGGACGCTGCTGGCAGAAATGCTGCACGTGCCGTTGGGCGTGTTGGGATTTGTGGTGGTGTGTGGTACGGCCGTGTTGTTATTGAGATCAGGAGACGGGGAGATTCAGAGATTACCTGATCTCCCCATCTCCCCATCTTCCCGTTGGCCATCTCCCCATCTCTCCTTTTTCCTAATCGCCGCCATCCTCATCATGATCCTGCTCTATGCACCCCGACCCCAGACCAGCGTCACGGGGGTGCCGCCCACCTGGGAATTTCCGGCGGCGCTGCACGTGGAACCCCTGCCCCTGAAACCGGAGGAAACGGAGTGGCTGTTGATTGATGGCGCATCGGGCGTGGAACGATTTAGCTTCCAACGGGGTGACATCAGCGGCAATATGATCTTAATTACCAGCAAAACGTGGCGCGCCCACCACCGGCCTGAACGCTGCTTTGAAGTATATGGCCTGACGCTGGAGAGTTCCCTGCCCCACCTGGTTTCGGCAGACTTCCCCCTGCGTTTTGTGACGTTGGGGGCGGAAAAGCAGCGCCCACTCTATGCCGCCACCTACTGGTTCCAATCCGCCAACCGCACCACCGACGACTATGGCGCCCGCATCTGGGCCGACCTGGCCCTGGAGCGCGAACCCTGGGTGCTGGTCTCGATTCTGTTCGACGGCCCCATCAACCCACAGGATGACAACGCGCGGCAGTTGTATCTGGCGCTGCACGAGGCAGTGAACAATTATTTGAAATAGTCACCCGTCACCCACCACCCGCCACCCGTCCTAAACAAATGCCACATGACGAGTGACGAGTGACAAAAAAGGAGCTACTGATGAAAAGGTACATCACCGACAAACGTGTTTGGGCTTATTTTCTCTTTTGGTCGTGGAATATCATCTTCCTGGCTTTCATGGTGATTGGTTTTGCGCCAACGGTGCTGGTGGAGATGGTTACGGCCGTGCGCGGCGGCAGCATCCCGGTGCAATATCTCGTTTATGGAACGGTGCTGGCGGCCATCCCCCTCCTCTGTATTATTCTGGGGCTGACCGTGCTGCGCTACGAGCCATTCAAGCTGTTCGCCCTGGGCTATGGCGTGGAAGGGCCGCTGATGCTCATGCTGGCTGTGCGCTTTTTCTTGCTCCGCGACGCGCCGGCCGTGGTGACGCTGATGCTGGCAGCCGGCCTCTTTAGCCTGGGTACGCTGCTGTGGCAGCTACTTGACCGGCGCATTGATGAACGTGGCCCGGCGCTCACCCATTTGCGGGTCATCGGCCTCAGTATCTTACTGGTGGTGGGCATTTATGCCAGCCTGTGGATTGCCTTTTATGCCCTGCCTGTTGCCGCCCTGATTGGACGGTGGCTCTGGGATGTACTGGCGAACCTGGATGACTTCATCCGCAGCTTTGCCCAAATGCTGCGTGACGCTTACCGGCAGGCATTTTTGTGGGTGCCGTTCATGCTGTTGGGCATGGTGCAGTTGGCCTACACCGCTACCCTGTTTGTACTTATGCCCATTGCCGTGCCCATCATCTACGGCCGTGCCTGGTGGCGTGGCGTCCAGGCACTTGCCCGGCAATACAGCCAACCGCGCGCTGTGGCTTTGAGTACGGCCGTCGTCGTCCTGCTCATCTTTGCCATTATCCAGGTGAACCAGCAGCCACAGCAGCAAGCCTTTGCCCTGCTGGAACAGCCACCCACTACCGAAGCCGAGGCTGAAGCCTTGTTGGAGCAGGAAGACCTGATCCGCGCCGGGCTGCTGAACGCCTACCTGGCGCAGCACCGCTACCTGAGCGCCCAGGGTGAAATGGATCATATTAGCAGTCTCTACACGGAAGCATTTGACCTGGATTATCGCCAGGCGGCTCTGGTGCAGCGCTGGTATGAAGGGTTGGTCAGCCCCTTGCTCTACCAACCCGTTGGCGATTACCTGTCACTCAGCCGGTGGGACAACCGTGTTTTCCGCGAAGAACCGGCCAAAGCCGCTTTGCTATACGAACAATTCTTTGACCAACCGATCAACGAAGGCGAGAAAGAGTCGGTGGTAGCCGCCGTGCGTTCTACCTGGATGATGGACCAGGCGCGCGCCGGCTGGCAGGCGGTGGATGACCGCGAAGTGTATCTGGCCCGCCAGGAAATTAACGTGACGGAGTATGGCGACTGGGCCGAGGTAGAACTGTATGAAGTGTACGAAAACCAGACCACGCAGCGGCAGGAGGTGGTTTATTTCTTTTCCTTGCCGGAAACGGCCGTGCTCACCGGCGTCTGGCTGGGTAATACCGACAGCCTGAACGCCCGCTTCCCCTTCCGCGTGGCCCCACGTGGCGCAGCCCAGGCCGTTTACCGCCAGGAAGTGCGGCGGCAGGTAGACCCGGCGCTGCTGGAACAAATTGGCCCCAGCCAATACCGGCTGCGCATCTTCCCCATCCCGCCGATGAGCCAGCAATGGGACAACGAATTGTCGCACAGCACCCTCAGCCCTGGGCAGCCGCTGCACATGTGGCTGACCTACCGTGTCATGGCCGATGAGCATAACTGGCCGCTGCCCTATCTGGCCAAACAGTTCAACCTGTTTTGGAACAGTGACAGTGTGCGATTAGTGAACGGCCAACCCATGGACGCCGACAAACGCGCCTGGCTGCCGGCCCTGGCCCCGGCATTGGGCCTGCCTCAGGCTGCCGGCCATCGCGTAGATTTGCCCAATGGCACATCGGTGATTGCCCAGCCGGTGGTGGCCGAAAATTTGCCGCAGCCAGATAGCAGCCTATCGCTGGCAGTGGTGTTGGATCGGTCGCGCAGCATGGTCAGAGATGATCAGTTTGTGCAAGAAGCGCTGGCACAGGTAGACGCCTGGGGCAAAGATGTAGACGTTTACCTGACGTCTTCCGAATACCGGGGCGAAGCACCGGCCGTTGTGCCCCTGGCAGAAATCATTGGACAGGATATCGTCTACTACGGCGGCCAAAATGCCGGTGATTTGCTGCTGCAATTTGAGGATTTATATGCCGGGCAGCAGTATGACGCCATCCTGGTAATTACGGATGGATCGGGCTTTGGGCTGACTTTTGACGGCCGTACACCCACCACCCCCGCTGCCCCCCTGTGGATGATCCACGTCGGCGGCCAATTCCCGCTCGGTTATGACGACGCTACCCTGGAAGCCATCCAGTCCAGCGGCGGCGGCAGCGCGGCGACGGTGGGCGAGGCTCTGACCCGGCAAACCTTCATCCAGACCAGCCAGGCCGAGGGCGTGACCGTAGATGTGGCCGATGGTTATACCTGGGCAGTGATGCCTACCGAAACGGCCGATACTCTTTCTGTCGCCCTGGAAAAACATGAAACAACGAATGGTTTCGCCGCCCTGGCCGGCCGTCGCCTCATCCTGGCGGAAATGCAAAAACAGCAGGGCAGCCTGAATGACCTGGCCGTGCTGGATGGGCTGCACGCCATTGCCGTGGAACAGGGCATCGTCACCCCCTACTCGTCTATGATTGTGCTGGTGGAAGAGCGGCAACAGCAGATGCTGGACAACCTGGAAGATGACCCTGACCGCTTTGAGCGCGAGTTTGAAGCAGTCGGCGAAACCAATCAATCGCCCATGGTTACAGGCGTGCCGGAGCCAGAAGAATGGTTACTGATGGCGCTGGCTGTGGTCATGCTGGCCTGGTATGCGCGCCGAAATCGGAACAATGCCGCTGCGCACAAAATCTGGCGGGGGATTTGAAATGTTGTGACGTGTGATGCGTGAGGTTTCTCTGGTCACGCATCACACGTCACACGTCACGCATCACGGCCGTGCTACCACCACCGTACCCATCAGCAGCGCATCCGCACCTGCTGCCAGGCGTAAGCGTTCACCGCTGGCTGGCTCGTACCAGCCGGTGTACAGGTGGTAAACGCCCGGTGGTAAATCGGGTGGCGTCTGGATGACATACCAGTCAGGCACCGGCTCTCCGGGCGACCAACAGGTGGTCGGCCAGCCGTTGGCCTGTGGCATGCCATCTTGCTGCGCTGCCAGTTCGCCGGCATCGTTCACCAGGTGGTTAAAGACGGTATAAGCGGTGTCCAGGGGCACGGCCGTTTGCCACAACAGTTGCACAATAATTGGTTCGCCAGGGGCAATGGTCAGTGGTGTGGCCATGGCGTCCAGCAAAACGATGTCATCCCCAAATAGGATGGGGTCGCCCCGCTCCGCCCTATCAACCGGCCAGATAAGCATCACGTTTGGTGTGGGGATGCTGGTTAATCCTGTGTTGACTACGCGCAAAAAGGCGTTAAACACCAATAATTGTATTGCCAGCAGCCCCATCAACAAAAGGATGGGCCAGCGATTGCGACTAACGGGGAGCCGGTGCAGCCCCCACACGGCCGTCATCACCGCAAAGGGCGTCAGGAAAATCCACACCCGCGCCACTTCTCCCCGCGCCGTGCCGCTGAGATCCAGCAGCAGCACGCCCAGACCAAAGGCAATCGGCAGCGGTGTTAGCTCTTGCCGCGCTATCCACAACGCATATACAAAAGCAAACAGACTTAACAGCGCCAGCGGCAGCCCCAAGAAAATGCCAAAATCGTACAGGTGGTAGCCTAACCACAACCAATAACTGCGCTCCAGACCCAGATGAAAGTCCATAGAGACGCGCCAGACCACCAATAAACCAGGGCCGGGCAGTAGTTCATACACAGCCCACACCAGCCCCAAACCGGCGGCAAACCACAAGCCCCACCCCATCACCTGCCGCCACTCCCAATTTCCACGGTGGGCCGCCAGCCAGAGCAGCGCCCATATTCCCATGGGAACCAGCATAACCAGCAGGCCAAAGGAGAGCAGCACCGCCAGCCCCAAAACGACGCCGGAAAGCAGCAGCACGGCCGTGCGCCGCTCCGTCAGCCCCACCACCAGCAGATACCAGGCCGTTACCGTCAGCAGCGGGAAGAATTGGTCCCACCTTCCGGCCCACAGGGCAAAGGAGGGGATGAGCGGGTAGAGGGCGGCTGCCCACACGGCCGTATCCCACCCCAACGTGCGCCGCGCCAGCCCAAACAGTGGAAATACGACCAGGGCGCTCCACAGCGGCAGCAGCATTTGCAGCACGGCCGTGCCCATCACCGGGTTAGCAATCCGCATCAACGTCAGGTCGGTGCATTGGTACGGCCGTAGATACCCCCCTATTGTTTCCCCCACCCCACCCACCGCCAGTGGCGCCCGGCTGGCATAAAAAAG
>CAADGU010000363.1 GCA_900696625.1 uncultured Chloroflexota bacterium | reverse complement strand
GGTACGGCCGTTGTAAAAGTAATTAGGTAATTGAGTAATTGGGTAATTACTGAATTACCCAATTACTCAATTACCTCTTTCACCACACCTGGCACAAAAACCCTTTCAGATAAGCTGACTCAGGAAAGGAAAGTAGCACCGGATGGTCGGCCGCCTGATGCAAGTAACGCATGATTTGGACATCGCGCCCGGCGTCTATGGCCGCGCCAAACACCACCTTCTGGAACAAATCAGCAGAGACCAGCCCGGAACAGGAAAAAGTGGCTAACAGGCCACCGGGTTTAAGCAGCCGCAGCGCCAGCCAATTCAAATCCTTATACCCACGACAGGCACGCTCCACATCCTGTTGGCTATGCGCAAACTTGGGCGGATCGAGGATGACCACGTCAAAGGTTTGCCCGGCGTCGCGGTAGTAACGCAGCACCTCAAAGGCGTCACCGGCAATGTATTCGTCTGACGGCCGTGTCCATCCATTCAGTGCCACATTGGCCTCCGCCTGCTCTAGCGCTTCCACGGAACTGTCAATGTGCGTGATGGCCCCCGCCCCCGCCGCCGCCGCATAAACGCCAAAACCGCCGGTATAAGCAAAAACGTTCAGCACCGTTTTCCCGGCGACCAGATGGGGTTGGCAGACAGCGGCGCGGTTCTCCCGCTGATCCAGGTAAAAACCTGTCTTATGCCCGGCTGCCAACTGCACCTGAAAGCGCAGACCATTTTCTAAAATCTCCACTGTGTCCGGTGGGTTAACGCCCCATAACAGGCCAGTGGTCAACGGCAGCCCTTCTTTGCGGCGCACGTCTACATCGGAGCGTTCGATGATGCCATCCGGCTGCGCCAGATCGGCCAGTAGTTCGGCCAGCAGCGTTTTACGCCGGTCAATACCCAGGGTCAGGCACTGCAGCACCAGGCTACGGCCGTACCGGTCCACCACCAACCCCGGCAGCCCGTCCGCTTCCGCATTCACCAGACGGTACGCCGTCGTTTGTGGTTCCAACGCCAACAACTGCCGCGCCGCGATGGCCCGCGCCAGGCGGCGCTGCCAAAAGGCGGCGTCAATCGCTTCGTCCACATCCCAACTGAGGATGCGGGCACGGATTTGGGACTGGGGATTGTAGTAAGCGGTGGCCAGGACACGGCCGTGACTATCGGCTACCAACACCAGATCACCCGGTTTGGGCTGCCCTTCCACTCTGGTAATCGCCCCGGAAAATATCCAAGGATGGCGCTGCCGCACCGGTTTCTCCCGCCCTGCTTTCAAGATGACTTTGCCGTTGATTGGTTCCATAAGGGATGACTATAGCCGTAACAAGCGAGTGGGGCAAAAGAGGGAAGATTGGGAGATTAAGAGATTGAAAGATTGGCAATCTCTCAATCTCCCAGTCTCTTAATCTCTGATCTCTGCCCTCACCCCATTTTCACCGCTTCTTGATAGCCGCTACCCAGGGGTGGAGGTAAGCTTGGGCGGGCTGTGGCACGGCTAGAAACTGGTCACAGCCAGTATCGAGCACATAGGGAAGCACATGAATCGTAGAGCCATTGGGATCATTATCTGTCTGGTTGTTCTCAATTTAGTTTTTGTTTCGGCCGCCGTGGCCGGTTTGCGCTTTTATGCGCCGCGACCAAACCGGGAAACACCGGTGTCGCTTCAGGGAAATGGGGCAGACACGGCCGTTTACCAGTTTTCCAATCGTCTCCCTCAAGGCAGCGGTGGCGGCGAATATTTCTTTCCCGATGACCATATGTCTGATGCCCAGCGTATGCAAATTGAAAGCCAACTGCAAGCCAGCGTGCAGCAGTTACAAGACAAGGGGTCATTGCCGTTGACCTATGCCCCGGGGTCCGTTTCCTTCGGTTGGCCGGTGCAAGCGGCACCGCATCTGGATGATTTTGGCTACCATGGCATGTCCAATTTTGTAGACCACAATCCCAACTACCCTTACCAAAGACTCGACTATGTCTGCGGGCAGCGCACCTACGACACTTACTCCGGCTATAACCACCCCGGATCAGACATCTTCTCCTGGCCTTTCCCCTGGAGCCGTATGGACAATAATGAAATTCGGGTGGTGGCCGCCGCCGCCGGCGTCATCATCCTGCGGCAAGACGGCAATTATGACCGCAACTGCTCCTTCACCGGCCTGCCCTGGAACGCCATCCACATCCAGCACAGTGATGGCAGCATTGCCTGGTATGGGCATATGAAAAACGGTTCGTTGACGTCCAAACAGGTCGGCCAATGGGTGGCCCAGGGCGAATATCTGGGTGTTGTCGGCAGTTCTGGCAGCTCCACCGGCCCTCATTTGCATTTTGAAGTTCAGACAATTACTGGTCAGACGCTGGACCCTTTTGCCGGAACGTGCAACAACATGAACCCCAATTCATTGTGGGTAGAGCAGCCGGCTTATTATGACACGGCCGTGAACAAAATCACCACCGGTTATGCCGCCCCGCTGATCACCGAATGTTCCACCCCTGAACAAAGCCACGAAGCCGACAGCTTTAGCCCTGGCGATACCGTCTACTTCACCACCTATTACCGCGATCAACTGGGCAGCCAGGCCAGCCAATATACCATTTACCGCCCGGATGGCTCTATTTTCCAAAGCTGGCAGCACAACATCCCCGATCCCCACTATGCCGCCTCCTGGTGGTGGTGGTCGTTTAATCTGCCAACCAATGCGCCACAAGGCTACTGGCAATTTGCGGTGACGGTAAATAACCAGACGTACCACCACACATTCCTGGTGGGCAGCCCGCCCCCGCCAACGCCCACGCCGGTTCCCACCCCTGTACCCACACCCGTCCTCATCACCGTGACCACCCCTAACGGTGGTGAACTGTTTGCCCCCGGTGATGTTTTAAGCGTCACCTGGCAAACAGTGTTGACCCCGGCCATGCAGGTGGATTTGCTACCCAACGCGCAAGTCTCACAGACCTTAACAATAACAGGGTACAACCTGTTCACCTGGACAATCCCGCTGAGTATGAGTACCAACCTGTACACCATTCGCGTCAGCAACACCCTCAGCCCCACCCAATATGACGAGAGCGACCACAGCTTCATCATCGGCATCCTCGATCACCATCACTTCCTACCCGTCCTGCTCAAACCCAACCCCTAAAAATTAGACCAACAGCCGGGTTTTTGATACAAACCCGGCTGCTTATGAACACCCACGACGCCTTTGCCGAACTCAATTTGGAGCTGATAGCCGCTCGCAAAGCGATCCTGGAACGGGATCGCATCCTGGACACGATGGCAGCCACTGACGTGGAGCTACAGCAAAAACAAGACCAACTGCCTCTATTGGAACGACAACGACAAAATGAGTGGCTGGATGTGGCCGAACTGGAATCGGTGGGTGTCGCCACTATCGTATTTAGTGCCCTGGGCCGTCATGAACAGTTGTTGGCGCAGCAGCTTCAAGAATATCTGGAGGCCAAACTGGCGGTTGAACAGTGCCAACAGCGCATTGCCTCGTTGCAGAACAACCTGGCCCACCTGAATGAACAGCTAATCGCTCTGGCCGATTGTGAGGAAATCTACCAGGCACGGCAGGAGCAACAAAAAAAGTTTCTACTCCATCTGGATACGGCCGAAGCCCGGCAGTTGCAGACTATCACCGAATCTCTCGCCCAAAACGAGGCTATGCTTCAAGAAGTAGAGGAAGCATTGGCCCACGGCCGTGCCGCCCACAACGCCCTTACCACCATCCAGAAGCGACTCTTCACCATTCAGGTCTCGGCTATCAACACCACTCAACTGTTGGATGCGCTGTTGAAAGATTCGCACAGCGCCCAACTGGCGTTGGAGTCATTTGAACGCGAACTACAGGATATGTCCCAGCCTTTTTGGCAAGACCATGACCCCCAACGCCCGGAACTGGCCGATTCCCCGTTCTCATTTCTAGCCCTGGCAACCCAACTGTTAACAGCCTCTAACTTCGACGAAAGGCTCAAGTTGTGGCAAGAACACATGAACCGGCTGGTGACGCATGTGGCGGGGCTGGTGGAATTGGTAAACGGCCGTGCCGCCCACCTGCACACCACCCTCACCCAACTACGCCGGGACCAGGCCGCCCTCATCGAAAGCATGTGGCAGCCAGACAAATTCCTCACAGAATCGCCAGATAGTTAACTCCCGCCTGCCAATCGTATAAATCGCACTCTGGAATAATCGGCATCACGTTGGGTGTAAGCAGTGGGATATTTCTTATGCTGGTGGGGTGAAGATACAAATTAGCGTTACCGGAGAAAAACCTATGCGTTCTTCGCTTCCTTAGCGGTTTTTCAGGTTAGCTCAACGATATGGTGAGGAGAATGTCCAATGAAGTACTTCTTGATTCTCTCGTTCATATTTTTATCTGCCTGCACGGCTGAGCCGGTACCGGTTGACGTGACACGGAAGGTGGGTACGGCCGTAGCCACCCCCACCCACACCTTATCACCACCAACAGCCATCCCAAATGAGCCATCACCCACCATGACAGCTACGGCCGTGCCGCCAACATCCCTGCCCACAGTCACCCCCTCGCCCGCATTAACTCCTACGCCAATCCCCCCACCCGCCCCCATATACCCGCTGCAAACGGACCAGGTACTCTTGTTCGCCCGTGATAATGAACTGTGGCGCAGTGACGTTCATGGGGTGCGGATGGAGCAGTTGACAACGGCAAACTTTTTGGGGTGGAACCCGGAGGAGCCAGATTACCGGGACAGACGGCCACATATATCCCCCAACGGCCGTTACATTGCCCAACTCAGTTCACACAATACCACCCGCGTGTTAGACCTGGCAACCGGCAATGAAATCACCCTTCCCGGCGCGTGGGAAGTGGCCTGGTCGCCGGACAGCCGTACCCTGGCTTATGCCAGCAATGGTATCAAAATCGTAGACGTGGTCACCGGCATCAGGCAGGAATTAGCCTCTTTGCCGGGCAACGGCCGTGTGTACAACATGGTCTGGTCGCCAGATGGCACAAAGCTGTCTTACGACTGCTGCTTTACCAGCCGGGAGCCATATGATGGTTTTTACGATGGCGAAATTCGCGTGATAGACCTGACGACGGGCAGCAACGGGATGGTGGCCGCAACCCAATCTGGCATCGCCAGCAGCGCCCCCGATTTTTGCTGGGCAGAAAACGGGCAGATCACAATGGATATCGCCAACTGGATGCCTGTGTGTTCGCTAAACTTCCCCTTTGATACCTGGCCGAAGCTTTCCAAAGACAACCTGGAAGCGCAGTGGAATGCCCATATGACCGCCGATGGAACCTGGCTAAACACTCGCTTAACTGTCACGAATCGGGCCACGGACCAACCGGCCTGGGGGCATACATTTGACGTGCAATCTATGCCCGTCCTAGATTGGTCGCCCGACGGCCGTTACCTCTTTTTCGACGATCAGTCAGCCGATTCCCCCATCTGGCGGCTCTCGGCGGATGGGGAGGAAGTGGTGGAAATTATCCCCAACGCACAGTTCATCGGCATTGTGCCCCGGTGGGAAGCCCTTTTTACGCCGCTCACCGTATCACCTGACGGGCATTGGCTCGTCACCAGCCAGACATCGGAACAGATGCCGCCGGAGAAAGATGAAAAAGAGCAGTTTCCTGACGGCAAATATCATGCAGCCATGCAGGTGGCGCGGACGGATGGGAGTGTGGTGTGGACGGCCGTTGATGAATGGCGGCCTTACGGTTTAGGCTGGACTCATCCCAGGCCCATCAAGTGGTCGAATGACGGCCGTTACCTTTTCTTTAGCAACGTACCCTCACCCGATGGCTGTGGTACCACCGTCAATGGTGGTGATGTGTGGCGGCTCGATTTAAGCAGCGGCCAATTAACTGAAATGACCCCCTTCATCGGCCTCGTCATGGATGTATCTCCCGATGGTACGCAACTGGCGGTTGACGCTGCCTACGGGCGCGGCTTTCTCATTCGCCATCTGGAAACGGGCGCCGAGCAGCCCATCCCCCTGCCCGATCCCGGTTATAATTGGGATATAGGCAGCTTGCAATGGGCGCCCGGTGGGCAACACCTGCTGTTGACGCAGGTACTCAATCCATGCAGCCTGGAACCACGCACAACGGCCGTCGTCCGCGTAGACACAGACACACTCACCGCCACCACCATCCTGCCCGCCAATGACCACAACTTTACGCTGCTTAAATGGGAGAGTGATGGTGAAGTGCGGCTGCTGGACGACGAAGGACATATCTGGTACCTGGAGGTGTTTTCAGGCGAGTTGGCAGGTGGCTATTAATACCTTACGAACCAAATTCTTGTCCAAAGAGCAAGAACTTTTACCACAGAGACACGGAGGCTCAGCAGTTAGTGGATTGGCACGGCCGTGACCTGCTGCCTGAAACTACAATCACCCTGGTGTTTGACGGCAGCGGCGCGATCAGCGGCTATGCGGGCTGCCGCCACTACCTGGGCAGCTACCAGGCCGAAATGACGACATTCGCTTCCCCATGCTGAGTATGGTAGAGGGAGGCTGTGATTTAGGCGAAGCATATCTGCTTCAGGAAGGAGATTTCACCACCGCCCTCAGCCAGGCCACACAATACCGGGTAGAAAATGGGCAGTCGGAATTGTTTACCAATCCCGGCGAACAGCTGCTTTTTGTGCCTGTTGGCGCGGAGGTTGCCCCACCCTTTGACATGCCTTACCCCTGTTGTTATACCAACGAAGGGCATAATCTGACATTTTAGCCGGCGGTTGAAACCGCGCCTACACGTGCAAAGTCGGCCTTCGCCGACTGGGCCCCAGACCGCGCAGGCGGTCTTTGCACTTGTTGCCGCGAAT
>CAADGU010000362.1 GCA_900696625.1 uncultured Chloroflexota bacterium | reverse complement strand
CGCAAACCCAGGTTTTCGCGGATGCGGTCAAAGACGACGATGGTATCTTGCAGGGAAAAGCCAACGACGGTGAGTACGGCCGTGAGAAACAACGCATCTATCTCCCAGCCCAACAACGCCCCAGTCAGCGCCGCAAACGCCACCACCACAAACAGGTCATGGAACATGGCAATGACCGCGCACGCCCCATAACGGAAAGAGTTTGGCACCTGGCGGAAAACAAACATGATGTAGCCCAAAATGATGGTCGCCGACACCAACACCGCCACCAACGCCGCCCGCGTCACCTCCCGCCCCACCGACGGGCTGACGGTTGTTACCTGTGACGTGCCGGGAATGAGCGGCGAGAGATTGTTCAGCGCCTCTTCGACCGCCTGCGCCGTCTCCGCCGCTAAAAAGGCCGAACGCACCTGCCAGGCATTCTGTAACCCCTGCCCGCGAATAGAAGTGACCAGGGGATTGCTCTGCCCAAATTCGGCAAATACCTGCCGAATCTGGTCTTCCGTCACCTGCTGCGTAAACTGAATCTCAAAGCGCGTCCCACCCAGGAAATCCACACTCAGCCGCAAGAAAGAGCCGGTGGAGATGTAAACATAGAGCATAGCCGCCAGCCCCAGGCCAATGATGACGCCGGAAAAAAGGTAAAAATAGCGCCGTTTTTGCACGAAGTTATCGAAGTTGATCATCACTTACGCTCCCATTAACCATTTTTTGTTTTGAAAACGGCGCGCATTCCAGCCAATCACCATGTTGACCAGGGTGCGGGTGATGATCACGGCCGTGAACATGCTAATACATACCCCAATTGCCAACGTGATGGCAAAACCCTGCACCGCGCTGGCGCCAAAACTGCGCCCAAATACCCACAAAATCAGGCAAATCACCAGCGTGGCGATGTTCGAGTCGCGGATGGATGTCCAGGCCCGGCTAAAGCCGGTGTGAATGGCGTCATCCAGGCGGCTGCCACCGCGCAGTTCCTCCTTGATGCGCTCAAAGATCAGCACATTAGCGTCCACCGCCATGCCCGTGGAGAGCAAAAAGCCGGTGATGGCCGGCAGCGTCAACGTCACCGGCAGCGTTTGAAAAACCAAAAAATTGAGCAGCATATAGATGATGAGGGCGATGTCTGCCAGCAAACCGGGCAACCGGTAATAAGCCATCATAAAGATCAAGACGATGGCTATCCCCACGGCCCCGGCGCGAATGCTGGCGTCAATGGATTGTTGGCCCAGTGTGGCCCCCACCTGCCGTGTGCTTTCAATGCGCAGTGGCACGGGCAGGCTGCCAAAACGCAGTTGCAGCGCCAGCCGTGTCGCCTCCTCCGGCGTAAATTGCCCGGTAATGGAACCCTGCCCGCCGGTAATGGCGCTCTCAATGCGTGGGCTGGAGATAACCTGTTTATCTAGCACAATGGTCAAAAACCGGCCCACATTGTCACGGGTGTAGTTGGCAAACAAATCACGGGCTTCATTCTTCAAAGTGAAGGCCACATAATACTGGTTAAATCCGCCCAATTCGGTGCGCGCCTCTTGCAGTTCCGCGCCGGTGAGAACGGTTCGGAAGGTGGGCGCTTCAAAGCCGTCATCCAGTTCGCAACGTGACGGCCCCTCATTCAGCGAGGTACGCACGCACAACCCTTCCGGCAGCGATTGCGCCCCGGTATCTATGAATTCCAGCAGCGCCGTCTCTTGAATGAGCGCATAAGCTTCTTCGGGGTTGTCAATGCCGGGCAGTTCTACCAGGATGCGCCGCTCCCCTTCCAATTGCACCAGCGGTTCGGCCACGCCCAGGGCGTTCACGCGCTGGTCAATAATTTGCCGCGCAGTGTCCATTTGCTGCGGCTCTAGTTGGTGGTCGGGCAGCACATCCGCTTCCAACAACACTTGCAGCCCACCCTGCAAATCCAGCCCTTGCCGGATGGGGTAGGCCGGGCTTTGAATCACCCATAGGGCGACGGCCGTCAGCCCAATAATCACCGCCAGCCATAACCAGTCTTGCCATTTCTTCATAAGCTGTCCTTTGGAGTAATTAGGTAATTAGGTAATTGGGTAATTGGGTAATTACTCAATTACCCAATTACTTCTCTTCACACCCGGCAATCACCACCACATACTCCCCTCTTGGCTCTTCCTGGGCGAAGTGGGCGATGTGGTCGGAGAGCCGGCCGCGATGAATGGTTTCGTATAATTTGGTCAGTTCGTTGCACACGGCCGTTTGCCGATCTCCATACACGTCTAACGCATCCTGCAAAAAGGCGCGCAGCCGGTGCGGGCTTTCGTAAAAGACCAGGGTGTGCGGCGAGTTGGCATCTACGGCCAGAAAATTTTTGCGCTTACCCGGCTTGCGCGGCGGGAAACCGCGAAACGTAAAGGAGTGCGCGGGTAAACCAGAGAGAACCACGGCCGTGGTCACGGCCGTAGCCCCCGGAATCACCGTCACCTTTATACCAACTTCCACCGCCCGGCGCACAATCGAAAAACCAGGGTCAGAAATGCCCGGTGTGCCCGCCTCTGACACCACCGCCACTGACTGCCCGGCCAGCAGCAGCTCCATAATTTTACGGCCGGCCTGCTCCTCATTGTGTTCATGGAAGGCAATTTGTGGTTTGCTGATGTCGTAACGGTTCAGCAAAATGCTCGTCTTGCGGGTATCCTCTGCGGCAATCACATCCACCGCCCGCAGCGTCTCCAATGCCCGTAACGTTACATCTGCCAGATTCCCAATCGGGGTCGCTACCAGGTAAAGCATCTTATTCGCGGAGCAAAACCTGGAAACCGGCTTGCTGAAAATGCAGGTCTGTTGTCAGAGCCGCCGTAATTCCCCGTTCTTCCATCACCACAAATGAAATGCAATCAACTAATCCCCATTCTTTGTCCATCCGATTTCGATACAAATTCATAGCCTGGGAAAAAAGAGTTTCCGTTAGGGGCACGATACCAACATTAGGATCTGCTTCTAAGGCGTCTAGCAGTTGCACAGACGCATGGCGGTACTGTAGCTTTGAAAGTGCATTCCCTGCAACCGGTTTGGTTGGTTGAAAAGTTTTACCATCAAAAATAGCATCAATTGTCAGGGTCATCATAGCCTCCATTTCGCCCAGGCTAACTGCAAGCAAAGCCAGCAATGCCAAACCATGTTACCACAATACAGTCGCTTTGTATTACGCCATATCCCCCACCTCATATATCATAAGTGAAGCCGCCACCAGCGCGGCCGTTTCCGCCCTTAAAATGCGTTTGCCCAATGTCACCGGCTGGACGTGATGCTGTTGTGCCAGTTCAATTTCTTCTGGCGCAAAGCCACCTTCCGGGCCGATGAAGAGAGCGATAGAAGTGGGGATTGTACCGGAGAGGGTGCTTTTCAGGCCAACGGCCGTCGCGTTCTCCCAAGGTATCAATGCCATTGCTGCCCCGTGCTGCGCCAGCGCGTCGGCCAGCTTCATGGGCGCTGCCAGCGTCGGGATGCGCCCACGCCGGCATTGTTCGGCTGCTTCGGTGAGGATTTTCTGCCAGCGATCCTGTTTGCCTGGTTTAATCTCCGTATTCTGCGCCAGAGTGCGTTGGGTGATCACCGGCACATAACAACTGACGCCCACTTCTGTCCCTTTTTGCAGCACCCACTCAAATTTTTCCCGCTTGAGTAAGGCCATGTACAGGGTGAGGTGAACAGCGGGTTCACCTACGGCCGTGCGCCTGTCTACCACCTTACCCATTACCTGGTCGCGGCTGACGGCCGTGAGCTGCACCTCATATTCCCAGCCCGTGTTATCCAACACCACCACCCGCTCCCCCGGCCGCAGCCGCAGCACCTGCGCCACCTGCCGCGCCTGCTCGCCGGTCAGAATGGCCTGCCGGTCGGTGAGGTTTTGGGGTGGGATGAAGAAGTGGTGCATAACAAAGATGAGATTGGGAGATTGAGAGATTGGGAGATGATGCAAAACCAATCTCTCAATCTCCTAATCTCCCAATCTCTTGTCAATCACAAATACCAACTCCCCCGCAAACAACAACTCCGTCACCGGCCAATCGTGCCCCTGGATAAGCTGGTGCATGAATTCGCGGTAGCGATTGGTCAGGTTACGGCCGCCGTGGGTGCTGATGGTGGGATAGCTGATGACCAGGAATCGGGCGCGGAGGGCTTCCAGCAACGGCCGTCCCCGCCCACCATAGTTCCGCTCAAAACGAGGCATCTCCTTCAAAAACAAGGCCACATCCGCCGCCTCCTGCGGAAAATCCATGGCCACATCCTGCACCTTCGCCAACGGTTCCAAACCCTCCAATTTCAAATAGTGGTTGACAAACGCAATTCGCGGTTCATGAATATCATACGCATAAAACCTCACCCTCTCACCGCTCACTGCTAACTGCTCACTGCTAACTGCTGACTGCCCACGGACGCTTCGTCCGCCGCTCACTGCTAACTGCTCACTGCTAACTGCTAACTGCCCACGGACGCTTCGTCCGCCGCTCACTGCTAACTGCTCACTGCTAACTGCTGACTGCCCACGGACGCTTCGTCCGCCGCTCACTGCTTCCAAACCCATCCAGCGCAGCGCCAGCGGATTCAGGCCGCAGGCAATGTCCAGGATGGATTGCGGCTGGCCGGTGATGGCAAAAATGCGTTCGTAAAATTCGGCCAGGATGGGCAGGCGTTCCCGCGTGGAGAGGTGGGCGTACAGGCAGTCCTGGCAGATGGCTTCGATGGCGGCATCGTCGTGAGCGGCAAAGGCGGCATCCAGGCGGGTGGCTTCGGCCGTATAATCCGGGTCGCCCAGGTAGGGGGCCATGATGCTGTGCAGCCGGGCGCGCACCGCTTTAATGGCCGGTTTGGTTTTTTTGTGCTGGCGCACTGCTTCGGCTGCCAATTCCCGGATGGTAGCCTCGCTGGTATCGCCGTATTTGGTGGATTGTTTCACGGCCGTGACCACCGCCTCCACCTCAGCTTCATTGCTCATGCCGGGAATATACCTCTAACCAGAAATTCAACCATCCAGCGGGCTGCGCACCCCTAACGGCCCTTTGTTCATCACATGGGTATACACCATGGTCGTCTTGACATCCTTATGCCCCAACAACTCCTGCACGGTGCGAATGTCATATCCTGCTTCCAGCAAATGGGTGGCAAAGCTATGCCGGAATACGTGGGGGCTTACCCGTTTGGGCAACTTTGCCTTTTGCGCCGCCTCTTTAACTGCTCGTTGAATCACGCTCTCATCCAGATGGTGCCGCCTTTCAATGCCCGTCCGCGGATCCACCGATATATTTGAAGCCGGGAAAACGTACTGCCAGCCCCATTCCGTATCCGCCCCAGGGGACTTGCGCGCAAAAGCATAAGGGAGTTCCACCCGGCCAAAGCCCGCCGCCAGATCGGCTTCATGCCGCACTTTTACCTCTTTCAACTGCAATTGCAGAGCGGGGATTAACTTGGCCGGCAACAAAGTCACGCGATCCTTGTCCCCCTTTCCCTCACGCACCACAATTTGCCGTTGGCCGAAATCAACATCCTTCACGCGCAACCGCAAACATTCCAGCACCCGCAAGCCACTACCATATAGCAACTGGGCAATCAGCAAATTGCGTCCGGACAGTTGGTTTAAAACCGCCTCTACTTCCTCCTTTGTCAGTACCACCGGTAAACGCTCCGATTTTTTGGCTCGCAGGGCGTTAATTCGCTCCTCCACCGGCAAATGGAGTACCTCCCGGTAGAGAAACAACAAAGCATTCAACGCCTGATTCTGCGTAGAAGCCGCCACATGTTGTTTCACGGCCAGATCATTCAAAAAAGCCTCAATTTCCCTGGCGCCCATTTCACTGGGATGGCGCTTGTCATGGAACAAGATGTACCGCCGGATCCACTGGACGTAGCTTTGTTCCGTACGATACGAATAATGCTTCACCCGTAAGACATCGCGCACCTGATCCAGTAGTTTCTTTTTCGGCCCGGTTGATTCCTGATTTTCCATCTGGCTATTGCTTGACATGACCTTTTCACCGCCCTATCATATGCCGCAGGTCGAGGTGGTTTAATACGCATTTGTTGCAGCCTATCTACCAAAAAGCAGATCGTCACAACCTATTTCACCGATACAGAATAGTATACTGCATCCATGCAGCCCACGACAAGACAACAAAGTGGAAACGGAAAGAATAGGCTGCACAGTCTAAAATGCTTTATAAGAGGAATAGGCTGTGTTTTGCAGTCTAGTAAATAGTTG
>CAADGU010000361.1 GCA_900696625.1 uncultured Chloroflexota bacterium | reverse complement strand
CTACCAGAGTACCTGGCCCATCGTGCGACTGACTTGGGCATTGTCAAACAAAAGCGAAAAAACCGGATGAGTGTGTTTGAATTATGGCCCTTGACAATTGCCTCAAACCCTTAACTTGTAGCCTATGTGCTAACTGCTAACTTCTAAATTCCGCTCTCGCGCCAGGCGCGCCGCCCACGCCTGGGAGATGCGGTCAATAATAACGGCCAGGATGACAATGGCCAGCCCGGCTTCAATGCTGCGGCCCAGCTGGTTTTGTGCCAGCCCGCTCACCACTTCCAGCCCCAACCCCGCGCCGCCCACCAGCCCGGCGCAGATGACCATGGCCAGCACCATCATAATGGTCTGGTTGACGCCCAGCATGATGGATGGCAGCGCCAGGGGAATCTGCACTTTGGACAGGATTTGCCAGTCGGTGGAGCCAAAAGCATTGGCCGCTTCCACCACTTCCGCCTCCACGCGGCGAATGCCCAGGCTGGTGAGGCGAATGACCGGCGGCAGGGCATACAGCACCGAGGCCAGAATCCCGGCCACGCGCCCCACATTAAAGAGCATCACCACCGGCACCAGATAGACAAAGACGGGGATGGTTTGCAAAAAGTCGTTCATCACCCGCAGCCCTCGGTCGGCGTGGTCATTGCGGGCAGCCCAAATGCCCAACGGGATGCCGATGAGGACAGAGATGATGACGGCCACAATGACCTGGCTGAGGGTATCCATGGCCAGTTCCCACATGCCCAGCAGCCCCACCAGGAACATGCCCGCCAGGGTGTAGAGCGCCAATCTTTTGCCGGAGACGGCGTAGGCCACGGCCGTCAGCAGCCCCATCACCACCGGCCACGTCAACCGCTCTACCAGCAGCCGCCGCAAGGGGGCCAGCAGGTGAATGGTGAGGAAGTCGCTAAAGGGGCCGGTGCCGATATTGCTGTCACCAATCCGGTATAAATTCACCTGCGCCCATTTCACCAGGGCGTCAATGGGCGCGGCCAGCCCCAAATGCCAGCTTGTGGGAAATTCGCGGAAGGCGGGCACGGCCACTTCGACAGGCAGCCCCAGGCTCCTGCTCAGTGCAGGCGTACTCGCGGCCATCGTCACCAGCAAGAGGGCGATCAAAGCCAACGCGCTCATAAAAAAGAAGGGGCGGCGGCTGAGAAAATCACTGCGGTGGGTGAGGGCATGGGTGGCGTAATCGGCGGCGCTGTAGAGGTGGGACACGGCCGTTTCCACCCCTTCCGCCGCCCGTTTGCCCCGCCACGCCTCCGGCAGCAGCCGGAAGCCACGAAAATCGCCCCGGCTGCTCCACTCCGTGCGCACAAACGATTGGCTCAACCGGTCGAGTAGGAAAGCCATAAACACAATGGCCAGCCCGGCGGCAAAAGCCGTACCCACGTTCAAGGTGCGCAGCGAACGCAGCACCGTCTCGCCCAGGCCACCGCCGCCAATCAGGGCGGCAATAACCACAATGCTGAGGGCCATCATAATCGTCTGGTTGACGCCGGTCATAATGGCCGGGGTGGCCAGCGGCAGGCGCACTTTGAACAAAATCTGGCGCTCGGTGGAGCCAAAGGCGCGCGCCGCTTCCACCGTCTCGCCGGAGACCTGGCGAATGCCCAGGTTGGTCAGGCGGATAACCGGCGGCAGGGCGTAGATGACGGTGGCGACCACGCTGGGCACGCGGGCAATGCCAAAAAAGAGCAGCACGGGAATCAGGTAAACGAAGGCGGGCATCGTTTGCATGGCGTCCAGCAACGGCCGTAGCCCCCGCTCCACCCGGTCATTTTGCGCCGACCAGATGCCCAGCGGGATGCCAATTTGCAGGGAGATGATGACAGAGACGACCATCAGCGACAGGGTTTGCATACTGCGGTCCCAAAAGCCGAGCAGCCCCATCATCAAGGTGCAGCCGGAGACGACCAGCGCCAACCGCAGCCCGCCCGCTTTGTGCGCTATCAAAAAAATAGCGGCCACAATGACGGGCCAGGGCAGCCAGAGCAGGAAGTTCTCTACCCGGCGCAGCCCCCAATCAATGGAGGCGCTGAGCGGCTCGAAGAAGTAGAGGAACATGGGGTGCGTCTGCCGGTTGGCCACCACCCACCATTTGAACTGGTCGAGCGGCGCCCGCAGGCCGATGTTCCACGACTCCGGGAATGCCCCCACCTGGGCCGCGGCAAAGATGAGGAAGGCGAGGGTGAGTACGGCCGTAGCCACCCCCACCCCCACCCACCGCCTATGCGTCGAAATTCTGGAAATAGCGATTGATGCGCTCATTGTTCATTTTTCCAACTGTCATTCCGAGCGGAGTCTTCGGAGCGAGGAATCTTTCGTCTTTGCCCAGGTGAAAGATTCCTCCTCGAAGACTCGTCGGAATGACAGGGCCAAGGTTTTGATTGCCATATAAATCATGATAGGGGCGGGACAGGCGGGTGATGCCTTGCCGGGTTCACCAACACCCTGTCTCCCGCCTGTCTCGCCCCAGCCTGCCAATGTGGGAGCGAGACGGCGCGGAGACCAGGCCCCTTGTTTCATCCCGGTTGCGTCCCCGCGTCGTTCCGCCCTTACGATAGGTTTGGTTGGTAATGAACGGTATGTTGACAATTTGGGTCATTATTTCTCTCTCTGTTCGGTATGGGCGTCAATGCTTTTGTCTGTTTACCGAGAGTGTGGGCTACGGCCGTTTTGCCTGGTGGTTAGCTGAGTGTGGGCGAGACGATTGGAAACAAAACTGTGAGTTGAGGCAAGGTTGGTTTTACCAAATCGTCTCTCCCCAATCATATTTTCTTCAATGACAGTTTGGTGGTTTGCAACTTGAGCAGTCTTTTACGGGAAGCCCTGTGCCTTCCGCGTAAGCTCGTGCATCTGAATATGTTGCATGGCTGTTATACTGCCAAAGGCCATAAAGTGTCATTTTGCCCGGCGAATGGAATTCGCGGCAACAATTGCAAAGACCGCCTGCGCGGTCTGGGAACCAGTCGGCGAAGGCCGACTTTGCCCTTGTAGGCGCG
>CAADGU010000360.1 GCA_900696625.1 uncultured Chloroflexota bacterium | reverse complement strand
CTTCCAATCTTATCGTGATGGAAATGCCGAAATCTATAAGGGCAATGACAGTGGTGGCGATCAGGTTCGCCTGACAAACCATTCAGCAAATGATATTCATCCCCGACTCAACCGTGGGGCCACACGGGTTCTTTTTGCCTCTAACCGTGACGGTGACTACGAAATTTATGTGATGAATGCAGATGGTTCCGGCCTTGTGCAGCTTACCTTCAATACGACAGATGATGTTAATCCAATCTGGTCTCCAGACGAAACCCGCATCGCTTTTCAGGCATATCGAGACGGGCAGCCTGAAATCTATGTCATGAATGCCAACGGTTCGGGACAAACTCGCCTTACCACAAATGCCGAGTATGACGGCACACCTACCTGGTCGCCAGATGGTACACGCATTGCCTTTTCCTCACGCCGTAACGGCGCATATCGTATTTACAGTATGACCAGCGCTGGCGCTGATCTGGTGCGATTGTCGGATCAACCGTTTAGCTTTGATCCCACCTGGTCGCCAGATGGAACATTAATCGCCTTTGATGCCGATGCCGATGGTGACGGCTGGCAAGAACTTTGGCTGATGAATGCTGACGGTTCCGGTGAGCAGAAGGTCTATGACCCTCCCGGTATGCAGGATGCCTGGCCACGTAGTTGGTCGCCAGACGGAGTTTACATCTCCTTCACCCACATCTACTTTGTCATCGTCAACGGCAACCTGTATTGGGAATCTGCCTACCTGGAAGCATTACATCGTGTCGGGCATAGTGTGACAACCCTTAGTTATGGCGGCGCCGACTGGAATGCAGACTGGAAAACCGCCGATATTGCCCCACCCGTGTCCACCGTAAGTCCCTTGCCTGCACAATCCATTTACCAGTTCTCCATCAACTGGTCTGGTCAGGATAATGGCATTGCCGGCATAGAAGGTTACGATGTGCAATACAAGATCGGTGCCAATGGCGTCTGGACAGATCATCAGATAAACAATCCCAGTACTGGTTGGGAAATTTCCAACGGTATCGGCGGGCAAACTTACTACTTCCGTGTCCGTGCCCGTGACCATGCCGGTAATATTGAAGCCTGGCCTGCCACTCATGATGCTTTTACAACCGTTGAAAGTGCGCCCCCGCAGACCACGGTCTCTCCGTTACCCCCCTTTACTCGAATCAATGAGCAACTTAGATTAGATTGGAATGGCTACGACCCTGGGAACTCAGGCATAGCTGATTACGACGGTCAATATCGCATTGGCAATGGCAACTGGGTGGAGTGGGGCAACTTTATGGAAGGGCCTGTCATTTTTGAGAATCCTATCCCTGGCCAGACTTACCATTTTCGTATTCGGGGTCGAGATCGTGCGCAAAATGTAGAAAGCTGGACGGGTGGGAATGGGGATGCATCTACGTCTGTTTATACCTGGGGAATTGCAGGTGTTGCGCGAGACAACTCTGGGGTACCCATTCAAAATATGAGCCTGACAACCAGCCCAATCCCATTCCACACCTTGACGGGAGATGACGAAGGGCAATATGCCGGTTATGTGGCCTCAGAAGCCACAACCTATGCCGTTGACTGGCATAAAGGCGGCTACGGCGATGTGCCGGTCACCACCTTTTCTGCCACCTCTGACGCCCATCTCAACGTCATCTTTCCACCCGTTGATAATATCCTGGTTAATTCTGGTTTTGAATCAGGCAGCTTCGAACCGGATTGGACAATAACCGGAACAACCTTACCAATCTTAACCGATACGGTACGAAATACGGGGCAATATGCTGCTTCATTGGGGCTGGTTGGGCGGGAAGCCGAAGATGTCTTCTTGGGATTTGGCTCTGAGCCTTTACTCTCTATAGGCCCAGATAATGCCGTGCATCTTCTCTGGAAAGATTATAATGGCGCACTCCAGTATGCCTGGCGAAACGCTGAAGGCGCCTGGTCAACGGTGCAAACCCTGGCAAACCAGGCCCTGGATGACCCCCAACTGGCTGTGGATGGTAATGGTACGGCGCACGTTATCTGGGAGGTGATGATGACCGGCATCTATTATGCCCAAAAACCCAGTGGGGGTTCCTGGTCTGCGCCTCAGACCGTATACGTCAGTAGTGATCCCTGGCTAAATCCCAAGATGGCAGCAAATTCTAACGGAACCGTTCATATCATTTGGGAAAGGAGTACGGGATTAGCTGACGACATCTTCTATCGCCAGCGCACACCAGGAGGGGTATGGTCCGCCATCGAAAATGCCACAAACTCCGGTCAACACAACTCCTTTTCGCAACTGGCGGTAGACAACAGTGGCGCGGTGCATATTGTTTCCAAAGAAGGTTTGGGCAACATTTCTTACGTGCGTCGTTCTGTTAATGGCGTCTGGTCAAATAACGAAACTATCTTTAGCGACAATTATGAAGTTCCTTCCTTTCCCAAACTAACAGTGGATAACGATGGTCGTGCATATGTAACCTGGCATTTCCGGTATTATCAACTAGGTGACGGTCATTTTTATTTTGCCGAGCGTGGAACGAATGGTGTGTGGTCAGCTCCGTATGCACTGGCAGAAGCTGGTGGACTGCTTTTGGCACAAGATCTGACCGTGGGTAACGATGGAACGGTGCATTTTGTGTTTGGCGACTATGCAGAAGGGGGATACCGGCAACGTGCGCCCGGCAGTTCCTGGTCTGAAATTGTAGAATTGGTTACCCCTTCAACAGAAGGTATACAAAACCCACAAATCGTCACTGACGGCTATGGTCTGGCGCATGCCGTCTGGGGTAATACTGATGGATACGGAAATGTTTACTATGCGCGGCAGACGAGTGATGGATCCTGGACAGAGCCAGTAGCGTTAACAGATCAACCTGCCGGCGAGTTGTTTCCGCAAATTGTTATTGATGGATATAACTTGCCGCACATTGTTTGGGATGGCATTTATTACAATGGTCCAGAACTGGCGAGTACGGTCAGTGATGCCTGGCTGACGCAAATGTTTACGATTCCGGTGACGATGTCTACGCCGGTTCTTTCTTTTCTCTACCAGATGGGTAATGCGGTACCTGACAGTGGCTCTGCCCTGGCCGTTTCCCTGGACAATGGTACAGATGTGACCTTGTTGCTGACGCTGGATGAAAACACGGCCGTATGGACCCATCAATGGGTAGATTTGAGCCAGTGGGCTGGCGAGGCAGTTACGGTAATTTTCCATTTGCACCAGGAAGCAGGAGCGCCCAGTTTGTGGAACTATGTGGATGAGATTACGGTCGGCGCTGCTCATCCAGATGTATGGGTGAAGCTAGAACCGACGGCCCCCGCCCTTCCCGCTGACGAGGTTGTATTTAATCTCACCTATGGTAATCGGGGTGGGGCCGTGGCCGGAAGTAATCTGATTACATTTACGTTCCCTACCGAACTTACGTTTGTTAGTGCCACCATACCGCCACTGACAACATCGCCGTTAGTCTTTGATGCGGGTGACTTTACCGCCAATTCAGCGCCATTCTCGATCACGATTGTGGGTCTGCTCTCCCCTACGGCCGTGCCTTTTACCACGCTAACCAGTAATGCCCAAATCACCACGACCAATCCTGAACTGGAACTGGTCAACAATATTGCCGAAAGCAGTACCTATGTTGGCCGTTTTATTTATTTGCCCATCATCAGGAGGTAATTAAGGCTCCATTTTCAATCGAATTGGCTGAACATCCAGTTAGCTCTTATGCTCCTGACAACTCGCCCTTAGGAGATAAGTTTGCTAAACTAGCTAGTTGATGGCGCAACGGCCGTTCGGTTCACACAACCACTTTCCCACCTGGGTTAAAAAGTAATACAACGTGGCTGGTTGCTGGCGGCTGGTATCAACTACCAGCAACTAGCTACCAGCCACTTTGCAGGAGATTCAATGGACAAAACAACGTTACTTGAATGGTACCGCCAGATGGTGCTGATTCGCCGTTTTGAAGAACGCAGCGATGAACTATACCAGCTTGAAGGCAAAATAAAGGGCTTCCTACACCTGTATATCGGCCAGGAAGCGGTGGCGGTGGGCACCATCGCTGCCCGCGACCCGGAACGCGACCACCTCATTACCGCCTACCGCGACCATGGCCATGCCCTGGCAGTTGGCCTGGAGGCCGGCCCCGTCATGGCTGAACTGATGGGCAAAGCGACCGGCGTCGTTGGTGGGCGCGGTGGGTCTATGCACCTGGCCAGTAAGGAAAGGAAGTTCTGGGGTGGCTACGGCATCGTCGGCGCGCACCTGACGTTGGGCACAGGCATGGCGTTGGCCGAGCAGTACAAAGGCACAGGCGGCGTTTGCCTTTGCTACTTTGGCGATGGCGCCACCAATATCGGCTATTTTCACGAATCATTGAACCTGGCCGGGGTGTGGGGGCTGCCCATTGTGTTTATTTGCGAGAACAACAAGTATGGCATGGGCACGGCCGTAGACCGTGCTTCCGCCAACCCCAACCTGGCCGACAAAGCCAAAGCCTATAACATCCCCGCCAAAAAGATTGACGGCATGAATATCATCGAGGTTTATAAGGCTACCCAAAAAGCGATTGATGCCTGCCGCAAAGGCAAAGGGCCGCAGTTCCTGGAAATGGTTACGTACCGCTACGAAGGCCACTCCATTGGCGACCGCACCCGGTACCGTCCCGCCGGTGAGTTAGACAAATGGCGCGACGAAAAAGACCCTATCGCCGCTCTGCAAAAGGTACTGCTGGAAGAATACGAGGCCAGCGAGACTGAACTGGTGGCCATAGATGACGTAGTGATGAAAGAGATAGACGACGCCGTCACTTTCGCCAATGAATCGCCGCTGCCTGCCCAGGAAACACTTTTTGAGCATATTTATCCGGCATAACCTGTTTGTAGCAGGCGATTTATCGCCATCTGACGGCGATAAATCGCCTACTACGAACCTTTAGGAACTAACAATGGCACGACTAACATTACGAGAAGCAATTACCGAAGCGCTGCGCGAAGAGATGCACCGCGACGAAAACGTTTTTATCATGGGTGAAGAAGTGGGCGCCTGGGGTGGCACTTACGCCGTCACCAAAGGCTTTCTGGAAGAGTTTGGCGAACGGCGTGTGCGCGACACCCCCATTTCGGAAATGGTCATCGCCGGGGCAGCGGTGGGCGCCGCCATGGCCGGCACACGCCCGGTGGCCGAGTTTATGACCATCAACTTCGCCTTTGTCGCCTTTGACGCCATCGTCAACCATGCGGCCAAAGTGAGCTATATGTTCAACGGGCAATTCGATTGCCCCGTCGTTTTCCGCGCCCCAGGCGGCGGCGGCAAACAGTTAGGCGCGACGCACAGCCACACGCCAGACGTGATTTTTGCCCACTTCCCCGGTCTGAAAGTGGTCTGCCCGGCCACGCCGTATGACGCCAAAGGACTGCTGAAGGCGGCCATCCGCGATAATGGCCCGGTGCTGTTCATCGAGCCGGTGCCGCTGTATACCAGCCCCAAAGTGCGCGGTGATGTGCCCGACGACGATTACATCGTGCCCATCGGCGAAGCTGACATTAAACGTGAAGGCAGCGATGTGACCATTATCACCTACGGTGAAGGGCTGCACGTTTCCCTGGATGCGGCGGAAATGCTGGCGAAAGAAGGGGTGCAGGCAGAGGTGGTGGATTTACGCACCTTGCAGCCATTGGACATGTCGCTGGCGCTGACTTCGTTCAAAAAGACATTTAAGGCGGTGGTGGTGGAATTTGGGCACCAGACCTACGGCATTGGCGCGGAGATTGTGGCCCAGTTGCAGGAGCAGGCGTTTGATTATCTGGATGCGCCCATTAAACGAGTGGCGCAGTACGATGTGCCTGCGCCGTACTCTGGCGAATTAGAAAAAATGGCCTTGCCCGACGCGAAGAAGGTGGTCACGGCCGTAAAAGAAATTCTATGACGCATCACGCATCACGCATCCCGTGACGAGTGATGCGTGATGCGTGACACAGGAGAAGTCACATGGCGGAATTTATCCTCATGCCCACGTTGGGCTTTGATATGGAAGAAGGCACGATGGGTAGCTGGCTGAAGAATGTGGGCGACCCGGTGCATAAAGGGGATGTACTGGCCGAAATTGAGTCAGACAAAGTGACCCAAGAATTGCAAGCGCGCGCCGAGGGCGTGCTGCTGGCGATATTCCGGGAAACGGGCGACCAGGTGCCGGTGGGGGCTAAAATAGGCATTATTGGCGCCGAAGGCGAAGATGTTAGCGGTATGACCGAGGAAGCGGGCGCCGCGGCAGGCGCTAAAAACGGGGCGACGGCCAAACCATCCTCTGCTGATGAGGCAACAACACCCGCCCCGGAACCGGAAGCGGCGAAACCGGAAGCGGCCACACCGGCTGCCAGCACGGCCGTTAGCGGTGAATTCCCCGGCGGCGTTAAGGCCACACCGGTGGCCCGCCGGGTGGCCGAAGAGCATGGCGTAGATTTAACACAGGTAGGTGGGTCGGGGCCAGACGGCCGTATCCGCAAAACCGACGTGGAATCCTTCATTGCCCAACCGCCGCCAGCCGCCGCACCCACGGCCGCGCCTGCCCCGGCGCCTATACCCGTTGCCGCCGGCCCCGATGCCGAAGAAATCCCGCTGACCCGGATGCGCAGCGCCATCGCCCGCCGCATGACGGAAAGCAAAACGGCCGTGCCCCACTTCTATGTCACCACCGAAATTGACATGGAACCGGCGCTGGCTTTACGCAAACAAATCAACGAGGCGCTTGACCCGGACAACAAAGTGACGGTTAATGACCTGATTGTCAAGGCAGCGGCGCTGGCTTTACGGGAATTCCCCAACCTCAACGCCAGCTTCGGCGGCGACAAGATCATCCGCCACAACCGTGTGCATGTGGGGTCGGCCGTGGCCATCGAGGGTGGCCTGCTCACCGTCGTGCAAAAAGACACCGACGTTTCCAGCATCTCCAAGATCGCCCGCGACCACAAAGAGATGTTCGGCCGTGCCCGCGAAGGCAAAGT
>CAADGU010000359.1 GCA_900696625.1 uncultured Chloroflexota bacterium | reverse complement strand
TCATTTGGCAAGTACATCAACGTGGAGAAGGGCATTCAAATTGGGCTGCTGCCCGATAAGCCCTGGGAGAATTTTAAGTTTTTGGGCAATACGGCCGTGTTGGGCGCGTATTACGCCCTGCTCAGCCAGACTGCCCAACAGCGCATTAGCGATATTGCCGCCCGCATGACCTACATTGAACTCTCGGCCGATAACAGTTTTTATGAGGCGTTTACCTCAGCCCTGTTCCTGCCGCACACGGAACTAAACCGGTTCCCATCGGTGGCGCAGGAGATGGAGATTGAGAGATTGGGAGATTGAGAGATTAGAGATTACCCATCTTCAATCTCCAATCTCCAGTCTCACCAAAGGAGAAAGCTATGTACATCATTGGCGAAAACATTCATATTATTTCGGCAAGTGTCAAAGAGGCGCTCAAGGAGCGGAACGGCCGTTTCTTTCAAGATTTGGCTGTGTCTCAGGTGGCGGCCGGGGCCAATGCGCTTGACCTGAACCTGGGGCCGCGCAAGGCGGATGGCGAGGAGATATTCCCCTGGATGGTGGGACTGATGGAAGAAGTGGTGGACGTGCCGCTCTGTTTCGACAGCACCAACATCGTGGGCATTGAGGCCGGGCTGAAAAAGGTGACAAAAGCGCAGCCCATCATCAATTCCACCTCGGCCGAACCGGAACGGCTGGAAAAAGTGCCGCTGGTGGCTAAAAAATACAACACCCGCCTGGTGGCCCTGACGATGGGCAAAAGTGGCATTCCGGTAGCCGCCGATGAACGGGTCAACATCGCTCTGGAATCGCTGATCCCCCGTGCCCTGGAGATTGATTTCCCCATTAGCGACCTGATCATTGATCCGTTGGTGCTGACGGTTTCTGGCTGCCAGGAATACTGCCCGCACTTGATTGAAGCGGTGCGCACCCTGCAATATGCCTGGGACCCACCGCCGCCCATTTCCGTGGGCCTGTCCAATGTGTCCAATGCGGTGCCGCGCGAGAATCGGCCGCTGATCAACCGGGTCTACTGCGCCATGCTCATGGGTGTGGGGCTGCAAATGATGATCGCCGATCCCTTTGACGCCCAGTTGAAGGAGGTGGTGCGGGTGATTGAGGAGCGGGATGGGGGCACGGCCGTGAACCGCCTCTACCTGGCCATCTACGACCACATCGCCAACATGGAAGAGCCAGACATCAACGACGTAGACCTCTACGACCCAGAACAGGCAGCCATCTGGAAAACGGTAGAAATTTTATTGAACAAAGTTATTTATGCAGACGCCTATCTGCAACAGATGGCGTTTGCCTGAGGAGGCCAATATGTTCACCGACAAAAAGCGCGTTGACATAGACGAACTGCTCAAAAAAGCGCAGAAACCGTCGGCCGACGCCATGGCATTGCACCCGTTTTACCGGGGCAAAGTGGAAATGGCGCTCAAATGCGCCGTGCGTGATCTAAACGACTTTTCGATCTGGTATACGCCGGGCGTGGCCGCCCCCTGCAAGGCGATCCAGGCCGAACCGGAGCGCGTCTTTGATTACACCAACAAGTGGAACACCGTTGCCGTCGTTAGCGATGGCACACGGGTGTTGGGGCTGGGCGACATTGGCCCCAAAGCCGGTCTGCCGGTGATGGAGGGCAAGGCCCTGCTCTACAAATATCTGGGCGGCGTGGATGGCGTGGCCATCATGCTAGACACCAAAGACCCGGACAAGATCATCGAAACCGTACTCATGCTGCAACCGGCTTTTGGCGGCGTGAACCTGGAAGACATCTCCCAACCCAAATGTTTCCGCATCCTGGACACCCTGCGCGAAAAGGCGGAAATCCCTATCTGGCATGATGACCAGCAAGGTACGGCCACCGTCACCCTGGCCGGGTTGATCAATGCCCTGAAGCTGGTGGGCAAACGCATAGAAGATGTCAGTATCACCTTTGTCGGCAGTGGCGCGTCTAACGTGGCCTGCTCGCGGCTCATCTTTGGCCGGGGCGCCGACCCCACCAAATGCATGATGGTGGACAGCAAAGGCATCCTGGGGCCGCACCGGCGGGACCTGGAAATGCGCCGCCATGAGTATGTGGACAAGTGGCGCTTGTGTCAGATCACCAACGGCGAACTGCGCCAGGGTGGCATTCCCGAAGCGATGGAAGGGGTGGATGTGGTCATCGCCCTCTCCACGCCGGGGCCGGGCACCATTCTGCCGGAGTGGGTGGAACGGATGAACAAGGACGCTATCGTGTTTGCCTGCGCCAACCCGGTACCGGAAATCTGGCCGTGGGAGGCGCTGGAAGCCGGCGCGCGCATTATGGCTACGGGCCGGTCAGACTTCCCGAATCAGGTGAATAACTCGCTTGGTTTCCCTGGTATTTTCCGGGGCGCGCTGGATGTACGGGCGAAGACGATTACGGACGAGATGTGTTTCGCTGCTGCCGAGGCGTTGGCCGACTTTATTGGCGATGACCTGGACGATGAACATTTGCTGCCGAGCATGGAAGATTGGCAGGTGTTTGCCCGTGAAGCGGCGGCCGTAGGCATGAAGGCACAGGAGCAGGGCGTGGCCCGCCTGACAAAGAGCTACGACGAACTGTACCAACATGCGCTGGCGATGATCGGCCGTTCCCGCAACCTGACGCAGATGATGATGGATGAGGGGTTTATAGCTCCGGTTCCGGAAGAGTAAGCAGTGAGCGGTGAGCAGTGAGCAGACTACTGCTTACTGCTCACTAATTGCTGCTCACTGATTATTATGGAGGTTTGCCATGTACGATTTAATTGTCATTGGTGGTGGGCCGGCGGGGTTGACGGCGGCCATTTACGCCATTCGCAAGCGCTTGAATGTGCTGCTCGTGTCGGAAGATTTGGGCGGCAAGACGAACTATCACCTCGATCTGCCAGACGTGGAAAGTTACCAGGTGATTCGCGGTATTGAGGTGGTGAATAAGTTCAAGAGTGAATTGGAATACCTGCACTTTACCCGGCTGATGGAGCGGGTGGAGAAGGTGGAGAAAACGGCCGACGGCTTTTTGGTGCGCACGATGAATGGCAGCGAACTGGAAGCGCGGGCGGTGGTGTTGGCCTCAGGTACGCGCCAGGAGTGGCTGAACGTGCCCGGCGAGCGGGAATACCTGTCCAAAGGGTTGTGCTACTCCGCCTTGAGCTATGCGCCATTGTTCATTGACAAGGATGCGGTGGTCATTGGTGAGGACGAACTGGCGCTGCGGTCGGCGGCGGAACTGGCCACGGTGGCGCACCATGTACATGTGGTGGGGCCATCGGAGCGGGCGCTGCATACACCGTTGGGGCAGAAGTTGCAGATGGCGGCCAATGTCACCATCCTGCCTCATTACCAGGTGGCGCGGGTGGAAGGCAACGGCTACTGCCACACGGTGGTGGTGAAAGACCGGCTGGGCCAGGAGACGAAACTGGAAGCTGACGGTACTTTTGTGGAGAAAGGGCTACGGCCGAATACACAAATGGTGGCGGGGCTGGTGGAACTGGATGGCCGTGGCTTCATCAAAGTTGATCCTTATGCGCGCACCAGTGTGCCCGGCATCTTTGCCGCCGGTGACGTAACCAACATTTACGCCGAGCAGGTGTTGGTGGCGGTGGGCGAAGGCGTGAAGGCGGCGCTGAGTGCGTATGACTATTTGCTGCCGATGTTGTAGTTTTGTTGTTTGTAGTAGGCGATTTATCGCCGTCAGAAGGCGATGAATCGCCTACTACGAACGTGTTTAGGAGGTTGTTATGCCTCTCTTTACCCCAGGACGGCGCTGGCAGCCGGCCTATTACCCGTTTAAGAAAGTGAGCAAGGGCCAGCGGGCGCTGGCCTTTGTGGAGCGCGTGAGCAAAGGGCCACTGTTTGGCTGCCGCATGTGTGGCAATTGTTTGCTGCAAGAGACAGCCTTTATTTGCCCGATGGAGTGCCCGAAGGGGGCGCGCAATGGGCCGTGCGGCGGTTCCACAGAAGCGCATTGTTATGTGGACGAGACACGGCCGTGCATCTGGTACGAAATCTACGAGCGCGCCTTCAAAATGGGGCGGCAGGAGATGCTGCTGGAAGTGCTGCCGCCGCTGGATTGGGATAAGGTAGGCGGTGAGACGTGGGGCGATGTGGTGCGGCAGGTGCAGGTGGTGGGCACAAAAAAGGTGTTCACCGCCCTGATGAAACGGGACAAAGAAGCCCGCGCTGCCACCTGGAACGCCGTCTTTCGCCCGGTGCGCCAGCCGGATTGGTGGCAGGGCGACGCGGAGTACCACGCACCCGCTTACGATGAGCCGGTTTCAGAATTGGAGCGGCGGCTGAAGGCGGGTGAATTTGTGGTCACGGCCGAAGTGGCGCCGCCGCTGAGCGTGGCCACGGGGGCGATGTGCCGCAATGTGGAACTGGTACGGCCGTATGTGGCTGCCGTCAACTTCACCGATTGTCCCTCGGCTACACCGCGTATGTCTTCCATTGCCTGCTCGACGATGGCGCTGCAACACGACGCCGAACCGGTGCTGCAAATTGCGGCGCGAGATCGCACCCGTACCGGCTTGCAGGCGGAGGTGTTGGGGGCCAGCGCCTTGGGCATTCGCAACATCCTGTGCCTGTCTGGCGACCATGCGCGCATGGGGCCATCACCACAGGGCCGGATGGATGTGATTGATGTTGATGCGGTGCAGATGCTGTGGATTTTGCGGCGGATGCGGGATGAGGGGAAGTATCTGGACGGCCGTAACATTAAATTCCGCCCCCAATTTTTCCTGGGCGCGGCCGGCGCGCCTTTTGCTTCACGCCCCGATTTTCAGGCGATCCGTGAGCATAAAAAGGTGAACGCCGGGGCGCAGTTTTTCCAGACGAACCTGGTGTATGACCCGGACGGGCTGGAAATCTGGCTGAATGAACTGGCGAAACGCAATATCCTGGACAAAGTGTACATCCTCATTGGCATCACGCCGCTCAAGACCTTGAAAATGGCCCACTACATGAATGACGACGTGCCCGGCGTTTTCATCCCGCAGCCCATCCTCAAACGGCTGGAAGCGGCCGGGGACGGCGTGGCCGAAGAAGGGGTGCAAATTGCCCTGGAGCTTATTGAAGCCATTAAAGGCAAGCAGGGCGTGAAAGGCATTCACCTGATGGCAGTGGGCTGGGAAGAGATTGTGCCGCGTATTGTCACCGAAGCGGGATTGGCACGGCCGCAACTGGCGCAGCCGGAGATATGCCTGAATTGACGGTCTTGTGGGGTTCGGCGTGACAAGTGATGCGTGATGCGTGACGAGTGATGCGTGATGCGTGACCAGAGAGACATCACGCATCACGGTCTGCTATAATACGGGCATGAATTGTATCAGCGAACAGTTTCAATCAGAGGCGGTGGCCTGGTTATTTGCCCAACAGGATGTCTTGCTGGCTTATCTGTATGGCTCCCAGGCGCGAGGGGGGGCAAGTTTGCTGTCGGATGTGGATGTGGCGGTGCTGTTTGCGCCGCATTTGGGCAAACAGGCGCGATTCAGGCGACGGCTCGATCTCAGCGGGGAATTGGGGGGCATGTGGCAGCGTGATGATGTGCAGGTAGTTGATTTAGCGGAAGCCTCGCCGCTGCTGCGACATCGGGTGTATGTGGACGGCCGTGTCCTCTATTGTGCTGATGATGCTGTCCGTGTGAAATTTATCCTGGACACGATGCGCGATTATGAAGATACCAGGCCCATCCGCCGCGTCAACGAAAAATACACCCTGGCCTATTTCGCCGATTAACCATGACCGATCAAGAAACTGTTCTGGTAAGACTGAACGCCTTGAAGAATTATCTCCAGGAATTGGATTACTACACCCAATTCAGCCTGCAAGAGTTGACGGCTGATTTTGTGAAGTACCGGGCTACCCAACACAGTTTGCTTTTGGCGGCTCAGGCCGTGGTGGATATTGCCATGCACATTGTGGCCGGTGATTTTGATGTGTCGGTGGAAAGCTATCGTCAGGCGATTGTGGAGTTGGGCAACAAAGGCGTGATTGAAGCCGAATTAGCGACGCGATTGGCGCCGTTTGCCGGATTCCGCAACATCCTGGTGCATGATTATCTGGTGGTTGATCCGGTAATCGTAGGCGATATCCTGCAAAACGGCCGTGCTGACCTGCGCGATTTTGGCAAACAAGTCACCGTCTATTTACAAACATGAAACTGGCGATTAGCGGTAAAGGTGGGGTGGGCAAGACCACGTTGGCGGCGCTGCTGGCGCAGGCTTATGCGGATGCCGGGCAGCAGGTGTTGGCGGTGGACGCCGACCCGTCGCCGTGTCTGGCGGGGGCGTTGGGTTTCCCGGCGGAACTGCGGGCGCGGCTGCATCCCATTGTGGAGATGGAAGAGCTAATTGCCGAGCGCACCGGGGCGCAGCCGGGGTCGTTTGGCGGCTTTTTTACGCTTAACCCGCGGGTGGATGATATTCCCGAACGGTTTAGCGTGGTGCATCGCGGTGTGCGGCTGCTGGAAATGGGGGCGGTGGAGACGGGCGGTTCGGGCTGCATTTGCCCGGAGAGCGCCATGCTCAAGACGTTGTTTACCCATCTGCTCTTCCGCAAAGATGATGTGCTGATCCTGGATATGTATGCCGGGGTGGAACATTTAGGACGGGCGACGGTGGATTTTGTGGATGCGCTGTTGATTGTGGTGGAGCCGACGAAGCGGAGTCTGGGCACGGCCGTGCAAATTCAAAAACTGGCCCACGACATTGGTCTGGAACGGCTGTGGCTGGTGGGTAACAAGGTGGGCAGCGAAGCCGAAGCGGAATTCCTGCGCGCCAACGCCTCCGGTTTGCCCATTTTGGGGCTGCTGCCGTTGGCTGGGGGGGTGCTAGAGGCGGATCGGGCGGGTACGGCCGTGTATGACCATGTGCCTGTTTTAAGAGAAGAGACGAAAAGGATGATGGAGAGATTAGGAGATTAAGAGATTGGGGGGTAATCTTCCAATCTCTCAATCTCCCTATCTCATCACGAACCATGACCATAACCATTGCCTTAGCCGGAAAAGGCGGGGTGGGGAAAACCACCATCGCCGGCATGATGATTAAATATCTGGCACAGAACCAGCCCGGTTCCGTGCTGGCAATTGACGCTGACCCCAGCAGCAATTTGAACATGGTGTTGGGGCTGGAACTGGCCTGGACAATTGGTGAAATTCGGGAAGACATGCTGGCCCAGGTGAAACAGTCATTGACGGCAACAGGGGCGGCCATGGGGGCGCTGTCCGGCGGCGTAAGTAAGCGGGAGTACCTGGATTACAACGTGCGTTCCTCGCTGGCGGAGGGCGACCGGTTCGACCTGATCGCCATGGGCCAGCCGGAAGGACCGGGTTGTTACTGCGCCGTGAATCACAATTTGCGCGAGGTGATTGACAGCCTGAGCCGCCAGTATCGCTACGTGGTGATTGACAACGAAGCGGGCATGGAACACCTCAGCCGCCGCACCACGCGGGATGTGGATCACCTGATTATCGTCAGCGACGCCACACAGCGGGGGATTGTGGCCGCCGAACGGATTGCCGCGTTCCGGCACGAGCTAGATATTCGCATAGCCAATAGCTACCTCATCCTCAATCGCGCGCCGCTGGAACTGCCGCTGCCGTTGCAGCAGCGCATTGGGCAAATGGATGTGCCGTTGCTGGGGTTGGTACCGGCGGACGAAGAGTTGATGGCGTTTGAGTACAGCGGACGGCCGTTGATTGAACTGCCTGATGATTCGCCGGTGTACACGGCCGTGGCCGAGATGATGCGCCACTTACTGTAGTTGACAGGGTGACGGAGAAACGGTTCTGGGGAACAATCTCCAGACCAACCCCATCCCAATTACCGATAACGGCATACGAATAACGGATTACGGCTCACCTTCTCCCTTACTCCCAGGTAATGGCATTACTCGCCTCGCGGCAGGCGCAAGCCTCTTTGCTGACCGCGCCACGAATGAGGAAGCCATCATACTCACGTCCCACGCCCTGGGAAACCCAACCACCCATATTAAAAGGAATACCCCCGCGCGTGGGGTCGCCGTCGGCGGAGACCCAACGGCCGTTATACATCCGGGCAATATGCACATGCGTCCCATCGGAAAAGCCACCTTCGCAGGAAGGATGCCCCAGACGGTCGCCCGTTTGTACCGGTGAACCGGCAGGGATGCGGTCGCGGTCGGCCAGGTGCATATAGGTGATGGCCCAACCCGTCCCGGCATACCGGTCGCCGTCCAGGTCTACCACCACCGCGCCAAAACCGCTGCGGGTGACAATGCCATCACTCACGGCCGTGACCCAGGCGTCAGAGTCAAAACAGCCCAGCACATCAGCCTCCGGGGCAAAGTCCAACGCTGCCCAGGCAGAACCGCTGTTCCAGCCGCCATGTGGCCCGCCGGTGAAGTACCACGTCTCGCCATTGGCCCAGGGCAGTTGGAGGGTAGGCTGCACCAGGGTTGAAGGCCAGACCGGTTCAATTGCCAGGGCAAAGGGGCTGCCAAAGAGCCGTTCATAGGTGGCAAAGAAACCGGTTGGCCCGACATCGCGCAGCCAGTTTTCATAGGTGATGGTGTCTGCGCCACCCAACATACGCTGCACGCCGGTGGTGGCGTCGTTGATGTCCGGGGCGAAGGTGATGCGGGTTTTATCGGGCAGGGCAAAGGTGTGCAGGTTGCCTTCGGCACGGCCGTAATACCCCCAATTCAGTTCATTTGCCGCCCAACTTAGCTGCCGGTACAGTCCCTCATAGGCCACGCCGCTCTTGCCAAACGCATATTTCTGCTGCGATTCGGACAGGGTCGGCTGGGTCAGCCAGCCGCTGCGGTATTCCAACAACGCCAACAGCAAGCGCGGGTTCACACTGTGGCGGTGGGCCACCAGTTCCACAATTTCCGGGCCTTCCAGCCGTTTCCCTTCCACCTCTTCACTGTAGCGCAGCAGAAAGCCGTTGTGGGGTACGGCCGTTTGCCGCACATAAAACCCTTTAGCTGCCGGGCCAAACAGCAGTTCGCTGTCAGGAATAATCTTAAAGGAAGGCCCCACCTGGTTTGCCTGCCCAGGGATAAGTAGCTGCTGGCCTATATACAGAATGTCCGTTAGCTGTATCTGGTTGAGCGCCGCAATTTCCTCAGCCGAAACGCCGTAAAACTGTCCCAGGTAGTTCAGGGTATCACCAGGGCTGATGGTGTGCGTCTGTTGGCCGCCCACGCTGTGTGGATCGTAACGGGGTGGGTCTGGCGTGGGGGTTGGCGCGTCCACCACGGCCGCAGAGAGGGGCACAACGGGGGCTGCTGCTTCAGGCGGCGCCACGCCTAGCTGCTCAAAGGAGAGCGCCGCCAGGGTGGGGGGCACGGCCGTGAGGCCACCGGTGGATAAAATGGTCACTTCCGGGTCGGGCCGTTCGCAGGCAGCCAGTAGAATGGCGAGGAACGTAAGGCGTAAGGCGTAATACGTAATTCGTGAGCGTTTCATGGCGGGCGATTGTAACCCGGCTGTGCCATTTTCACGAATGGGGGGCACGGGCTACAATTGCCGCCATTATGCAAGCAGACTATGTACAACGATTACGCATGAGGTTTGGGAAAGGTGGCCCGGCGCGGTATATCAGTCACTTAGACCTGGCGCGGGCGTTGGAACGGGCGCTGAACCGGGCCAATTTGCCGGTGGCTTATACCCATGGTTTTAACCGCCGCCCCCGGCTGCAAATGGCGACGGCGCTGCCATTGGGCTATACCAGTGAGTATGAACTGGCGGATGTACTGATGATGGAACGGGTGGAGCCGGAGCAGGCGCGGCAGCATTTAATGGACCGCATGGCCCCCGGCATTGAAGTGTATCACATGGCCGATGTGCCCTTGCAGGTGCCTTCATTGCAGGCCAGTACGGTGGAATCTACTTATGTGGCTGCTCCGTTAGACCCGGTTGACCGGCAGGAATTGGCGGCGCAGGTGGCAGCGCTGTTGGCGGCGCCACAACTACTGCGAGAACGGGAGCATAAGGGCAAGAGGAAGGTGTATGATTTACGGCCGTTGCTCCTTGACCTCTGCCTGCTGGATACGGCCGATGACTTGCCCCACCTGCAAATGCGCCTGCTGCTGCAACCCTCCCTCACCGGCCGGCCAGATGAGGTGCTGCTGGCGCTGGGCATTGACCCACTGGCGGCGCGCATCCACCGCACCCGCATTGTGCTGCAAGATGAGTGAGAAGGTGGCTGGTGGTTGGTGGCTGGTGGCTGGTGTGGCCGGCTATATCTGCTTGATGGGGTGTATGCTCATCACGTCTTCAGTTGCTCCCACCCCTTCACCAGCTCACCCCGGCGTCTTCGCCGCCTTCACCCCTTCACCCCCTCAACTACCTACCCCCTCTCCTCTACCGGACTCCGGTTGGCAAACGCTGCGCCCCGGCCTGGAGCAGCGGATAATACGGTTGTTGGCGGCCGACGGCCGTGTCCAGGAAGAACTCTCCATTTTCCGCATTGACCCGGCACAGCACACATTCCGGGTGGCCTACCGCCCCGGCGAACCGCAAACGCTGGCGCAGTGGCAGGCAGAAACGGGGGCACTGTTGGTGGTGAACGGCGGCTTTTTCACCGAGGAATTTGTGGCTACCGGGCTGACGGTGATAGAGGGGCAGGCCAACGGCCGTAGCTATGGCGATTTTGCCGGGATGTTTGCCGTGACGGCTGGTGGGCCGGCGGTGCGTTGGCTGGGGGCACGGCCGTATAACCCCAATGAACCCCTGCTCTATGCGCTGCAATCATTTCCCATGCTGCTAAAACCGGGTGGGCAGATTGGCTACCCGGATGAAGATGGGGCAGCGACGCGGCGGACGGTGGTGGCGCAAGATGGCGACGGCCGTGTCCTCTTTATCCTGGCCCCCTGGGGCAGTTTTACCCTATACCAGTTAAGCGTCTGGCTGGCTGAATCTGACCTCAACCTGGACATCGCCTTGAACCTGGATGGCGGCACCTCCACCGGCCTGCACCTGGCCGAGCCGGAAGTTATCATTCCCGCTTTCACTCGTTTACCCATTGTGATTACTGTTTTTCCCCAAACCCCTTAAACGTTTGTCGTTCGTAGTAGGCGATTTATCGCCGTCAAACGGCGATAAATCGCCTACTACGAACGGGAGAGGAGTTGCTTGATGCTCAACGAGGCGCATTTCAACCGGCTGAAGTGGATTTACCGCACCAATCCGTGCAACCAACATTACACCACGCAGATTGATATTAGCGAGGGGCGAGCGGAAATTGTGCTGCCCATTCGCCCCGATTATTTACACGGTGGCGGCGTAGTGCATGGTTCCGTCTACTTCAAATTGTTGGATGACGCCGGCACCTTTGCCGTTGGCTCGTTGGTGAAGGATTTTGCGGTTTTAACGGCTTCGTTCAACATTTACTTTACGCGCCCCGTTTCAGCGGGGGAGATTCGGGCGGTGGGGCGGGTGGTGCATGAATCGCGCCGGTTGTTTATTGCCGAGGCAGAGGCGGTGGATGGCGACGGCCGTGTCCTGGCGCGGGGTTCCGGCAGCTACATGCGCAGCACGATTGCGTTACCACCTCCACCTTAGAAAAACTCGCCGAACAGACGGTCAGCTACTGTTATTCGCTGATATCTACTTCAATCTCTGAAATGAGGCCATCTGGCTTGCGGTGGTAGGGGTAGCCCAGTTTGTCCAATACGCGCCAGATAGCGTCGTTGTCATTCAGAGCGCTGCCAACCAATTGACGAATACCGGCGGCGCGGGCATCGTCTATGGCCAGCCCCAGTAACCATGTGCCAATACCTTCCCCCTGCATATCGTCGCGGACAGACATCGCCATTTCGGCCGTTTGGTCATCCAGCCGCACATAGCGGGCCGCGCCAACCGGTACATCGGGTAGGAATGTCCGCTGCCAAAAGGCCATAAATCCCCCTTGTTGTTCGCTTTCCATCTGCGCAATTTTTTCCGCTTCTTCCCACACCTGCTTCGGGTTGGGATTCTCTAAAGATTGTTGGAAGCGGCGATAGCGGCTCTCCGCTGACATGTGCTCGAAGATATCTACCAGATAGGGGGCATCGTAGGCGTTCAACGGCCGTGCCACTATCCGTTTCCCTGTTTTTGTTACTGTTTGCATCGTTTTGTGATGCATCATCTTGTGTTCCATGATCATATTCTTTCTATCGCCTCCGTGACGCAGTGCGTCACAAATGCAGCATACCATAGGCCAATGTCCAGATCAACCCCTTTCCCACAGAACATTAACCATCTTACCTGGACAATTTGTCCCTATCCGTGATCCGTGACCGGTAACTTGATGATGGAATACCTTGGATAGCAATGACGAGTGACGATTGACGAGTGACGAGTGGCGAGTGATGGGTGACGGGTCACCGATTACCGATTACGGATTACGGATTACTGATTACCGCTGCAACCGGCTCTTTCCGTTTGCGTATAAACCTGTGTGATGCATCCCAACAGGTTGCATGATGGTGTACAATAGCACCAGCCACATCAAAAAATCTCGTATGGCAGCAGGCAATACGCAATACATAATCAGGAGACGACACAGGCAGCAGCCTAAGGGATGAGAATTCATCCTTCATAATTCATAATTTCCCCAGGAGACCCCATGTCCAAAAAAGCAGACAAATATACAGAACTACGCACGCAGCTAGAAACCCTCCCCCACATCAGCCCGGCGCAGGTGGAACAGTGGGTGCAGTTGCAGCAAACCATTGACCAGACCCGTGACTACCTCATTCGCGCCGTGCCCCAGGCGCAACAAAGCATAGACGAAGCCCAGAAAATCCTGGCACAGCGCACTTACACGCTGGTCTTTTTTGGCGGCACCGGTGTGGGCAAAAGCACGCTCATCAACGCGCTGTTGGGGCGGAATTTGCTGCCGAGTGGGGCAGTCACGGCCGTGACCGGCACCATTGTCTACATCGAGCAAGCCAAAGAAGGTGAGGCCGAATCCCTGGTACTCAACTATTGGAGCAAGGACGAATTTGCCGGGCGCGTGCGCCGCCTCTGCCAGTTGGCCGAACTGCCCGCCTTCGACATCACCAACGACGGCGAACGCGACCAGGCCCGCAGCGACATCAAGGACATTATCACCGCCAGCGAGGGTCAGGCCAAAACCGAACGCGACGAATACCTGGAAATCATACTTGACTGTATGCACTCCTATGAAAACAACAAAGAACTGTTCAAAGCCGGGACGCCGCCGCCGCAAAGCCTCATCCTCGATGATGAACATTCCCTCAAGCACCTGCGCGAAGACGGCTTCAAGGGCACCGAGCAGCGTCAGATTCGCCTGATCAAAGCGGCTACCTTCAAAATCCATCCCCGCGCCGGGCAGGAAAACCTGCTGATGAACGGCTACCTGCGCATTGTGGACGTGCCCGGTTTGGGCGCAGGCATGAAGCTGCACGAAGCCATCACTCTGGAGGAGATGAAACGTGAAGACGCCATGGTGGTACTGGTGACGGACGCCGGCCGCCAGCGTGTGGATGAGATGAAATCCCTTTCGGCCGTGAACTGGATCAAGGAAAACCGCCTCTTTGGGTTGAGCGGCGGTGATCTGGACGAAGCCGCCTCTAAAATTTTCCTGGCGGTGAATGGAGCCAACATACGGCAGGCGTTTGACCGGCTCAATTCTGGCCTGCCCCAGGCGGAACTGGAAGTAAAGGAAGTGACGCGCTACATCGCCCCCAACTATTGGGAACGGTACCGCGACCGGGGCAACAACCGCCCCTACTTCTTGGTGATGGCCCCGCCCGCCCTGTACGTGCAAGACCCGGACAACGCGCCGGAAGAGTTTGCCAGCGAAACGGAACGCATCCTCAAGGTGTTCCGCGACCAGCTAGGCCAGGTGGACGCCAAAGACCCGCTGGCCCCGGACACGGCCGAAGCCCTGCTCAACCTTAGCGAAGTTCCCTTACTGCGCGACAGCCTGATTGAGTTCATCAAAACGGAGCGCGTGCGCAGCCAGCTACGGGAAGCGGCGACCCGCATCCGCAATTCGCTGCAATCGCTCCGTTTTTACTATGAAAAACAGCTGGCGCATCGTGGCGTGCAGCCGCCGTTTGCCACCAGTTGGGAGCAGTTGCAAGAGCGGCGTTTTGAGAACGTGCTGGCGCGCCAGCAAAAAGAGCTGCCGCGCGCTTTCCACAATGCCCTGCTAGAACTCAGTTCACGCAGCAACAGCGACGAACGGTTCCGCAATCTACTGCGCCCCACGCTGAACGGCATCAAAGGCATGGTGCAAGATTCGGTGCAGCGCGAAGTGGAGACGCTGCTGGAAAGTTATGGCACCGAGTATTGGGATGACCGTGACGTGACCTATGACAACCTGATCTGGGGCACCAGCGGCATTGAAATTCCCATCAAACGTATCCTCTTCCAGGTGGAACTGGTGATGCAGGATTCGGTGTCTAAATTTATGCCGGAGGCGGCCGACTTGATTTCGGCGGAGTTGCAGCGCACCTTGGAGGCGCATGAGATTTACAGCCGGTTGGAGCGGGCCAGCTACGGCCGTGCCTACACCTACACCCTGCCCGGCGTCAGCCGCGATGATCCCATGGACCTGGCGGCGGCTTACAACCAGTTGATCGGCCGTGTCACCCAAAGTTTCCGCCACGTCTGCCAGCAGGCGACGATGTATGAATTGATGAAACCGGAACGTTCCGTCCATCACCGGCTGGATGAGGGTGAACGGGAACTGGCGTTGAACACCAACGAGCGGCTGTTGGACGTGGCCCTGTATGGCGTGGAACGGGTGCGGCAAGAGATAGCGGTTGCGGCGCCAGCGCCAGCGGCCAACAGTAATCCGGCGGCTACGGCCGTCGCCACGCAACCGGAAGATGAATTTGCCATCACCATCCTGGACGAACCGGCCGGCCAACCCGCGCCTGACTTTGACATCAGCTTCCTGGGTGAAGGCAAGAGCGCCCCGGCCGCAGCCGCCGACCTGGAAGCCAGTTACGCCGACCGCCTGGACAACGTGGCCGTCAAGGTCAACCGCATCTTTGGCGACATCATCGCCGACCTGTTCAGCGATGACGAACTGCTGCCCCGCCTGCGCCGCCTCTTCTGGCTGGAAGCGACCAAAGCGGAGCGTGACTTTAATACGCACATCGTCAAACCGATGTTGAAAAACCACGACCGCAGTCTGCAAGACCCAGAAATGCGCGCGGCCATGGAGATTGACCTGGAAAACGTCTCCGACATGGAAGAATTGATGCGTACCTGGGAAGGGCTGCATCGGCTGGAGACGGGTGTGGTTATTTAGGATATTGAGATATTGTGATATTGGGTAATCGGTAATCGGTGAACGGTAATCAGTAATTTAGAAGCCGCCACCGATTACGGATTACCGATTACGGATTTCCAACTATGGGGGAACAGGCAACGATCCTCATTTCTAATTACCTTGACGATGCCCATTTAGGCGTGTTTGCGCAGCGGTTGGCCGAGTGGCTGGTGGCTGATTTGAACCGCAGCGATGAGAGTGTGCCCGCAT
>CAADGU010000358.1 GCA_900696625.1 uncultured Chloroflexota bacterium | reverse complement strand
AGATAGACGTAACAGACGAGCGTATTGTAGCTTTTTTCTCAGACGGCCGTATCGTTAGCATTCCTCTGTGGTGGTCATGGCGGCTGGAACAGGCAACACCGAAGCAACGGGCAAATTGTGAAATTATTGGTTCGGGTCGCACTGCTTATTGGCCGGATGTAGACGAGCACCTTAGCGTACAAGGTTTTTTTACCGGGATGCCCGCCCCACGTCTCAAACAGGATTAACACGATATAGACTTTTTGTTATCGTTGTTTTTCTCACTCCGTTTCACCATTAGCCGCCTGGCGCAGTAATGGATTGAACTTCCTCCAACAGCCAAAAATTGACCAGCGTTTCTGTGTTAACGCCCCGTTCGGCGGCCACTCGTAAGGTGATAACCGTCATCACAAACGCATGACGAAAGGGAGGGGGAGCGGCGGCTAATGAGTGTTACACTGACACTATGCACGAATTGGCCGTGACCGGGCAGATTTTGGAGATAGCCGAACGCCACGCCACAGAAGCTGGCCGCGGACAGGTGACAGACCTCTACCTGGTCATCGGTGAACTTTCCACCTTTATAGACGATTCCATCCAATTTTATTGGGACATCATCAGTCGTGGTACACTGTGTGAAGGAGCGCGGCTGCACTTTACCCGCGTCCCCGCTCGCCTGCGCTGCCAGCATTGTAGTTGTGAATATGGTCTGGAACAGGGTGAATTGATGGTGTGCCCCGCTTGTGGTCACGGCCGTGTCACCATTCTCACCGGCCAGGAGTTCAGGCTGGAAAGCCTGGAACTTGCCGAAAAGGAACCTTCTTAATGCAAAACCTCAAACAAATTGACCCCCCTTCCGATGATAAACGGTGGCGGATTGTGCAGGCCACCATGCGCCGCAATGGGCATAAACGCAGTGGCCTCATTGAAACGCTGCACACCGTCCAGGAATCATTTGGTTTTCTGGATGAAGAGTCGCTGCGTTACGTGGCCTTTTCCCTGCGCACGCCGCTCAGCCAGGTGTATGGCGTTTCCACCTTTTACCACCTGTTTAGCCTGAAACCGGCGGGCAAACATAGCTGCGTCGTCTGCACCGGCACCGCCTGTTACATAAAGGGCACCCCCCAACTATTGCAGGAAATCCAGGAAATGTATGGCATTAAACCGGGCGAGACCACCGAAGATGGCGCGTTTTCGCTGTTAACGGCGCGCTGCGTTGGTTCGTGTGGGTTAGCGCCGGTGGCCGTCTTTGATGGCGAAGTGTTGGGCAACCAGACGCCGGACAGGACAATGGAAACCCTGCGGAGGTGGTACGACGATGAATGAACAATTTGAACAAATCACAGCGAAGGAACAGGCAGCAGCAGCTAAATTTGACCATGCAGTGCATGTGTGTGTGGCTGCCAGTTGCCTGTCGTCGCAAAGCGACAAGGTGCTGGAAACATTCCAGCAGCAGTTGAAAGAGAATGGTCACAGCGCCAGTTGCCAGGTGAAAGGGGTAGGCTGCCTGGGCTTGTGTTCACGCGGCCCACTGGTAGCCGTCAGCCACCGCGACCGGCCGGAAAGCAGCGAGCTTTACCAGCACGTGACGCCGGATAACACGCCGCAGATTGTGGCCGCGCTGGCGGCCGGCGAAACGGCCGCCGACCTGGTCTGCGCCACCGATACCCCATTTTTCCAGCGGCAAACCAAAATTGTGCTGGAAAATAGCGGCCATATTGACCCGGAACGGATTGAGGAGTATGTGGCTGCCGGAGGGTACCAGGGTTTGCTCACGGCCGTGACCGAAATGACCCCCAACGAAGTGGTAGACGAAGTGATGCGCAGCGGGCTGCGCGGGCGCGGCGGCGGTGGCTACCCCACCGGTCTCAAATGGACAACGGTGGCCAAGGCCGACGCCAAACAGCGCAAATACGTCATTTGCAACGCCGACGAAGGCGACCCTGGCGCATTTATGGATCGCAGTGTGTTGGAGAGCGACCCACACCGGGTGCTGGAAGGCATGACCATTGCCGGGTATGCCATTGGCGCGGACAAAGGGTACATCTACGTGCGCGGCGAATATCCGTTGGCCGTCGCCCGGCTGAAAAAGGCCATTAACCAGGCGCGGCGATTGGGCGTCTTGGGCAGCGGCGTCTGCGGCACCACCTTCAACTTCCAGATTGAGATTCGGTTGGGGGCGGGGGCGTTTGTGTGTGGTGAAGAGACGGCGCTGATTGCCTCGGTGGAGGGGAAACGGGGACAGCCCCGGCCACGCCCACCCTACCCGGCGGAGTACGGGCTATGGGGCGAACCGACGTTGATCAACAATGTGGAAACGTTCGCCAACGTGCCGCCCATCATCCGCAACGGCGGCGACTGGTACGCGGGCATGGGCACGGCCAAAAGCAAGGGCACGAAGGTGTTTGCCCTGGCAGGAGCCATTAACAACACCGGCCTGATTGAAGTGCCCATGGGCATTCCGCTGCGGGAAATTGTGTATGAGATTGGCGGCGGTGTGCCGCACGGCCGTGCCCTGAAAGCGGTGCAAACCGGCGGCCCGTCCGGTGGCTGTATCCCCGAAGCGTATCTGGACACGGCCGTAGATTATGAATCGCTGCAACAACTTGGCTCCATCATGGGGTCGGGTGGGCTGATTGTGATGGACGAAACGTCCAACATGGTGGATGTAGCTCGCTACTTCATGGAGTTTTGCATGACGGAATCGTGTGGCAAATGTGTGCCCTGCCGCGTGGGCACGGTGCAAATGTATCACCTGCTGGACAAAATTTATGCCGGGCAGGCCACGACGAAAGAGCTGGCGCTGCTGGAAAAGTTGTGCAAAATGGTGCGCGAGACGAGCCTGTGTGGGTTGGGGCAGACCGCGCCCAACCCGGTGAACAGCACGCTGCGCTACTTCCGGCAAGAGTATCTGGATTTATTGGTAGATGGTGAACGGGTCACGGCCGTCACCACACCGGAGGCGCAACCATGAAACGCTCCCAAATCATCACCTTCAAAATTGACGGGCAAGACATTGCCGCCCGCGAAGACGAGACCATCCTGGAACTGGCGCGGCAAAACGGCATCCGCATTCCCACCCTCTGTTACCTGGAAAGCGTTACCCCCTGGGGTGGCTGCCGCCTGTGCATGGTGGAAGTGAAGGGCGCCACCCGCCTCTTCCCCGCCTGCATGACCTATCCGCAGGAAGGCATGGAAGTCAGCACTGTCACCGAACAACTGACCACCTATCGCAAACAAGTGTTGGATTTGCTCTTTGCCGAGCGCAACCATGTCTGCGCCGTCTGCGTTTCCAACGGCGCCTGTGAATTGCAAGGGCTGGCCTATGAACTGGGCATGACGCACGTGGGCATTCCCTATCTCAACCCCAGCCTACCGTTGGACGCCAGCCATCCTTACTTTGGCCTGGATCACAACCGTTGCATTCTCTGTACCCGCTGCGTGCGCGTCTGTGACGAAATCGAAGGGGCGCACACCTGGGACGTGATGGGGCGCGGTGTGGAGGCCCGCATTGTGGCCGACCTGAACCAGCCCTGGGGCGAAGCCATTAGCTGCACCAGTTGTGGCAAATGTGTGCAAGCCTGCCCCACAGGCGCCCTGTTTGAAAAAGGCAAATCGGTGGCCGAGATGCAAAAACGGCACGAATTCCTGCCCTACCTGGCCCTGATGCGCGAAGGGCGGGATGGGGATAGTGAATAGTTAGCAGTGAGCAGTGAGCAGTGAGCAGTGAGCAGTAAGCAGTAAGCAGTAAGCAGTAACTCTGCTCGTTCCACGCTCTGCGTGGAACGCCCACCTGGACGCTCTGCGTCCAAATTGACATTCCAACGGAGACCGTCGGAACGAGGTGACTAATGAAACATAAAACAAAACTGGCGACGGTGTGGCTGGATGGCTGTTCCGGCTGCCATATGTCCTT
>CAADGU010000357.1 GCA_900696625.1 uncultured Chloroflexota bacterium | reverse complement strand
TGGTGGGGCACGGCCGTGCTGCTGCTTCTGTTTGCCCTGGCTCTCACGAGCATGAAAACCCTTGCCCCCACCTTTGACGAACAAGGTTTCATCGTGCGCGGTCTGGCTTATGTGCGCGGCGAAAACCGGCACATGCGCGTGGGGCATCCGCTGGGGTTAAACGCGCTAAACGCGAGCCTGTTAGCCGGGGATAACAGCGTGGCCCTGCCCACAACCGATCTCTCCTGGTCAGAAACCAGCTTTCACCGCCCGGCGGAGTTGTTCTTGTGGGAAATTGGCAACGATGTGACCCATATGATGTTCCTGGCGCGGCTGCCTACCATCTGGTTAGCCATGCTGCTGGCAGCGGTGGTGGGGCGATGGGCCTGGCAGATGGCCGGCCAGCGGACGGCGCGCCAATGGGCGGGCTTATTGGCGCTGACGCTCATTGCGCTTGACCCCAACATCCTGGCAAATACCGGCTTAGCTACCACCGATTTGGGGATGGCATTAGGCGCAGCATTGGCCGGGTTTACCTTGTGGCGGTATTGGGTGCAACCGTCCATCCTGAACGCACTTCTGGCCGGGATTGGTTTTGGTTTGTTGCAAAATACCAAGTTTACGGCCGGACTGTTTGTGCCCCTCTTTGCCCTGGTCATCTTGAGTGGCATTCTGACCCAATGGCGACATCATCACCGGCACGGCCGTCCCTTTCCCTGGCGCATCGTTTTCCACTTCATCTTGCTCTATCCCCTGGCGGCCTTTCTAACGCTGTGGGCGGCGTATGGTTTTCAGGTGGGCACATTACCCGCCAATTTACCCACCCTCCCCCCATCAGCCGGGCTGACCGTGCCATTGTCCCACCACATCGAGCAGCTATTGGATATTGGCGGGCGGCTGCAAGTGGAGACCCCCTCTTTCCTGATGGGGCACTACAGCAGCACCGGCTGGTGGTATTACTTCCCGGTGGCCTTTTTGCTCAAAACGCCGCTGCCGACGTTGGTTTTGCTGATCACGGCCGTTATCCTGCGCGTACTGTACTACGTTTCCGAAGCCCGAAAGCCGAAGCCCGAAGCCCGAAGTCCGATTACCGATTACCGATTACCGATTACGGCTCACGGCTCACAGCTCACAGATTCTCCCCTCTTCAACGACGCCGCCCTGCTCATCCCCGCCCTCGGCTACTTTGCCATCGCCCTGACCAGCGAGATCAACCTGGGCTACCGCCATTTGCTGCCGGTGCTGCCGTTCACGGCCGTATTCATCGCCCACGCCCTCGCCAATTTCCCAAACAAGAAGCCCGAAGCCCAAAACCCGATTACCGATCACGCATCACGCCTCACACCTCACGCCTCACGCATCACGTTCACCCTGCTCACCCTCATCGCCCTCTGGATTCACCCCCATTACCTGAGCTACTTCAACCTGCTGGCCGGCGGCCCGGCTAACGGTTGGCGCTATCTGGTAGATAGCAACACAGACTGGGGGCAAGATTTGAACAAATTAAAGCCCTGGATGGATGAAAACGGCGTGGCACAAGTGTGGCTGAGCTACTTTGGTGAAGCACGGCCCGATTATTACGGCATCCCCTATCAGGGGCTAGATAGCTGGCCGCCCCGTTTGATGAATCCGGCGGCACGGCCGTACTACCCCGCCGACCCCGCCCCTGGCATTTACGCCATCAGCGCCACCAACCTGCAAGGCGTCCACTTTGCCAACCATGACCAGTTTGCCTGGTTCCGTGAACGGGAGCCGATTGCCAAAATAGGCTACAGCATCTTTCTGTATGAAGTGCCGGCCAATGGCGGCCCGGTGGATGTGGTCTTGGCCGGTTTGCAATTGGACGAGATTGCCCCCACTGATTATGCGCAGTTTAACAGCAATGATGTGGTGCCGCGTTGGGTTGACCCGGCAACGGCCGTGATCGTGCCCCATTCGCCACGCGGCTGGCTGGTGTTGGCCCAGGACACGGCCGTTGCCCCACCCATTGCCGCCCTTATCGCCTCATGGCCGCTGCGCCTGGAACGGGACGCCTACACCTTTTACCAGATACCGCCGCTGGCCGTACCGGCGGCAGAGCCGCTGGCACGGTTCAGCCAGGATGGCGGCGAAATTGAACTGGTGAGCGCGTTTGTGGGCACGGCCGTGCCCAACCAACCCCTGCTCATCAACACCGCCTGGCAGCAAAAGAGCCACCCCCAACCCCTCAAAATTTTTATCCATGTGTTAAATGAAAATGGCGACATCGTCGGTCAATGGGATGGCCTGGGTGCAGCCTGGGAAGGCTGGCGACCCGACGATGCCCTGCTGCACAGCCACACCATTCCCTTGCCAGATACCCTGTCGCCAGGTGCATATGAGGTTCGCATCGGCCTTTACCATCCCCAAACTGGCCAACGCTGGCTGGTGGAAACGGGGGCGGATTATGTGGTTTTGGGAGATGTGGAGATTGGAGAGTAGAGATTGGAGATTGAGTAGCGATGTAACACGATTTGGCAAATCGTACTACACATGCACCAGTGAAAAGATGGTTTTCATAAGAGAAATTGAGAGACTATCATGTCTGACCAACGCCCCAAGACCTCATCACCTCATCACCCCATCATCCTATCACCCGCTCGCCTGCTCACCGTGCTGCTGATCATCCTGGCGTTGGCGGCTGGCCTGCGTTTCTGGCGACTGGCGCAGATGCCACCTGGCTTTTACCATGACGAAGCATACAACGGCCTGGATGCGCTGTCGCTGCTACAAGGCAAAACATTCCCCCAATTTTACGAGGGCTGGGAACTTTACCAGAACGACGCCCACGCGGAGCGCCCCCCACAGGAAACACGATGGCCGATCTTTTTTGAGGGGAATTACGGCCGTGAACCCCTGCACCTCTACCTCATGTCCCTCAGCATCAAACTGTTTGGCGCCACCCCCTTTGCCATTCGCGCTGTGCCCGCCTTCTTTGGCGTCCTTTCCGTACTCACCACCTTCCTGGCCGCCAAAGCGTTGTTTGAAATTGGCGCTCACGCCTCACGCATCACGCCTCACGCCTCACCGATTACCGATTACCGATTACCGATCACCATCCTCACCCCCCTCGTCGCCGCCTTCACCCTGGCCGTTCTCTTTCCGGCTGTTCACTTCAGCCGTTTCGGCCTGCGCATGATGGTTTATGTCTTCGTGGAAACGCTGGCTATTTACTGCTTCTGGAAGGGGGTAAATGGGGGTGATCAGGTGTCAGGTGATCAGGTGTCAGACATTAAGTCACCTGCTCACCTGCTCACCTCCTCAACTCTCTGGTTCATCGCGGCCGGTTTCTTGCTGGGGTTGGGGATTTACACCTATGCGGTGGGGCGGCTGCTGCCGCTGCTGTTTGTCTTGTTTGTGCCCTTCTGGTTCTGGCGGGATCGGGCGGCGCTGCGGCAGCATGGTGTACATGTGGCGCTGATGGCGGGCACGGCCGTCCTCACCGCCCTCCCCCTGCTCCTTTACTTCTGGCGCTACCCTTACTTTTTTGTCTTCCGCATGGCCTATGTCAGCAATCGGGGTGTTGGCGCAGTTGAAGGCAAACCGTGGCTGACCTGGCTGAGCAACGTCTGGCGGGTCATTGCCGGGCTGTTCTGGCAGGGCGAAACGCATTTGCGACACAATCTACCGGCACGGCCGTACCTTGATCCCCTGCAAGCCCTCTTCTTTTTAACCGGCATGGTCACCGCCCTCAAGCACCTGTTTCATCCCCGTCTCCTTTTCCTCTACCTGTGGCTGCTGGTGATGCTGCTGCCCACCATCCTCAGCGGCGACGCCCCCCATTTTGGCCGCATGTCCGGCGCCGCCCCCGTTATTGCCATTTTTGTGGGGCTGGGGGTGGATTGGATCGGTTATCGGTTAGCGGTTAGCGGTTATCGGTCGCCGATTATCGTTTACGGACTACTGATTGCCCTCTTACTTGCCAGCGCCCTTTGGACGACCTATGACTACTTTGGGCGTTATGCCCACCATCCCCAACTGGCGTCCGATTTTTACCAGCCGGAATGGGAGATGGGGCAATTTGCCGCTTCATTCGGTAAAGATACGGTCATTTACCTTACGCCCACCCAGGAAGAGTTAGCAACGATTTATTTCGCGCTCGGCGACCCGGAGCGGCTGCAAAATTACACTGGAGAAGAGGGGGCCATTCCGCTGGGCATACCAGGGCAGGAGACACTCTATCTGGTACGGCCGTCGGCCGCCACCAGCCTGAAAAATCTGCGAAACGCCTTCCCCGGTGGTATTCCAGGCGAACCGGGTGATGGCTACATCCCCTTTACCGTACCTGCCAGCAGGACGCGCCAGTTGGCAGAACATACCAGCGATCACCGCTTTGGCGACCAGATTCGGCTGGTGGGTTGGACGGTGGAAAAAAGGGAGGGAGAAACGGCCGTGACCCTCATCTGGGAAGCAGTGACCGGCATCCCACAAGATTACACCGCCTTCGTTCACCTCATCGGGCCAGACGGCCGTCCCGCTGCCCAATTAGACCGCCAGCCTGGCGGCCATCCTACCAGCAGTTGGCGGCCCGGTGAATGGGTCATGGACACCTTTGTCATTCCTCTGCCGCCAGACCTGAATACAGAAGGTCTAACGATCCAAACCGGCTTTTACTACCTGCCCACCCTGGAACGGTTAGGAGAGGCGGCGGTAATCGGTGAGCGGTGAGCGGTGAGCGGTGAGGCAAAGTCCGAGGCCCGAAGTCGGACATCGGACTTCGGGCTTCCAGCGCAACGGTTCTTTCGACAGCAAAGAAGCACGGCCGTACAATAGCCGGAGGAGGTAAATGTTATGGAAATCAGACAGCTAACGGCCGCCCACATCCCTCATATTCCCACCGTTATTTCCGGCTACCAAATCGGTGAAATCTATCAAGTTGGATATATGGATGAGGAAAAAGAGACAGCATTAACCCTTCACCTCATCACCCTGCCAAAACCCATCAGCAAACGTTTTCCAGCACTAGAGCCAGATGATCTGGAGCGATACCACTCAATCCCGGCGCAGGGCTTCTCTTTTGGCCTGTTTAATCAGGAGACGCTGGTCGGTGTGGCCCTCGCTGAGCCTATGCATTGGAACGGCAGCCTGTGGGTGTGGGAATTTCACATCGCCAGCGGTTATCGCGGCGAAGGATGGGGACGGCTGCTGATGACCAGACTCATTGCCCAAGCCCAAACCGCCGGGCTGCGCACCATCGTCTGCGAAACCCAAAACACCAATGTACCTGCCATTCGTTTCTACCGGCGCATGGGCTTCCACGTGGAAGGCATAGACATTTCCTATTACAGCAATCACGACCTGAACCCCGACTGCGAAGTGGCGGTGTTTATGAAGCGGAGATTGGAGGCGGGAGATTAAGAGATTGAATCTCTCAATCTCCTAATCTCCAATCTCATCCCCCCCATAAGGAACAGCAATTTGACTCACCGCCACCAAACCGTTTTTGTGGGGCTGCTCTTTACCCTGCTGGCGCTTGTTTTTATGAGCCGGGCGCTGTTCCCCCCTGATGGGCAGGCATTGGCGGGGCATGATGCGCGGGCGCTGTTTGTGCCCTGGTTCACTTTCACCAGAGAGACGCTGTTAGACGGCCGTCTCCCCCTCTGGGACGCCGCGCAATTTGCCGGATACCCCTTCCTTAGCAATCCCCAAGTCGCACTGTTTTATCCGCCCACCTGGATTGCTCTGCTGCCGCCGGTCAATGTGGGTTTAAGCTGGCACGTCATTTTTCATATCGTTGTCGCTGCACTGGGCATGTACCTGTTTGTCCGTTTTGTGAGCGGCAGTCGGCGCGGGGCGCTGCTGGCGGCGTTGGCTTTTGCTTTCAGCGGTTTTTGGGCGGCGCGCATTTGGGCCGGGCATGTGGGGCTGCTGGCTACAGACGCCTGGTTGCCCTGGCTGCTGCTGGCGACCGCCTGGAGCGCCCGGCGGCGTGATGTCTGGTCGGCCATCATCACCGGTGTGCCTTTTGCCCTGGCAATTCTGGCCGGGCATACCGCTTCGCTGCTGTATATCGGCCTGGTGTGGGGCGTATTTACCCTGTACCTGTTTCTGGACGGCCGTGACGGGCGCATCTGGCGGCAGGTTCTTATTGCCGGGGTGATAGGAGTGCTGTTAAGCGCCATGCAGCTCATTCCCATGCTGCAATTGTCGGCCGCCTCCGCCCGCGCCGAAGAAGCCACCCTGGCCTTTGCCACCCAATTCTCCTTTCCCCCCACCCATCTGATTACGCTGCTTATCCCCGAATTTTTTGGCGAACCGACCCGCGCCGGCTATTGGAGTGTGCCCTCGTTTGATGAGTTGACGTATTACGTGGGGTTGTTAGCTGTGGTCGGAATTGTGTTGGCGCTGCGACGGCCGTCGCGCCTCACCTGGTTTTACATCGCCCTCATCGTTTTCGGCCTGCTGCTGGCCTTTGGCAGTTATGGCTTTTTATACGAGATTTTTTATCGCTTCTTGCCTCCGTTCCGGCTGGCCCGTGCCCCGGCCCGCGCCGCCTTCCTCTTCGTTTTTGCGGCTTCGGCCCTGTTGGGTGAAGCAGTAGCCATTTGGGAACGGGGGGGTGAGGGGTTGTCACAATTGATGCGGTGGGTGTTGGGCACGGCCGTTGTCGCCGGTATCGCCGCCCTGGCCGCCACCGCCGCCGTCTTTGCCGCCCAGCACCCCAGCGACACCAGCGGCCGTTACTGGCATCAGATGGGTGGTTGGGCGTTGGCGTTGCTGTTGTTTTTGGTGGGTGGGGTGTTATTGTGGAGATTTCTGGTAATCGGTAATCGGTTATCGGTAATCGGTAAAGAGACCACCGACCACCGATTACCGATTACCGATTACCTCTTTGCCGCTCTTGTTTTACTGCTTATCACCGACCTGTGGCTTTTCGGCTGGAAACTGGTGCAGGTGGGGCCAACGGCCGTACACCCCCTGTGGACAGATGCCAAAACTATTATCGGCGAGGCAGAGGGGCGGGTGCTGCCCTGGGGCATCTCTATTTTTGAGCAAAATGGGGCGGGGCCGGTGGGTTTGAATAGCGTCTTTGGCTACAACGCCCTGGAAGTGGGCACAAACACCGCCTTTGCCGGTTCCATCGCTGACCCACGCTCGTCAACGTATGATGTATTGGGGGCGCGTTATGTGTTGGCGCAGGCAGACCTGGCGCAATATACAGATGGCGAACGGCCGCTCACCCTCATCGGCCAGACGGAACATGTGCGGGTATATGAGCGGGCGCGTGTATTGCCCCTGGCCCGGCTGGTGCATGCCGCCGAAATCATCGCCGATGAAGCAGCCGCCATCACCCGCGTCCACCAACCGGACTTCAACGTAGCCACCACTGCGATCCTGGCCGAAGAACCGGCCTGTGCCTTAGGCGGTGTGGGGGAAGGCACGGCCGTGATAACTGATCAACACGACGGCTACTGGCGCATCGAAACAACCAGCAAAACTCCCGCGCTGCTGATTCTCAGCGAGACCGCTTACCCTGGCTGGCAGGTAACAGTAGATGGGGAAGAAGTGGCATGGCAAGAGGCGTACACGGCCGTGCGCGCCGTTTGCGTCCCGGCGGGGGAGCACGTGGTGGAATGGGTTTTTAACGGCCGTGTCTTTCTATTCGGTGGCCTTGTCTCTGCCCTGGCTCTCCTCCTGGTACTCAATGCCCTTCTCAAAGTCCGCAAAAAACACACCGCAGATCAGTAGTGGGGCATCAGCATAATTTCAAAAAAACTCGGCCAGCGCCCGGCATACCACCGCTACATGTTCCTCAGGCATATGGGCATAAAGAGGCAGGGAGAGGATGCGCCGGGCGGCGCGTTCGGTGACGGGCAGGCTGCCGGAGGCATATCCCAGATGGCGGTAAGCGGGTTGCAAGTGGACGGGGACGGGGTAATGCACGGCCGTACCCACCCCCTTCTCCTGTAAAAACGCCGCCAATTCCGCCCGCCGCCCCGTCTGCATGACATACAGATGAAAAACATGGCTGGCAGACGGCCGTATACGCGGCAGTTGCACCGGCAGATTTTCCAGTTGTTCGCTGTAACGGGCGGCGAGTTGTTGGCGACGGCCGTTGTCCTCGTCCAGATGCGCCAACCGTACCTGCAAAATGGCGGCCTGCAATTCGTCCAGGCGGCTGTTATAGCCGGCCAGATCGCTAATGTACCGTTCCCGCCAGCCATACTGCCGCAGCAGCCGCAGCCGCCTGGCAATGTCATCCCGGTTTGTAACCACCGCACCGCCATCCCCCAAAGCGCCCAGGTTTTTGGTGGGATAAAAGCTAAAAGCGGCGGCGTCACCCATGCTGCCCACCCGCCGCTCCTCTACCAACGCGCCGTGCGCCTGGGCGCAATCTTCCAACACCTGCAACCGATGTTGGATGGCAATTTCCAGAATCGCTTCCATGTCGGCGGGGTGGCCGTAGAGATGGACGGGGATGATGACTTTGGTGCGAGGGGTGACGGCCGTTTCCACCTGCTCCGGGTCCATCGTGTAGGTTTGTGAATCAATGTCTACCAGCACGGGCGTGGCCCCGGCAAGTTCAATGGCGGCAATAGTAGCCACGGCCGTGTGCGCTACCGTGATCACCTCATCCCCTGGCCCCACACCCAACGCTTTGAGGCCCAACAGCAGCGCATCCGTGCCGGAGGCCACCCCCACCGCATGCGCCACGCCGGTATAAGCCGCAAACGCCGCTTCAAAAGCAGCCACCTCCGGCCCCAGAATATACCAGCCAGAGGAGAGGGTGCGGCTGACGGCCGTGTCTATCTCCGCCCGGTACGCCTCATATTCTGCCTTCAAATCTGCAAAAGGAATAGACGTCATCTTCACTCCTTCCCCTTCATTCTGTGCTAATCCGTCTCATCCGTCAAATCCGTGTATCCATGTCAACGGCCGTCCAACGCCCCCACCGCCAGCAAAACCGCCTCCTGCCCATTGGCAAAAAGCTGCCGTTCAATGGTCTGGGAATCGTACAGCCCCGCCAGCAGGCGCACGGCCGTTGGCGGCGCATCCGTTGGAATAGAGAGAACATGCCGGTCGAGCAGCATCTCACCCGGCTGCCAGGTGGTGGTGGGGCGGGTTCCCCACAGCGGCGCACTGTCGTGCTGCGCCCGCAGCGCGCCATCGGCTGTGAGCAAATGCACAAACACGGTGTAATCGCGGGGGATTTCCGCCAAAGCCTCCCATTGCAGGGTGACAATCAGTTCATCGCCGGGGTGAAGAAGCAGCGACTCCGCCGTTGTCGGCGCGCCATTCACCAGCAGCCGGGCGCCAACCAGTCGTATCTGTTCATTAACCGTCTCATCGAGCGGCGTCATGGCGCGGCTGGCGGCATGGGCCGGACGGAAGGCGAGTAATTCCAGGCGTGGGTATTGGTGCGCCTGTTCCAGCAGGGTGTGGTAATCCAGCCAGCGAAAGGCGATATTCTCCGGGTCCCAGAAGGGAGACCGGTGGGCGGGCACAAACCAGATGCGGTCATAGGTGGCGGCTAAATCGGCCAATGCCTGTTCGGTCACGGCCGTGTCCGCCGGAAAGCTCGCCGGTTGCATGGTCTGGGGAATGTCCACATCCCACAAATAATAGGTCAGCGCCGGGTCGGGAAAGTGAGCCACAAAGACATCGCCCGGTTCCAGGTTGGCGGCAATATGGGCGGCAATGGCCCGGTAGCCGTAATAACGGCCGTACTGCACTACATTCCCATGATAATGCACCAGGCTAAGGGAGGCGGCGGCGAGCAAAATACCGGTGCTGGCGACGGCCGTAGCCCGCACCAGTCGGCGCCGATTTTGGGCCAGCGCCAGGATGCCCAGACTGACGAGCGCCCACCAGGCCGGGGCTGCCGGGGCAATGTAATAGGCATTAAAGATGGATCGGCGCAGGAGAACCAGGTAAACGGTCACGGCCGTGCTTACCAGCCAGAAACCGAGCAGCGCCGCCCACGCCCGTTGCCCGCGCTGCCACAGCGCCAGCCAGCCCACCATCGCCAGCGCTGCTGCCAGCGCCAGCACCCAGGGGCCGGCCCGGTGGTCAAACGCCGGGCCAACGGCCAACTCCTGCCCAACCGTCACCAAATAATCAAGCAATTGCGGATTGCCGGGAACCGTCAACTGCCCTAACCAGCCGGGCAGCGTCACCACCAGCCAGGGAGCAAAAAGTAACGCCGCCACCAACCCTGCCGCCAGCCAGCGCCACAACAGCCGCCGCGCCCCCACCAACAGAAAAACGCCGTGACTGAGCAGGGCAAAAACCCCGTAGTAATGGCTGTACATGGTCAGGGCGCAAGCCAGGGCATAGAGCAGCCAGCGGGTGGCGGACGGCCGTGCTACCGCCCGCGCCAGCAGCAAAGTTGCCAACGTCGTCACAAACATCACCGTCACATACTGGTTGCGCACGTCCTGGGCCAACCATACCAGCGATTGTGACACGGCCGCAAACAAGGCCATGAGCAACCCCAGGTTTTCGCCTTGCAGCCGCCGCCCCCAACGAAACAGCAGCGGCAGCAGCAGCACACCGGGCAGCACCGCCAGATAACGCATAGCAAACTCGCTCGTCCCGGCCATATCCGCCCACACATTCAACACCAGATAATGCAGCGGCGCATGTTCTTCACCCACCGGAATGAGCGCCGGGATGACCTGCGCCAGCGGCATTTGGGTGTATGGGAAACTGTACCCCTCGTCGGCCCGCAATTCCTGGAAACCCAAATTCACCAGCCGCAGCCAAAATGCCAGCCAGAGAATGGGGATCAGGAGGGGGAGTGAGCGGGAAAACATGGTAATTGGGG
>CAADGU010000356.1 GCA_900696625.1 uncultured Chloroflexota bacterium | reverse complement strand
TCCAGGCCGGAGGGGGTGGCGCTGACCGCTTTCATATCGGCGTAGAAGGCGTCGTCGTAGCGGCGAGACTTGATGGGGATGGGCATTTTCACGCCCCAACCAAGCAGCAGCACTTCTTCTTTTTCTTGCAGGCGGGCTAACATGCCGCGCAGTTGGTCACGCCCGGCTAAGCCGGTGAGGACGGCGCGGATGTCGTCCTCATCGCCCAACCAGCCGGTGATGCGGGTGCCAAGTTGAGACATCACTTCATCGTCAATGCCCGACGGCCGTTGGTCTACTACCAGCAGCGTCACAAAATACTTGCGCAGCTCACGGGCAATGGTGCCAAAGGCAGTCTGGTTGGCAAGCTGTGGGTTGAGTAGTTTGTGCGCTTCTTCAATGGCGATGAGCAGCGGGCGGGGGGCGGCATGGCCGTGTGTTTTGTGCTGTTCGGTTTGTTTCACCCAATGCTGGCGGATGCGCCGGGTGAGGATGTTGGAAACCAGCAGGTAATCCAGGTCATTATCATATGCGCCAAAACTGAGGATGACGTGACGGCCGTTTTCCAGCTTATCCACAATATCCGTTACCGCATCCACGGCCGGCCGTTCCACCACATACGGCCGGTCATAAATCAGGCTCAATTTGCGGTGCAGCGCTTCGGCTGCCTTTTCATGCACATTATTTTGCCGCGCCCAGGCCGCTACCGAGTTGGCTGCCGGGAAGGTTTTGCCACTCTCCGGGTCAATGTCTACCGCGCCCGGTTCCAGCTTCATAAATTCGGCAAACCAGTTTTTATCAAAGGCACGGCTCAGGGCATTGAGCGTCACCCCGGCCGTATCCGTCAGGTTGAGCACCTCGCCCAACAGTTCAATGTCGCCTGTTTGAAAGTCGGAAAGGGCGATTTCTAGCGTGAAATCGGGCTGTTTGCCGCGCACCATGGCTCCTTTGCCCAACGCCGCCACCTGTACCTTGCTGCCAAAGAGGGTACGCAGGCCGCGCACCGTGACCATACGGTCGGTGTCGGTATCGTCAAAGGCGTATTCATTGTGCATGTCAAAAACCAGCGCGCCCGCCACGTCTTCGCGCATCAGCCCGGCCAACATCATGCGCGTCAGGAAGCTCTTGCCGGTGCCGGTGGCCCCAAAAATGCCGCTGGAACGTTTGATAAAGCGGTTCAAATCGAGCCGCACCGGGTAGCCCTGCTCGATGGTGTGGCCGACGACGAACATGCCTTTGCCTTCTTCGCCAAAAATTTGAGCCACGTCGGCCGCGTCGGCCGGGCGAACTTCGGCGTGGTGGGCGGGCACCGTTTTCACCGGTTTTGGGCCGGGTGTTTCCTGCCCCTTTTCCACCCGTGCCAGCCAGGCCGCCCGCTCTGGATCGCCAAAGTCCGGCCCTCTGTCCATGAGCAGGGTGGGGTACATCATCAGGGTGGTGTAGAGCGTTTTACCGAGTAACGCTTGTTGGATGGGTGGTTGCAGCCGGTCGGTTTTTTCGTCAGCAAAGCGGGGGTCGGTGGCCCCCAATTGCAGGTCGGTGACCAGGCCATAGTAGCGGTAACGGCCGTTGTCACACACCACAAAGCTGCCTTCCTGAACCCGGTCGGCCGGCACCGTCAGCCGGATGCGGAACCCTTCCTTCAGCCCCCCGCCCACAATGTAACCAATGCTAGATGTCATATTGCCATCCCCTTTTATGTATCCTGGCAGGATTATACCTGTAATTCCAAAAGCTGGTTGCCATAGCAAATTGACTCTAATAACGTCTGGCGTTATTATCTTGTTTATGATTCGGGGTTTTGCATCAAGAGAAACAGAACGGCTTTTTCAGCGACATCATTCTCCCAGATTGCCCCACGATATCCAAAGGCGAGCCAGAATGAAGCTAGAAATCTTGGATGCCGCCGGAAGTTTGGAGGATTTACGAATACCACCATCCAACCACCTGGAAAAACTGTCAGGTGATCGCACAGGACAACATAGTATTCGTATCAATAAACAGTGGCGAATCTGCTTTCGGTGGCAAGATGGCGATGCCTTTGATGTGGAGATTGTTGATTATCATTGAGGTGAAGACATGAGCGAGCAAGAACTATTACCACCTATTCATCCAGGTGAAATTCTGCAGGAAGAATTCTTGGAACCCATGAATATCAGCCAATACCGGCTGGCGAAGGATATAGGCGTGCCGCCACGCCGCATTAACGAAATTGTGCAGGGCAAACGGGCTATCTCGGCTGATACCGCTTTGCGTTTGTCGCGCTACTTTGGCCTTTCTGAACGGTTCTGGCTGAACCTGCAATCGCGGTATGACCTGGAAATGGAAAAAGACCGTTTGCGTGGCCGTCTGGAACAAGAAGTAAAGATTTTTGCTCCGGCCCCATAATGCCCATGCAAATTATCGAGCCTCAACCTGGCAACCAAACATTCTAATGCTCTCATATGAATAAGCCTAATCTTATGTACTTTGAGCAGGACGATGTATTACATCTAATCATTTCAGATGAACCAGAAGGCGGCAGCGTTGAACTTCGCCCCAATATCACGGCCGAACTGAATGAAAAAGGGGAGTTAATTGGCATTGAGATATTGAACCCCAGCGCCTTTATCCGGGATTGGGTTTTAGAGTCTGCTCAGGCCAAAATGCTCCAATTTGCCGGAACATAGTCTGAAAGGATGGGCGAACGAGAAATTCTTTATACGTGGGAGATTGTTCCTGCCTGATTCTCCCTGCTAAAAACAATAACAAATTATCATGGCCTATGCAGAAGTTGATCTGACACTTCTTGCCGAAAGAGAGGGCGGCAGAAAACACCCTCTTTCGCTAGAGAGAAAAGCCTACTATCGGCCTCATATTGTTGTTGGCGATGCTACACAAAGAGAACCCGTTATCAGAGATTATGAGCTGGTAGAAGAATATCTTGGCGTCCAGTTTAGGCCGTGCCCTGTAACAGTTTACCCTGGTGATTCAGCGCGACTCATTTTAGACTTGATGTATTATCCTTCTCTTGATTATCAGAAAGTGAAGCCAGGAGCGGAATTTACCTTAAGGGAAGGTGGAAAGATTGTCGGCTTTGGGCGCATTGTGAATGTCTTCTGGCAGGAGTGATCCCTAAAACATGTTCATTATTGATTTGCTTTCTAGTAACCAGGAGATGGTTGAACAGATGACGGCCGTACTCCACACTGCCTTCCGCGCCCATTATCCCGACGCCTGGGCCGACATGGATTCGGCGCGGGCGGAGGTTGAAGAGTTTTTTGATACGGAGCGGATTTGCCGGGTGGCGGTGGCCGACGATGGCACGGTGTTGGGTTGGGTTGGGGGAATTAGCCAGTACAACGGCCGTGCCTGGGAACTACACCCTCTCGTTGTCCATCCCGATTATCAGGGGCAGGGAGTGGGGCGGGCGCTGGTGGCCGATTTGGAGGCGCAGGTGCGGGCGCGGGGTGGCGTCACCATTTTTCTGGGCACCGATGATGAAGATAACCAGACCAGCCTCAGCAACGTAGACCTGTATCCCAACCCCCTGGCGCACCTGGCCCGTATCCAAAACCTGAACCGGCACCCCTTTGAGTTTTACCAGAAGGCCGGTTTTGTCATCGTCGGTACCATTCCCGACGCCAACGGGCCGGGCAAACCGGACATCCTCATGGCCAAACGAGTCAGCCAGGAATAATTACGCTACTTATTGGGAGTGGACAATTGCTGGCGCAGTCGTTCGTAGGCGGGGCGGGGGGAACCGTCCGGATTGAGCAGGCTGTAACCACTCATTTCGTCTTCGGGCGCACGGCCGTATACCAGATTCCACACCGTTACCAACTCCACCGACGGCCAATCACGCTGGATGCGGTCGAGGGCGGCTGAAAGATAATCAGCCTGCTGCACCGGCGTGACCCAGGGCTGGCTACCCTGCCCAATGGTGTAACCCAACTCCTTCACCCACATCGGCCTGTCCACGCCATACGCTGCCAGAATCGCCTGCCATTCACCAATGCGGGCCAGGCCCAGGCCGGTTTGCACCGCCTCAGCCGCTTCCGGGTGCTGCCCAAAACCATAAGCATGGACGCCCAGCACATCAAAACAGTCAGCGGCCCCGGCCGCCAACATCGCCCGCAAAAAGTCGCGGTCATCACGGGCGCGGGGGGAGTTTTCATTGGTGGGGGCCAGGCCGGCCGTTACCACCAAAACAGCCGGGTCATGTACTCTGATGCGCTGGTAGGCCACCCCTAACACCCCCACATAATCGGCCGGGTCGGCCACCTGCCCGTCAAACCGACGCCAATGATCCTCCAGGTCGCCGCCGGAGCGGCTCCATTCGGCGGCCAGATTGGGTTCGTTCCAGATGACGTAAGCGGCAATGGCGCCCCGATACCGCTGCGCTACGGCCGTGACAAAATCCGCATAGGCCGCCAGGTCAAAAGGCACCGCCCCCGCCTGCCGCGCCCATTCCGGCGGCATGTCCAGCCGCACCACCAGGTGCAGACCGGCCTCTTGCGCCACCCGCACCATATAATCGCTGGCTTCCCAGGCGTAGAAGCCGGGGGCGGGGTTCAAATCTCGCCAGGGGAACACCTGAATGATCGTATCAAACCCAATGGTGGTGGCATGACCGGCGGTCAGGTCGTCGAGAAAAAGCGTGTGAACAGCATACCGCATGGGCCGTTTCGTCGTGATGGGGGTGGCGAAGGTGGCCGGTTGGTGGGTGGCGGCAGCCAGGCCGCTGGGCAGGCGGCCAAAACGGTCACAGGCGGAGAGAGTAGGGGTGGGTAGGGGCAACGGCCGTGCCCCCCCTTCACTGCCGGACAATATCAGCAGCAAGACGCATAATAAAAGTACCCACCCACCGCGTCGCATCTTAAGTGATCGTTCGCAAATAAATTGGCGATTATGTAATTGGGTAATTGAGTAATTGAAGCAGCCAATTACCCAATTACCCAATTACCCAATTACTGTACGGTTACTAAGGCGTCACCGTCGGTTGTGGCGGGGAGATGAGGGTGTTTTGGGTGGTCGCTACCAGAAACGGCCGTTGCCGATCACGCACATCTACAATCGCCAAACCATCCCAGGTCGCCACATACAGATACTGTCCATCATTTCCCCACATCATATCCAACGGCGGCGAGTGCCACTCCATCTGCCCCACCAGCAGCGGGTGGTCTGGCTGGCTGACGTCGTACACCCGGATGTGGGCATCGCTGGCCATAATGGCGGTGTTTTCTTTGACCACCAGCCGCGAATGATAAAAACCATCTGTTATCTCTTGATAAGCCACTTCCTGAGGCACTGCCGGATCGGTAATATCCACCACCCACAAACCATGCCCGGCCACCAGAGCGTAGCGGTGCGTGTCCGTTTTCAGCAGGGCCACATCATACCCAGGGCGCAGTTCGGGGGTGAACTCCCCCAGAAATACCGGCGCTTGGGGTTCGCTGATGTCTGCCAGCCACAGCCCACCCACACACGCCCCACTGCGAAAACTGCAACTGCCCCAAACACCGAGCAGCAGGTCATCCTCTACTTCAACAGTGCCCAGTCCCTGGGGCAAACTGGTCACTTCACGCGGGGCGTTGGGGGTGGGCCACTCTACCGCGTACACATTTTCCCAATCGCTCACGTATACCAGGCCGCCCTGCACCGCCAGGTCTTCGGCCAGATGACGGGTGGTGAAGTACCCTTCAATTTGTGGTCGTTGGGGGCGGCTGATGTTCACTAACTGCACGCCGCCATCTGGCGGGCCGGTGGCGCTGTCCCAACTTTCTACCGAAGGCCAATGGATGACATAGGCCCGCTGCCCGTCGGTGACAATCCGGCGCACCCGACCCGGTGCTGGCCAGGTGGTGATGAGTTGGGGGTTTTCCGGCGTAGCCACATCATACACCTGCACCTGATTTTCATGCGCGATGAAGACGGTACGGCCGTACCCCAAGCCGGTACCCGATTCCGGTGTTGGTTGCCGACGGCAAGCCGCCAGATGCAAAACAAACACCATGCACACCAGTACAATCACCCTTCTGCTCATAAAAATTCACCTCGTAGTTTTATCGCATTGCACGTTATACGTATCCACCAGGATGCAGGGGATTGTAGGCGCGTGAGGCATGGGGAACTACACGGCCGTAAGCTGTTTACGCTACGTCTGGCCGATTATGCGGCCCTGAAATGGGGGATAAACGCTTTCGGGGCACGATAGGATTATCACGTAGGTTTAAGCCGATAGGCGGTTTGACATGCCAATCATCTCCGTTATAATTGATATAAAATATCAATAAGGATTTGAATATGTATGATGTGATTATTGTCGGTGGCAGCACGGCGGGTCTAAGCGCGGCGCTGGTATTAGGCCGCTTTCGGCGGCATGTCCTGATTTGCGACCATCAAAAGCCGCGCAATGCCCTGGCGGATGCGGCCCATAATTTTTTCACACGTGATGGTACACCGCCGGCGGAACTGTTGCAGATTGGCCGGGAGCAGTTACGGCCGTATGCCACAGTCCAGTACCGCGTCGCCGAAGTGGTCAGCCTCAAACTTATTGCCGACGGATTTGACGTGCAAACGGCCGATGGCACTGTCTGGCAAAGCCGCCGGGTGCTGCTGGCCACGGGGGTGCGTGATGAATTGCCCGCCATACCCGGCCTGGCGGATTATTGGGGCCAAGGCGGGGTACACCACTGCCCCTATTGTCATGGTTGGGAAGTACGCGACCAGAAAATTGTGATCATTGGCAATGGCGAGGTTGTTTACCATTTGGCCGCCTTATTGTCAGCCCTCAGCACGGACATTTCGGCCTGTTTATACGGCGAACCGCAGCCCACTGCGGAGCAGCTAAGCCAACTCCAGCAGATGGGCGTGACGCTGTATAACACCGCGATTGAATCCATTGCCGGGGATTCCGGTCAGGTACAGGGGGTTCGTTTGGGTGACGGCCGTTTGGTTCCCTGCCAGGCCATTTTTGTGGGGACAAAGCCACAGCCGCACAGCCCATTGGCGCAAGAGATGGGCTGCCAGTTTGATGAGCGCGGTTATGTGCAGGTAGATGAGTTGGGGCGCACCAGCGTACCCAACCTCTATGCAGCGGGTGATATGGTCACGCCCTTTCATCAGCTTGTCATGGCGGCGGCTTCGGGGGCGGTCGCGGGGAGCGGCATCAATACAGACATCGTTTTGAAGCGGAAATAAACCGTTTGCTGCTAAAATTGCCGGATGAATGACCATCAAGTGAAACGTGGTATCACCTTTTTGGCAGAGGCCGGGCTGAATTTGTTTGCGGTGTTGGAATGCGCGGCCCTGCCGACGGCCGTTGCTGACCTCATGTTGGCTTCTGATATACCGTTGGCCGACTACCGGCGGTTGGTGCTGCTGGGGCATGGCGGGCGGCGGTTGTGGGCAGCACTGCAAGCATGGGGGGTGAAAACGGCCGATCCCGTTGACCATTGACACTTATTTAGGCACGGCCGTTCAAATACCCCCGCAAAAACTGCCCGGTATACGACGCCTCCACCCGCGCCACTTCCTCCGGTGTGCCCTGCGCCACCACTTCGCCGCCCCGGTCGCCCCCTTCCGGCCCCATGTCAATAATCGTGTCCGCCACCTTGATGATGTCCAGATTATGCTCAATGATAATAACCGTGTTGCCCTTATCCACCAGCCGGTTCAGCGCCACGATCAATTTGGCAACATCGTGTGAGTGTAGCCCCACGCTCGGCTCATCCAGAATATAAATGGTGCGTCCCGTCGCAATTTTAGACAGTTCACGGCTCAACTTAATACGCTGCGCCTCGCCGCCGCTGAGGGTCGGTGCGGGTTGCCCCAGTGTGATGTAGCCCAAGCCTACATCCATCATCGTCTGCAATTTGCGGGCGATGGGCGGGAAGTTCTCGAAGAATTGCCGCGCCTCTTCTACGCTTAAGTCCAACACTTCGGCGATGTTCAATCCCTTGTAGCGGACTTGCAGCGTTTCCCGGTTATAGCGCGTACCATGACACACATCACAAGGCACGTAAATGTCCGGCAAGAACTGCATTTCAATCCGGTTTTGCCCCTGCCCTTCACATGCCTCACATCGCCCGCCCTTCACATTAAAGCTAAAGCGCCCTGCTTTGTACCCCCGTACTTTGCTCTCCGGCAGGTTGGTGAACAGATCGCGGATGGGGTTGAACAGGTTGGTATACGTGGCCGGGTTGGAGCGGGGCGTCCGGCCAATGGGTGACTGGTCAATTTCAATCACCTTGTCCAGATGTTCCAACCCTTCAATGGCCTTGTGTTTGCCGGGCAGCACTTTTGATTTGTAGAAGTGTTGGTTCAGCTTTTTCGCCAAGATTTCAATGAGAAAAGAACTTTTACCGCTGCCACTAACGCCGGTGACGCAGACAAACTGGCCTAACGGGATGCAAATGTCCGTCCCTTTCAAATTATTCTCGGTGGGGGCGATGACCTTGATAAACTCACCCGTGCCTTTGCGTCGTTTATGAGGGATGGGAATTTGAATCCGCCCGCTCAGGTACGCCCCGGTAATGGAGTTCTCATTGGCCGCCACCGCCTCCGGTGTGCCTTCGGCGACGATTTCGCCGCCGTGCAGCCCCGCGCCCGGCCCCAGGTCAATGATCCAGTCGGCGGCGCGCATGGTGTCCTCGTCATGTTCCACCACCAGCACGGTATTGCCCAGGTCGCGCATCCCTTTCAGGGTGTGGATCAGGCGGGCGTTGTCGCGCTGGTGCAGGCCAATGCTTGGCTCGTCCAGCACGTACAACACACCCATCAACTGGCTGCCAATCTGCGTGGCCAGGCGGATGCGCTGCCCCTCGCCGCCGGACAGGGTGCCGGCGGCTCGATCCAGTGTCAGATAATCCAGCCCCACGTTGATCATGAACTGCACCCGGTCGCCAATTTCTTTGAGGATGGAGCGGGCGATGAGCTGCTGGCGTAGGGTGAGGGGGGAGTCGGTTTCGTGGCGCAGTTGGTTCACCCAGGGCAGGAGGTGGATCACGGCCGTCTTCACCACCGCGTTGATCGTCTGCCCCTCAATATCCACCGCTCGCGCCACCGGATTCAGCCGCGAACCGCCGCATGTCTCGCAGGGCATATCCACCATGAATTCTTCCAACTTCTCGCGCACATACTCCGACGTGCTTTCGTGGTAACGCCGCCACAAGTTGGGCACCACGCCTTCATATTTGGTGCGGTACTCCCGTCTATCCCCTTCCCGGTTGACATAAAACACCACAATGTCTTCCTGACCGCTGCCATGCAGCAAAATGTGCAGTTGGGCGTCGGTCAGGTTTTTAACGGGGATGTCAGTGGGGATGTTGAAGTGTACGGCCGTAGCCTTCAATATCTGCCAGTAATACCCCTGCCTGTCCTCCGTCGGCCAGCCAATAATCGCCCCCTCCTCCAATGACATATCCTTATTGGGCATCACCAGATCCCGGTCAATCTGCTTTGTGGTACCCAACCCCTGGCAGGCCGGGCAGGCCCCGTGAGGGCTGTTAAAGCTAAACGTGCGCGGCTCAATTTCGGGGATGCTGGTGCCATCATATGGGCAGTAGAGATGCTCCGAATACAATTGATCACTCTGGTTATCCGGGTCGGTGACGTTGTTGATGATGACGATGCCGCTGCCCAGCCGCAGCGCCGTTTCTATCGAGTCTGTCAGGCGGGAACGGGCCGACTGCGCTTCTTCACCGTTGTCCTGTGGTTCGTGGCGGATGACCAGCCGGTCTACCACCGCTTCAATGCTGTGGTTTTTGTACCGGTCTAGCTCAATCTCCTCGTCCACCGCCCGCACCTCGCCGTTGACGCGCACACGCACAAAACCGGCTTTGCGCACATCGTCAAAGATGCCTTCGTGCCGCCCTTTGCGGTCGCGGATCAAGGGGGCCAATATCTGGATGCGGCTGTTGAGGGGCATCTGCGCCACCGCATCCACAATTTGTTCGGCCGATTGGGGCATGACGGGACGGCCACATTCGGGGCAGTGCGGTGTGCCCACGCGGGCATAGAGCAGGCGCAGGTAGTCGTAAATCTCCGTCACTGTGCCCACCGTCGAGCGCGGGTTGTGGCTGACCCCTTTCTGGTCAATGGAAACGGCCGGGCTGAGTCCCTCGATCTGGTCAACGTCCGGCTTTTCCATCTGCCCTAAAAATTGGCGGGCGTAGGCGGAGAGGGATTCCACGTAACGCCGCTGCCCCTCGGCAAAGATGGTGTCGAAGGCCAGCGACGATTTGCCGGAGCCGGACAGTCCGGTGAGAACCACCAGTTTATCGCGGGGGATTTCCACGGTGATGTTTTTCAGGTTATGGGCGCGCGCGCCGCGCACGATGATTTTGTCTAAAGACATGGTTTTCCCTGTTTGTTGACGGTTTGCTTTAAGCAATCGAGGATTCTACCACGTGACGCGCGGGTAGACCATTAGGGGAAGATGGGTAATTGGGGAACCGTAATCCGTGAGCCGTAATCCGTGAGCCGACTGCGGTTCACGGATTACGGGTTACGACATCACGGCCGTCAGACCCACCAACAACGCATCCATATCATCCGGGGTGTTGTAGCCTTGCGCAGAGATACGAACGAAGGTACGGCCGTGCCACTCCGTAATCGGTATTTCTACCCTAAACTCCTCAAGCAGCCGCCGTTTTAGTTGTGGTGCATCAACGGGGGGTAAGGCGGCAATGGCCATCTGGTTATAGTCGGTATCGTGGTGGTACATGGGGGGGAGACCGGTGAGGGTGTGGATACGGCCGAGCGTTTGACGCAGCAGATCGTGGCATTGTTGGCGCACGGCCGTCCAATTATGTTCTGCCTGGAATTGAATGGCTGCGGGGACAGAGAGGTAGGCCGCCGGGTCCATTGTGCCCAGCCATTGCAGATAGTCCAGGAAATCCGAGCCAAAGGTCAACGTGCGCGGTTCACCCCATCCCCAACCCACCACCAAAGGCTCGATTAACTGTTGTACTT
>CAADGU010000355.1 GCA_900696625.1 uncultured Chloroflexota bacterium | reverse complement strand
TGGCCCTGTTCGATGGAAAAGCTAACCCGATCACCTTCGGCTAATGATTTATAGCCGTTGCCTTGAATGGCTGAATGGTGAACAAACAGGTCTTTGCCATCTTCTTTGGTGATGAAGCCATACCCTTTTTGGTCGCTAAACCACTTCACGGTGCCTTGCATCGTTTCGCTCATGATTATTATCTCCTTTGCTGTAATAGCGTTGGGGTCTTATTTTAGGGGTGAGTAACACTAACTGGATGGGGCATTATGAAGATGCGCACCCAGAGGGGTCTTATCTTAACTAAAACAAAACACTAAATTGGTAATAGCAGAACTTTACCTGGGAACGCGCAAATGGGCAAAAGTTGACGGCCGTCGCTCAGACAATGCTTATGGAGTACAATGCCAATCTCCAATTGTTGCAAGTTTGCCGAGTTCGCCAGGTTGGCGCCCCCTCTCAAGATTCGGGAATGATCAACGTTTGCCCGGTGCGGATCACATTGGGATTATCAATGCTCTTACCATTGGCTGCCAGGATAGCTTCCGGTGTGGTGTTATAGCGGGCGGCAATCGCTAGTAAATTTTCACCCAGGGCAACAGTGTGGGTGGTGAACTTCACCAGGGAGTCTTCCGCCCGGACAGAGCCTTGACAGACCGGAGAATCTGGCGGATAGGGGCTGGCGGCGCTGTTGGTGGGGAGGGCGGTGGTGGGTAACGGCCGTACCGCCAACGAATCGAAATGCACATGCGCATAGGCCTCATCCAACGTCTGCACCAAAAAGCCCACATTGCCAGCCGTATAATCGGGATCATTCACCCGGCTAACCAGTTCCCCATTCACAAAAAACGCCATGTCCGGCCCATTACCGGTCACATACAGGCGGTCACGGTTAGGCTGGTCACCCCCATTGATCGTGCTGCTTTGGCCTTCGGCCATCAGCATGAGGCCACCCGGTGTGCTTTTAAGCACCTTCCAGGTTTGGGTACGTGGGGAAACGGTGAAGGCATAGAAATTGTTACCATCTTCACGGGCAATCAAACCATAACGAAAATCACCTGTTTCCGACCCGCTATCAGCCACGAAAATTTCGGCGGCGGCCGTGAAGTTAGCCACCGGCAGATCGCGGTAGACGGTGAGGCAGCCGCCTGCTTCACTGACCTGCACATGGTAAAAATCGGTGGGGTGATACCCATAAAAGTAGGGGCCGACCGGGGCGCGGGCATTAAACCAACCGCTGAGATAATCACTGAAATCTTCCTCGATCAACAGGCCGGTGTCGGCTTCTGGGTCAACAGCATCGGCCGCGCAGCGGATGCCGGTCTCGCCGGTCATCAAGGCGTTGGCTGGATCGCCGGCAATGAACGCCACCAGATTGTTTTGGAAGCTGTTGGCCCCGCCACGAATGATTTGTTCTCCGGCAGCGGCCGGGTTGAACGGGTTGGCTACCCATTCCCATACATTACCGGCCATGTCATAGGCACCAAAGTAGCTGCGGTTTTCGGCCAATGTGCCAACGGCATAAGCGCCGCTGGTGGGTAGTTCCACGGCGTGGGCATCATTGCCCCAGGGATAGAGTGCGCCATGTGGCCCACGCGCGGCCACTTCCCATTCTGCCTCGGTGGGCAGGCGCTTGTTGGCCCATTGGCAGTAGGCTACGGCCGTGTCCCAGTCAATGCCCTGTACCGGGAGCGTTTCTGCACCGGCAGGTAGCGCGCCGTCAGGCCAGCTTGCCGGGGGTGTTTGCCCCGTTGCGGCGATATAGGCGGCGAATTGGGTGTTGCTCACTTCGGCGGCGTCAATCCAAAAGCGGTTCAGGGTCACGGCCGTGCCTTCACCCACCACATACTCACCCCCGTCTACCGGAACCATGCCCAGGGAAGAGGGTAAGGGGCCGGCGGGCGTCGGTTCGGCTGTTGGTTCGGGCACGGCCTCCACTACGGCCGTGGGGGCGGCGGTGGGCGCGGCTTCTATTACCTGTACCTGTTCTTCTGGTACGGCCGTGGGGTTGGCCGTCTGGTTGGGTGGGGTCACGGCCGTTTCTGCGCCCGCTTCAATAGCCTGTGCCAGCACCAGATCATAATGAATGTGGGCACGTTCTTCATCGAATGTTTCCACATAAAAACCAATATCGCCAATGGCGTAGCTGGCATCATTCAGAACCGACAGCAGTTCGCCATTTACAAAAAATAGAAATGTGCTGTCTACCGCATCCACGCGCAATCTGTCTGGCTGGTCGGCGCTGTTACGCAAACCGGTTAATGTCCCTTCGGCCATTGTTTCCAGCCCATTGGCCGAGGTTTTGAGTACGTTCCATGTGCCGCTGCGTGGGGAGACGGTGAAAGCATAAAATTCGTCACCATTACGGCGGGTGATCAATCCATAGCGGAAATTGCCGGTTTCTGTATTGGTGCTGTCCACAAAAACATCGGTTTCCAGACCGATATTGGTGAAATTGCCGCCAAAAAATGCGGTGGCAATCTGGTTGGGTTGGCCGGCCTGCAAGTGGTAATAGTCTGGGGGATGGTAGCCAGAGAGGACGGACGCTTCGGTGACGATGGGCCAGCCGCTGTTCTCATCGGTGAAATCATCTTGTACCAGGGCTATGGCATCAGGAACCAGTTCCACCTGGCTGGCGGCACAGCGCACGCCGGTCGTTTTAACCATGGTCGGTACGTTGGGGTCGCCTTGCAGCCGGTAGGTTAGCTCTTTGAGGAAGTCATAAGCGCCGCCGCGAGCTATCTGCTGGCCTTCGGCCACGGCCGTGTACGGCTGCGCCACCCATTCCCATACATTCCCGCTCATGTCATACAGGCCAAACGGGGAACGGTTGGTGGCGATGGAGCCAACCGGATAGGCGCTGCCGGGTAGCGTCACCGTATCAGGTGTGCTACCCCAGGGGTACAACAGACCCAATTCACCACGCGCCGCCACTTCCCATTCAGCTTCAGTGGGCAGGCGTTTGCCCTGCCAGGCGCAGTAGTCGGCCGCCATTTGCCAGGTGAGACCCTGGACGGGCAGTTGGTCTGCACCGGCGGGTGGAGCGCCATCTGTCCAGTTGGCGGGTGGTTTTGCGTCGCTGGCCGCCAGATAAGCGGCGTATTGGGCATTGGTGGTTTCCTGGCGATCCAGCCAGTATTCGGCCAGGTTCACCTGCTGTTCGGCGGCGGTGTTGCTGCCGCCGCTGCCCAGGCCAACGGTATAAAGGCCGGCGGGGATGTGGGCCATGCCGTTGGATGTGGGCACGGCCGTTTCTCCTTCGCCCTGGTTTTGACTGATAACGACGGCGGCGCCCGCCAGGATGAGCAGCAGCAAGACCGCGGCGCCGGCGTACCACAGGGTTTTGCTGCGTTTTGGCGTGGCCGGAAGCGGCGTGACGGCCGTAGTGGGTGATGGCGTCTGAATTTGGGTGGCCGTAGCTGGGGTGGGCACGGCCGTTTGTGACGGCGTTGGCGTTACCCTGACGGTCGCTGTGGGAGGATGGGGCGCGGTGGCAAATGCGCCCACAAACGATTGCGTAGCCGATGTGGACGTCAACTGTTGTTCCACTTCACGCAAAGCCTGGGCCATTTCCGAAGCGGAACCAAAACGGTCGGCCGGGTTTTTGGCCAGCGCCCGATCCAGGATGTTGGTGAAGTTAACCGGTAAATTGCCGTTGAAGAAGGTGATGTCCGGTAACGGCTCATTGACGTGTTTCATCATCACCGTGAGCGGGGAACTGCCTTTGTACGGTGGTTCACCGGCTACCATCTCATACAGCATAATGCCCAGCGAGTAGATGTCGGCGCGGCGGTCAATTTCTGCGCCTAACACTTGTTCCGGAGCCATGTAGGAAGCGGTGCCTACTGTAGCGCCGGTTGCCGTATGCACATGGTCGCCGCCCACAATTTTGGCGATGCCAAAGTCCAGCAGAATGGGTTGATTGAGCAGGTCAATGACCACGTTGGAGGGTTTGAGGTCGCGGTGGATCATGTTACGGCCGTGGGCATAGGCCACCGCCTCACATAAAGGAACCATGATCGCTATCGCGTCCTTTAAGGGCATCCGAATATGCGCCTCATTTAAGGCGCGCAGTTTTTCATTGAGCGGCTGCCCGGCGATATATTCAAAAATGATGTAATAGACGCCGCTGTCGTGATTAAAGTCATGCACCTGCATAATGTTTGGATGGCGCAGCTTGGCCACAGCGGCCGCTTCTTGTTCAAAACGTTTGACAAATTCCGGGTCTTCAGAAAGGTGTGGATGGATGATCTTAACCGCAACGGTACGCTGCAAGTTGGGGTCTTGGGCTTTATAGACGGTAGACATGCCGCCATGTCCCAGACGGGCATCAATTGTATAACGGCCACTGAGGGTGCGTCCTACCCAGGATGGGGGTGATTCATTCATAACGATCCTCGTTTACAGATAACTTGAAATAAGCTGCAAAATGACATGATGGTGATTTGCGTTATAGCCGATTTTGTTGAACCGCTTTATTTGCCACAGGTGTGCGTACCACAGATGTGCGCAACGTATTGCCGGGTTTCTAGATGAGTTTGCATTGTAGGTGACGATGTGATGGTTCAGTGTAAAGATTGTGTGTAATCAGGTTATTTGTTTACAAATTCGGCTGAAAAAAGTCTTCAATCGGTATGATAGTTATCCAGCCTGTCCTTTAGTCTTGCCGTGTCGCGCGCACTTGTCCATAAAGTAGTATCTTGGACGAACGTTACCCATTTATCACCAGTTTGCTGATTATGGGCCGGTGGGTCACAATTTCAGCTATGGTACAACAATTAGCCGGAATTTTCTTGAGTGTCATCGCCCCAGTTTTTGGTCTGGTGTTAATTGGGTATATGGCCGGGCCACGGCTGCAATTGGATGCGCGCACACTTTCCCGCCTGTTAAATTTGTCAAACGATCTTGTTTTTTTATACACACTCTCCCTATCATAACTCTATTGGCTGCTGTTTTTGAAGGTGCAATTTCACAAAGGAGATATTATGCACGCGAAAAGATTCATTTTGTTGGCAGTTGGTATATTGTTTTTGATGGGTGGCATTGCGGCCATTCACGCTTATGAGCCTGATAGTCCTGACGACATACCCGATCCGGTAATGACCGGCGCTGAAGCCACTGACTACATTATTCAGTCGCCTAAAATATATTATTTCAATAATCCTCCTTGCGCCCCCATCCATTCCCCAACCAACACGGAAGCAACCAGTGGCAGCCTGATCCAAACTGTGGGGCGCACGGCCGTAGCCGGCATGGCTCCCCGTGAAATGTATAGCTTCACCTATGACCTGTTCTGTGAGCCACCTGATACGCCAGATATTATCTCTGATATCGTGGCCGATGAGGATTACGTCTATTGGGTCAGCCGCGTCAATGGTGGTCTGGTGCGTGTCTCGGAAGACCGTATGAGCTGGGACATCACTCCCCCAGAAGTTGTTTACCCACACACCCCGCGCAGTTCAGAACTGGTGATGGTGGGTGATTTTATTTATATGATCCAGAACAACATTGACTCTACCGGTCTGTATCGCATTCACAAGGGGACGGGGGCGGCTACCCAACTGCTCAATGGGGCGCAAGTGGGTTCGTATCCCTATCTCTTGCAAACAGATGGTACGTACCTTTACTGGCGGCATGATAACAGTGTGCGTAATTTGGAACGGTACCGTATTTCGACCGGCGCCCACAACACGATTGCCATTAACGTCTACGGATACTATCCCGATGCTGCCAGCAACAAAGTCTATATTGGCTTTGATGACCGCATTCGTGTATATGACAACACCACCGGCACCCTGGGTTCGGCCATTTATGTAAGTGATGTCCCGGCTTATATCACCAGCCTGGCGGTAGACAGCAGTTTTGTTTACTTCATCAAGTCGGCGCAGACCGGCGGTTATACCCTGTATCGAATGCCTATTGGCGGCGGCACGGCCGTACCCATCTTCGTTGATGGTTTAACCATGCACGCCTTACAGCGCAGTGGCAGTTACCTTTTTTTCTTGCATGGCGCTACCCTTAAACGCATGCGCACCGACGCCGACGCTGCCCCCTTAACCAACATGCGTATTGACGGGCTGGAAATTACCCAGGCGATCCAGAATGACAGCAACAGTGTGCCCTTAGTACGTGGCAAACGCACGGCCGTGCGCCTTTTCGTCCGGTCTGATGGCGCGGCTATCCCCGGTGTTTTTGCCCATCTCTATCGTATAGACGGCAGCGGCGCCGTCATTGCCGGCCCGCTCTGGCCTGTCAATCTCGACCGTGTCAGTGGCTACCTGCGTGTGCAATCCAGCCCCGACCGCGACAACCTCGGCGACAGCTTCACCTTCTTCCTGCCCCCCGACTGGACGGATGACCCCACCCTCCGCCTGCGCGCCGAACTCAATCCCTACCGTTTCCCCCCAGAACCCACCTACGCCGATAACACTCTGACCACGGGCACCTTCAACCTGGATGTTTCCCGCCGCCTGGAAACCCACTTTGTCCTCTTTGAATACGACTCCGGCGGCGACCGCTACCGGCCCCGGTATGAACAGGATTTTTTGCAAACTGTCTCCTGGGTGCGCCGCGCCTTCCCCTTAGCCAGCACACCGGGCTGGTCCACAAACCTCACCCCCGGTTTCCGCCCGGCTTATCGCTACCTATTTAACGAGGACCTGGGTGGTAATGTAGATGGCACAGGCCGTCACCCAGACTGCCAGCGGCGCATTGAACTACCGCCAGACGCCGACGGTTATCTGGACGACCCATCCTTGTGTGCCGCCTGGTATGTGGTTTGCCCGGCGCTGGACGCTATTCGCGCCGCCGAGGGGCTGGACGACAGCATTTTCCAGGTGGGCATGGTGGCTGATGATCGCGGTTTTCCGCGTGGTTGGGCCTGTGGCCGGGGCGTCAGCACCCCTTCCGGTTCTGGTGACTGGGGCTGGGATTTGGATGGTTCTTATGCCGATTGGTATGGCGGGCACGAAATTGGGCACAGCCAGGGGCGCGGCCACACCTTTGATGATCCTGGCTATCCCTACCCCGACCAGGAAATAGGCACCAGCGACTTTCGTGGTTTTGACTTTGGTGATACCGGGCTGAATAGCCTGCTCATTCCCCGTGTGTATCCCCATGATTGGCACGATGTGATGAGCTACAGCAACAACCAGTGGATCAGCGACTACACCTA
>CAADGU010000354.1 GCA_900696625.1 uncultured Chloroflexota bacterium | reverse complement strand
TGCCGCCGTAGAAGGGACGGCCGTCGGGCGTCAGGAACACCGTCATCGGCCAGCCCCCCTGCCCGGTAATAGCCACCACGGCCTGCATGTAGATGCTGTCCAGGTCGGGGCGCTCCTCGCGGTCTACCTTGATATTGATAAAGTGCTGGTTCATGTAAACGGCCGTGGCTTCATCTTCAAAACTCTCGTGGGCCATCACATGGCACCAGTGGCAGGCGGCATAGCCGATGCTCAGCAGGATCGGTTTGTCCTCGGCTTTAGCCTTTTGTAACGCTTCTTCGCCCCAAGGGTACCAGGCCACCGGATTATCGGCATGTTGGCGCAGGTAGGGGCTGGTTTCGTGGATGAGTTGGTTGGTCATTTGATTCTCCAGTGAACAGTGAGCAGTGAACAGTGAGCGGTGAGCAACCCGGACTGCTTACTGCTCACTGCTTACCGCTTACTCATTTGTCAGGTTGCCAGACGTGTGGGGATAATAACCCAAATGAGGACAACACAAAAACAACAACTGCTGGCCCGCTGGGGCATGATGGCGCTGATTCTGGCGACGCTGGTGGTGTATATGCCGCCGTTTATACGCTCTTTTGTGGGGGATGATTACATTCAGTTTGATTATGTCAAGCGATTTGTGCAGGAACCGGCAACCATTCTTCAGGTTTTTAATCCCAACGCCGTGCCCTGGTATTACCGGCCCACACAGAATATCTGGTTCTGGCTGAACCGGTTGATTTTGGGATGGGAGCCGTTTGGTTATTACATCATTTTGCTCTGGTTTCATGCGCTGGCGGTGGCCCTGATTTTCCGGGTAGCGCGGCAGTTCCGGTTGGGGGTGGCGGCGGCGTTGGTCACGGCCGTACTCTTTGCCATTCACGCGCATTGGGTGGATGTGGTGACGTGGATTAGCAGCGTGGCCATTGTGATGGGGGCCATTTTTTCGCTGGCGGCGGTGAGCGGGATGATGGGGTATTTACGACGGCCGTCTACCTCCCGCCTGCTCCTCGTTTTTTTCATCACTTTGCTGGCCCTGCTCACCCACGAGGAAACAGTATTGCTGCCGCCGTTTTTGTTGTTGCTGGTTGTTATGTGGCGATTGGCGATTGGCGATTGGCGATTGAAGAGGGAACGCAAACACTCCCTAATCTCTAATCTCCAATCTCTGATCTCTCCTAAAGAATTACTGACATTGGGATTATTGGCTCTCCTCACGGCCGTACTCATCTTCATCCAATTCACCCGCCCCAACCCCACCGTGCAAATCGCTGAGCGTACATTGGCCGATTGGTTGGTCTATCTGCAATGGCCGGAGGTGGCCGAATTTGTGCTGGTGACGGCGTACCGGTTTAGTTTTGTAAATGGGGTGTTGGGGCTGTCTGGTTTTGCCGCCAATTTGTTTGTGGCGGGAGTGGGGTTTGGGCTGGTGGTCTGGCTGTGGCAGGGGAATTGGGTAGTGCGTTTCTGGCTGTTGTGGGCGCTGGCGCACCTGTTTTTCATCTATTGGGCATTGTGGTCGCAGTTGCCCAATTTGTACGCCGGGCGGCACATTTACCAGGCAGGCATGGGGCTGGCGCTGGCGATTGGGGGAACAGTGGAGATGATTTTTAACGCAAAGGCGCAAAGGGGCAAAGGGGGGAAAGGAAGAAAGAAGAAGCAAGAAGGGAGATGGGATAGGGAGCGGGTGGTGTTGGTTGTGCTGGGAGTTCTGCTCACGGCCGTGACCATCCACCACATCCACGAAATCCGTGTGTCACAGCGCGCCTGGCTGGCGAATGTGACGGAGGAAGAAGAGGCGAAAGCGCAGCTTTACGACCTCATACCCGAATTAACCGCCAATAGCCACCTCTTTTCCTTCCGTTTTCCCATTTCACCGGACTTTACGCGCAGTGTGATGCAGGTATGGTATGACGTGTGGCTGGAACGGCCCGGCGGCAGCCTGAAACATCTGGCGGCGCACGGCCGTGCCGACCCCACCTTCATCGTTTTAGATTATGCCGATGGGCAGGTCTACAACCTGATGCCGGAACTGGCCAATGATGCGGAGACGATCTTTTTGTGGGTGGATCAGGCGGATAAAATGAGTGTAGCCAATGGGGAAAACGGCCGTCGCCTGGCCATCCCCATCACCCCCACCGCCGATACATGGAGCGGACACAGCTATACGGTCACTGCCACCAGTGGATTGGCGCTGCACACGGCCGTGCTGGCCCAACCAGGCATCGCCTACCGCCTGCGCCTGGACGGAGAAACGCTGTTTGAACAGCCGGCCCTACCCGCAGACAGCCCGGCGGTCTGGGTGAATGTGCAAATTCCGCTGGCCGAACTGGTTGGGAAAAAAGTAGAGGTATGGTTGGAGGCTACGGCCGTGAGCGAAACCGATCAACTTGCTTACTGGGCTAATCCCCGGTTGGTGCGGTAGCGGTTAATGCTTCGCGCAATGAACGGACGAAGGCGGCAACGGCCGTCGGCTTATCCGCCGCCCCATCTGCCACATTGATCAACTTGCTACCTACAATCACGCCATCGGCCAGCGCCCCCACTTCCCGCGCCTGCTCCGGTGTGCCAATGCCAAAACCAACTGCCAATGACGTTTGTGTTTGCGCCCGGACGCGGTTCACAAAATCGCCCAGGTTGCCCTGTACCTGCTGGCGCGCCCCCGTCACCCCGGTCAGGCTAACCAGGTAAATAAAACCCTGTGCCCGCGCCGCCACCATCGCCACCCGTTCCGGGCTGCTGGTGGGGGCCAGGAAGTGAATCAGGCATAGGCCAACGGCCGTTGCCGCCTGTTCCAGCTCGTGGGCCTCTTCGGGCGGCAGGTCTGGCACAATGAAGCCATCCACCCCCGCCGCCGCCGCATCCTGCACGTAACGCGCTAACCCATACGCCAGAATCGGATTGTAATACCCCATGAGCATGATGGGGATGTGGACGCCGCGTCCGCGTAGTTCACGCACCATCTCCAGGCAGCCGGCCGTGGTCGTGCCGTTTTCCAGGGCAATCTGGGTGCTGCGTTGAATCGTTGGCCCGTCGGCCAGGGGATCGCTGAAAGGGACGCCCAGTTCCAGCAAATCGCTGTAAGGGGCGATGGCTTCCACCACGGCCAGCGAAGTTTCCCGATCCGGGTAGCCCAGGGTGAAATAGGGCATCAGCGCCGCCGTTTGGCTGGCTAAAGCATTTTGAAAAGCGGTGGTAATGTGGGTACGGCCGTGTTTCATCTCGTCCATCTACATATCGCCACGAATTCCACTTTGATAAACCTTCGCGTTCTTCGTGGCTTATCCCCTTTTTTGAATTTGCCCGATTATAGTCAAAATCCATCAGGTTGTAACACAGGTTGGGGAAGTGCGTATATACTCGCAGTATCAAAAGCACATAAGGAATGACAGGCACAGGGAAAAACCGTTTTGTGGAAATGAACGGCCGTGCCCTGTGCCTGGCACCGTCCTAAAGGAGACAAAATGATTAGCTTTTTAGGCAATCTGATATGGCTTATTTTTGGTGGGTTTATTGCCGCCGCCCTGTATATTATCGGTGGGGCGTTACTCTGTCTCACCATTATCGGTATTCCATTTGGTATGCAAGCCATCCGGCTGGGCGTCGCCACCATTGCCCCCTTCGGCAAAGAGGTAGTAGCGCAGGATAGAGGTGAAGGCGGTTGTTTGTTTTTGGTGATGGATATTATTTGGGCCATCTTTTTTGGCTGGGAAATTGCCCTGGCGCACCTGACCGGCGCGCTGCTGCTGGCCATCACCATCATTGGTATTCCTTTTGCCATCCAACATGTGAAGTTGGCGCCGGTCGCTTTGCTACCCTTCCACTTCCGTTTAGAGTAATATGCCAGGGTGAGTGGAAAACGGGCAATCATCTGGCGGCGGCTACGGCCGTTACGCGCTGTCTGGCGGGATACATTGCTGCTGGTACGGCAGTTTTTGTGGCCGTTGGTGTTGTTTGGTACGGCCGTCCTCATTGGCGGCTTCATCTACCACAATCTGGCCCGGCAAAATGACGAACTTATCGGTAGCAGAGACCTGTGGGAGGCCATGTACCATGTGATGGGCCTTACCTTTTTCCAACCTCTGGGTGACAACCTCCCTAATGATCCACGTCTGGAACTGTTTTATTTTCTCATGCCCATCATTGGCCTGGTCGTGTTGGCGATGGGGTTGACCGATTTTGGCTTTCTCTTGTTTAATCGGCGGCAGCGGACAAAGGAGTGGGAAATGGCTGTAGCTTCTACGTTTAACAATCACACTGTTCTGGTTGGTTTAGGGCACCTGGGCTTTCGCGTGGCCAAAGAGCTATATGACCTGAATCAGGAAATTGTTGCCATCGAACTGCAACCTGACGAGGAACTCATTTCCCGTACTCAGACCATGGGTGTGCCGGTAGTACCCGGTGATGCCCGCCGCGAGGAGATTTTGCGCGGCGTGGGCATTAAAAAGGCGCGCGCCCTGGTTATTTGCACTCAAAATGACAGCGTCAACATGCAAATCGCCTTCAAAGCACAAAAGCTAAACCCGGACATTAACGTGGTTATCCGTATCTTTGACGATGATTTTGCCCAGGCTTTGCAAGAACGGTTTGGCTTCCGCGCCATGAGCGCCACCGGCATGTCTGCGCCTATCTTTGCCACGGCCGCCGCCAATGTAGACGTCACCCGCCCCATTACCGTGGAAGGAGAGTCGTTCAGTCTGGCGCGGATGCAAATTTCGCCCCGGTCGGTGCTGATCGGCAAAAACATGGGGCAGCTTGAGCAAGAATATGAGGTGAGCATTGTCTTGCTGCGGAACAATGGGGTTTCTGATTTTCATCCGGCGGGTGAACGCACGTTGGCGGCCGGTGATACATTGGCAGTGCTGGCCGGTGCGGCGCACATCAACCGGCTGGTGAATGACAACCGGTGAAAACGTTGACCCTGACCTTTTTCAAGCAAATAGAAACGCGCCGTAGCCGACCACACGATCTTTGGTTCCGGCCGTGTCGCCGGAATTGCGCAGGTCTACGGTGTGTGCCTGCAAGCCTTGTACCTGCGCCTGGTATAACAACCCTTGAATAGGGATACGGCCGCAGGCGCTTTCACTGCCCAGGTTGTCCGGCTGTAACGTTTCGATGGCCTGGGCGGTGGCCGCATCCAGCCTTTGCGCAGTAGCGTAATCATAGTAGTGGCTGAGGTCGGAACTGATAACGATGCGGGTTTCCGGGCCACCCCACAGGGTTTGCAGCACCTCGGCTACCTCACGGCCGTAGCTCTGCCCCACCACCAACGGCACAATCTTCATCTGGGGAGCCAGCAGTTGCAAGAAGGGCAACATTACTTCCAGACAATGCTCCCGGCTGTGCGCGCCGTCGTGAATCTGCACCTGGGGCAACGGCCGTAAGCGCTCCATCTCCACTACATCCACCAATATATCCCCCAATGGCGTGCGAAAGGCGCCGGTGCTGACGCCAGCCACCCCGGTGATCGCCATTGTATGCGCCGGGCCAATGAGAACAACGCGGGTGACGTTCTCCATTTGCCCCTGCCAGGGGTTGAAGGCCGAGCCGGCAATGGGGCCGGAGTAAATGTACCCGGCGTGGGGGGCGATGATGGCTTTGGGGTTGAGAGGCGTGGGTGGGGGCACGGCCGTGTCTAAAAATTCATTCACCATTCCCCGCAAACGACCGGGGTCTGCCGGGTAAAACATACCGGCTACCGCCGGTTGGCGTATCTTGTTCATAGGCTCTCTCCTTTGGTGATGGAGGTAAACGCCAATCACCAGCACATTTGTAGTATACTGTAAACAAGATTGCCGCGATAGACAATCACATGGGGGAAATGAGATGAACCAACTAGATTATTTTCCAACCAACTATTGGCATGTGCTGGACAACGGCCGTATTCAGTGTGATGTGTGCCCGCGCGCCTGCAAATTAGACGAGGGGCAGCGGGGCCTCTGTTTTGTGCGGATGCGCTATAACGACCAGATTGTGCTCACCACTTACGGCCGTTCCAGCGGTTATTGTGTGGACCCCATCGAAAAGAAACCACTCAACCACTTTTTGCCGGGTACGGCCGTACTCAGCTTTGGTACCGCCGGCTGCAACCTGGCCTGTAAATTTTGCCAGAATTGGGACATCAGCAAATCCCGCGAGATTGATACCCTGGCCGACCAGGCCTCGCCAGAAACCATTGCCCGCGCCGCCGAGCGGTTGGGCTGCCACAGCGTCGCCTTCACCTACAATGATCCCGTCATTTTCATGGAATATGCTATTGACGTAGCCCTGGCCTGCCGCGAGCTGGGCATAAAATCGGTGGCCGTGACCGCCGGGTATATGTGTGATGAATCCCGCCGCGAATTTTACCGCTACATGGATGCCGCCAACGTGGATTTGAAGGGGTTTACCGAAGCGTTTTACCAGAAGTTGTGCGCGGGGGAATTGCAGCCGGTGTTGGATACCCTGCTCTATTTAAAACATGAAACCAACGTCTGGTTTGAAATTACCAACCTGATCATCCCCGGCTGGAACGACACAGACGCCGAATTGGAAGCAATGACCCAATGGGTGGCAGCCGAATTAGGCCCAGATGTACCCATGCACTTTTCCGCCTTCCACCCCGACTACAAGATGATGGATGTGCCCCACACGCCGCCGGCCACGCTGACCCGCGCCCGGAATATCGCCCAGAAAAACGGCGTCCGTTACGCCTACACCGGCAATGTGCATGACGCGGCGGGCGACACCACCTTTTGCCACGGCTGCGGCCTGAAGCTGATCGAACGCGATTGGTATGAATTAAAGGCGTATCGGTTGACGGCCGACGGCCGTTGCCCCTCTTGCGGTACGCCCTGTGCCGGTATCTTTGCCCCCCAGCCCGGCCACTGGGGGCGCCGTCGTCTACCGGTGCGGTTATCCGTAATCGGTAATCGGTAATCGGTAATCCGAAGTCCGATCACGCATCACGCATCAC
>CAADGU010000353.1 GCA_900696625.1 uncultured Chloroflexota bacterium | reverse complement strand
GACCGGCAGCCGGGCTGGCTGGTTGACCGGGACATCACTGTGCGCCTGCTAGATGGCCCCGTTCCCGATGGTGGCTTGTATGGGCTGCGCCACATCGCCCTGGAGATCGAGATCGCCGGGCATCACTATGAGTGGCTCTGGGAACACCCCAACCTGGGCGACCCCACCGTGCCGGACATGACACCCAACCTCAGCCATACCTTTCATTGGGACGGGTTGGATGCCTTTGGCAATCCGGTCGTCGGCGAAGCCGTCGCCCTGATCCGCATCGGCTATGGTTACTATCCGTTTTACTACTCGCCCTATGATGGCGCAGGCAGCAGTTTCGGCCAGTACAGCACGCGGCAGCAGTCGTGGCTCGGCCGTGTCGAATGCGCGGCCCCCGGTGGCGGCAGCACCTCTGGCAATGGCGGCACAGTGGTCTGCATTCCTTACGTGCAGCGCGCCTACCAGCAAACCGTGCGCCTGTGGGACGCGCGCGCCTTATTGGGGCTGGGTGGCTGGCACTTCAATGTACAGCACTTTTATGATCCGGCCGGCCGTACCCTTTACCTGGGAGATGGAACCTCTATTTCCACAGAAGAACTAGGAGACAGCGCCCTCACCACTCTTTACGAGCAGGCAGTGGTTGATTACCTCAGCGATATGGCGGTTGGCCCAGATGGCAGCCTGTACACCCTGGACAAGGGCAACGGTGGTCTGGCTGTCCACAAACAGACGCCAGATGGCATGATTACCCTCGTTGGTGGTAACGGCCAGTCTGGTAACCCCACCGGTGATGGCGGCCCGGCCACCCAGGCGACATTAGGGTACAGCGGCTGGGGCATTGACGTTGGACCAGATGGTGCTGTCTACATCACCGTCCTCGGTCTCAACGGACATGGTCACGTGCGCAAAATCGCACCGGACGGCATCATCAGCACCATTGCTGGCAGCTACGACTGGAGCGGCGACCTGATCTTCAGTGACGGTCACCCGGCCACGCAGACGCACCTGAGCTGGTTGCAGGCGGTGAAAGCGGGACCTGATGGTCTGGTCTACTTCACCGATTACGGCAACCTCATCATCTTTGACCCGGATATAGCCCCACGTATCCGCCGCATCAATGCGAACGGGGTGATCGAGACGGTGGTTGGCGGGAACATTGGCCCATTAGGTGACGAAGACCTGGCCGGTGTCCCGGCTCTGTCGGCCATCTTGGGCCGCCCATATGGTCTGGCCTTTGGGCCGGATGGCTCCCTCTACTTCGCCGACTATGCCAAACATACGGTCAACCGGGTAACGCCAGATGGGTTGCTCACCCGCGTGGCCGGTGACCGCATGGCGGAAACCAATGGTGATGGCGGCGCGGCCATTACGGCCAGCATTGGCCAACCGACCAACGTGGCCGTTTCCCTTGATGGCACGGTGTACATCCGGCAGGATGACCTGAGCCTGTCGGTAATCCGGCGTGTTACGCCTGATGGCATCATCACCACTTATGCGGGAAAACTGGTGGGATGCGGCACGGCCGTTTCCCCCGAATATGAACCACTGCGCCAATCATGCCTCGAAGGTAACAGCCATGGGCTGGTTCTGGCCGCGGACGGCCTGCTGCATTTCAGCGACGGCCGCGCCCAACTACGCCGCGCCCTGCCCGCTCTGCCCACCTTTGCCGCCGACCATTACTTGCTGCCAGCCACAAACGGGCAAGAGTTATACGAATTCAGCCCGCGCGGCCGCCATCTGAACACGTATGACGCCCTTACCGGAACGCTCATCATCCACTTCACCTATGATGGCAACGGCCGTCTCATCGCTATTACCGACCGTGATGGCAACCTGACCCAAATTGAACGGGACAGCGCCGGGAAGCCCACCGCGCTTATCGCCCCCTGGGGACAACGCACCGAACTGGCGCTGAATGGGGATGGCTATTTAACGGCCGTTACCAATCCCGCCCAGGAAACCTTCACCTTCACGTACTACGACGAGGGCGGGCTGTTGGCCTCGTACACCCGGCCGCGTGGCGGCGTCTCTCAATTTGTGTATGATGATGACGGCCGTCTGGTACGCGATGAAGGGCCGGACAACCTGGTGCAGGTGCTGGCGCAGGTGCAAACCACCGATACCCTGACCGTCACCGTGACCACTGGCCTCGGTGTGCAGGACAGCTACGTCACCCACATCCTGGCCACCGGTGGCCGCGAACGCCGCCTCACCAGCGCCGATGGCGGCGCCACCCTGGTTCAGATTGGGCCAGACAAGACGACCACCATCCTCCGCCCTGACGGTACGCAACTCAGCCTGACGGCCGGGCCTGATCCCCGCTGGGGGATGCGCGCCCCGCTGGCCAGCGCCACCACATTGCTGACAGCCGGTGGGCGGCAGATGAAGGCCACAACCACCGCCAACGTCACCCTGGCTGATCCCCTGGACCCGATGAGCGTGGTAACCTGGGCGGAAACGACGACCTTAACCGATCCAGACACCGGGCAATATCAGCAATGGCTGACAAGGTATGACCGGGATAACAACACACTGACTCTCAGTTCACCGGTTGGCCGGGACCAGATTGCCACGCTAGATGCCCGCGGCCGCATTATTCTCCTTACGCGAGAAGGATATCAACCCATTGCCTACCGCTACAACGCCCGCGGCCAGGTGCAACAGTTAACCGAGGGTAGTGGGGAGCATGTGCGCATGACCGCCTATACCTATAACTCAGACGGCCGTCTACACAGCATCACCGATCCGCTGGGCCAGGTGACCACCTACAGCTATGACGCCGCCGGCCGTTTGCTCAGCCAGACATTACCCGGCAACCGCACCATCGCCTTTGCCTATGACGCGGACGGCAACCGCATCGGTGTGACACCGCCCGGCCGGCCCCAACACACCTTTACGTATGACCTGAACGGAATGCCCACCGCGTATGCACCACCTGGCCTCGGCGCCGGCAACTGGCAGTTGCAGACCACTTTTGACGACGACCGCCGCCTGAGCCAGATCACCTGGCCTGACGGCCAACAAGCCACGCTGGCCTATGACCCCCTCACCGGCCAGAAAACGACGATGACGCTGCCGGGAACGGCCATCGGCTACACATATGATCCGGCAAACGGTCATCTGACCAGTCTGACGCGGCAAGGGGGTGCAGACCTGAGTTTTGCCTACGATGGTAATCTGGTGACACAGGTGACAACCCAAGGGCCATTCAACGGCAGCGTGGCATTAGATTACGACAACTTTATGCGACTGCAATCGTGGGAGGTGGGGGGCACGGCCGTCACCTACCAGTATGATCGTGATAACCTGGTGACACAGGCCGGCGCGATCAGCCTCACCCGCCATCCTCTCACCGGTCTGATCACGGCAACCAACCTGGGCACAGTGGCCGAAATGCGGAGTTTCAACACGTTTGGCGAACTCACCGCGATAACGGTACGCCAGGGTACACCGACGGTTTTTAGCGCCAGCTACAGCTATGACGCCCTCAGCCGCCTGACAAACAAGACGGAGACGATCAACGGGACGACAACCACGACCGGCTACAGCTATGATACCGCCGGGCGGCTGACAAGTGTGCAGCAAAACGGGGCAACCATCGCCGCTTATACCTACGACGCCAATGGCAACCGGCTGACGGCTCAGGAAAATGGGTCAACCCGCACGGCCACGTACAATGCGCAAGATCAGTTAGTGTCGGTGGATAATACCAGCTACAGTTATACGCGGGACGGCCGTTTACAGAGCAAAAGCACCAGCAGCCAGACCACCATCTACGTCTACGATCTGGCCGGAAATCTCACCCAGGTGACGCTGCCGGACCAAAGTCAGATCACCTACATCGTGGACGGTTTCAACCGGCGCGTTTCGCGGCTGGTCAACGGCGCGCCGGTTCAACGTTTCCTTTACCTGAATAAACTGAACCCGATTGCCGAATTAGATGGCAGCGGCAACGTAGTTAGCCTGTTTGTCTACGGCAGCCGCGCCAACACGCCAGACTATATGGTTCGTGGTGGCATCACCTATCGGCTTATCAGTGACCGCCTGGGCAGCCCGCTCCTGGTGATCAACACCATCACCGGTCAGATTATGCAGCGTCTGGAATACGATGCCTGGGGCCGGGTGTTGTTCGATAGCAATCCTGGCTTCCAGCCCTTCGGTTTTGCCGGCGGCCTTTATGATCCGGCCACCGGCCTGGTCCGCTTTGGCGCGCGTGATTATGACCCGGAAGTAGGGCGCTGGACGGCAAAGGATCCGCTCCTGTTTGATGGCGGACAGGCCAATCTCTACGCTTATGCCCAAAACGATCCGGTTAACTGGCTAGACCCATCGGGCCTGGAGGGTGAACCCACCTGGGGCCAACGGCTGACAAACTGGGGCGAACAGTTGCACAGTGGGGCGAAGGCGTGGCTCAAAGACAAGCTGGGTGAATACCTCTGCCTTGGCCCCGTTTGCGCCTCACCGGAATCGCCTGAACTAAAGGTTGGCGGCGACGTAGGCATAGAGGTAGGCGAAGAGAACGTTGCCTCCCTAACCGGCGAATGTTCAGTTGGTCTTACTGAAGGTGTTGTGGAACAGGGTAAACCGTTATTTAACTTTGGTTTTGAGCTAGGGGTAGAAATTCCCGCACTTTCAGACTGGCCGATTGTGGGTGACTTCTTTAGCAAGCCCTTTTTCACCTACGAGACAGAGTTTGGCACGGTGGAAAATTACAGTGGCCTTTCCATCGGAGTCCAACGGGCGAATCAACTGACAGAGGGTACCTACGGCCCGCCATAAAGCGCCATTGTTGTGCCAGTTCACCAGAAGCCGTCTGGTGATAGGATCAATTGACACGCACCCTACGCTATGGCCAGGGTGTATAGACCGTAGGAGCGTACCGAGATAGACCCCCGGTGCAAGACTCGGGTAAATAAAAAGCTCTCGACTAAATCGAGAGCTTTTTTTACCTTTTGCCCCGAATGGGAGCAGCGGGCCTGGATACATCGCCGGGTACTCGTGTGTAATATTGTCATCTAGCCTGAATAACCCTGAAATTGTCTGCCATCAACTCCAATTAATTAGACCAAAAGATTAAACTTGTTTGCTGTCAGGATGAGCAGTAGTACCTTTTGGCCATTACATTGGTAGAAGGCGATCTCTACAATGACGGCCGTTGGCATGATGAGCGATGCCCAACTTGTGAAGAAGTTATGGTTATAGGGAGCGACTTGAGGATTTATCACGCTGTTACGGCCGTTCCCCCCACCCCGCCTTAGCGCCTGACACACTCCCCCTTCGTCGTTGAAACAGGTTCTTGATGCGCGTTTAATTTGGGCTGCGTCTGTCTAATGATGCGTTCCAAAGAGGAGTCACACCATGTGGACTGGAAAACAACGAATCTTTAGTAGTTTAATGATTCTGATGCTCTTTGCCTGGGCAGTGAACCGAACGGAGGAACAGACGGCCGTTGCCCAAAACTATCCGCCTCACCCCGGTTTCCCCCGTTTTGAAGCGGGCGGTACCATTACCTTTGGTTCGCCTACCGTTGTGGACATCAATAAAGATGGTCAGTTAGATATATTAGTGCCAGATGGCCATGGCTGTGTGTGGGCCTGGAGCCACACGGGCGCCGTCCTGCCCAATTTCCCTCTGAAGACGGGCAGCAGTTGCCAGGGTACACCGCGCATCAGCGGGCCGCTGGCCGTTGGCGACATGGATGGGGATGGCTTACTGGAAATTGCAGCCGGTACACGGGGCACAGGTAGCAGCCCTGGGCAGCGCGGTAAAATTTATGTCTGGCACGCTAACGGCTCTTTAGCCGCCGGGTGGCCGCAAGAAATGGCCTGGAATGTGCAATATGGCAGTGGCCTGCCAGAAGTTCTCACGGTCGCCATGGCTAATATGACCGGCGATGGCAGACTGGAATTGATTGCCGGCACCAGTAATAATGCATCCGCCGGCGGTACACCACAAGACCCCACCCACAATTTGTATGCCTTCTTCGGGAATGGCGCTTTGCTGCCCGGCTTTCCCACCCAATATCGCCGGGCCGGAATCTGGGGTTTTGTGGGTACGGCCGATCTCAATGGCGATGGTTACGCCGAACTACTCACCGGGCGCGATCATGCCTTTGTTCACGCCTATAATGCTCAGGGAAATCCATTACCCGCGTGGCCCGTGGAATCACTCGTTAACCCCAACGATCCAAATGGCTTGTTTCTTGAATTCACCCGAGATGCACCCTCAATGGGCGATCTGGATGGGGATGGCGATATTGAAATTGTCATTGCTGGCAAAGTGCGCGACCCCAATCAGAACCGGGATGTAACGAACAGTGGTTTACTGGTGCTGCAAGCGAACGGTCAACGCGAAACAGGCTGGCAGGTGGCTAAACTGGGTGGCGCGCCAATTCATAACGACTTCTTTCCCACGCAAGCGCCCGCTTTGGGGGATCTGGATGGTGATGGTGTTTTGGAAATTGTGGTGGGCATGTTAGATGGCACCATACGGGTGTATCAGGCAGATGGCAGCCTGATGTGGCAGTATAACTTTGCCCAGGGACGCCGGTTGTTTGCCAGTGAACCGGTGATTGGCGATGTGACGGGCGACGGCCGTCCCGATATTCTTTTTGGCACCTACAGCCCGGACGGCAGCGCCAATGCCCAGGCCCGCTTACACGGTTTGAGTGCATCGGGCCAACCGCTACCCGGTTTTCCCCTCACGCTAAACCATGAAGGCCAGTCGGAAAAGCAAGGCTTGCGCGCCGCACCCACGCTGGCCGACCTGGATGGCGATTGCCTGGTGGAGATTGTGGCGGGCAGCCAGGCCGCGGTGCTGTATGTCTGGGATCTGCCGGCTGCCTATTACCCTTCTTTAATGCCCTGGCCCACCGCTCGCCATGATTTCCAGCGCACCGGGTTTGTGGGCACGGCCGTCATGCCAACACAAGGCACAACATCTAGCGTTCCCCTGAATTCTGATTACCAAATCTATTTACCCTGGATTGGTAATCAGGTTTGCTGGTAAATTTGAAGGTGACCACAGTTGACCCTCCCTTTCTGTTTCAAAGGGAGGGTCAACTGTGTGAGCTCACGGCCGTTGCACCAGCGGCAAATAATTGAAATACGTCCACCCTGGCGGCAAAGGTGTAGCTGTCGGTATTACGGTGGTGCCCGTTGGCGTCGGCGTATTAGTCGGCGTGGCCGAGAGCGTACCCGTTGGCGTTGGCGTATTGGTTGGCGTGGCCGAGAGCGTGCCTGTTGGTGTCGGCGTATTGGTCGGCGTGGCCGAGAGCGTGCCTGTTGGTGTCGGCGTATTGGTCGGTGTGGCCGAGAGTGTGCCTGTTGGTGTCGGCGTATTGGTTGGCGTGGCCGAGAGCGTGCCTGTTGGTGTCGGCGTATTGGTCGGCGTGGCCGAGAGCGTGCCTGTTGGCGTCGGTGTATTGGTTGGCGTGGCCGAGAGTGTGCCCGTTGGCGTCGGCGTATTCGTGGGTGTTGTTGATCCTGTACTGGTTGGCGTCGGCGTCAAGGTGTTGGTTGGCGTGGCTGTCGGCGTATGAGTTGACGTCGCCATCGGCGTATTAGTCGGGGTATTGGTTGACGTCACCATCGGCGTATTGGTGGGCGTCGGTGGCGCAAACACCTCCACATTGCGGGCAAATTGCGAGGTGTTCCCATCATCATCAGTGGTATGAGCCGTCAGGATGTCCCCCACCGCTATCCCGCTGACAGCGATGGTGAAATTACCATTGCTATTGGCCATGCCCTGTGTCAGATACGTTTTGCCTTCGCCAAAATTATCTCCACCAGGATTATTCACCACGGTTTTGTCAGCCAGAAACAGTTCCACCTGGCAGTTCGCACAGGTATTCCCCGTTACCTGCACGGTTGTGGCCGCCGTAATCTGCGGCGGCTGGATGCCATTATTTGGGAAATACTCCAGCCCATCATCACAAATCCCTGGCTTTAACCGGATGCCCATCCCCACATTGTCAAACAGGCTGTTTTGGCTGAAGGTGTTGTAATAGGCTTCACACGTGCCGTAACTCAGATACCCTTTGTCAGCATCCAGATAAATGCCATATTCTGGATGGTAGGCAATAATGTTATGGGTGATGCTGTTTCCCTGGCTGCCACCGGTCATATACACCCCGCTCAGACCATAACCACTGAATGGGCGCGAACCGTTGGGCATAGTCTGTAATCCACTTTCCGTACCGGGTAAGGGGATAACGACATCCCGTGGCCCTAATCCGGTGGGGGCAACGCCAATAAAGTTGTCGTACACCTGGTTATCATAGACGGTATAAAATCGCACGCCGTCGCCGCCATTCCCTACAATCACATTGCGGTAAACCAGGTTGGCTGTCACTTGATCTTCAAAGGTAACACCCCTGCCGCCATTGTATATGGTTTCATTACCTGACGGCGACAGACCGATAAAGTTGCCGACGATGTGGTTGCCTTGTGTCCCCAGGTTGTGTGAAAGTTCGACACCATCCCGATTGTTGCCGCTGATGACATTGCGCTCCCCCGGATTAAGGCCACCGACCCGGTTATTGATCACACCTTCGGCCACATCTACACCATCTGCGCCATTTCGCAGGCGCACGGTGCCACTTTGCTTCAGGCCGATATAGTTGTTGATGACCACATTATCCTGTACACCAATTCCCTGAAACCCTACACCATCCTGATCATTGCCGGAGAAGATGTTACGCTCGGCAGCCGTAGTTCCACCAACAAGATTCTGGTTGGCGCCATTTCCCAGGCGGATGCCTTCGCCTTCAATGCCGGGCGCAACCTGGGTAAAGGTGTTGGCGGCATTGGTGCCGAAAAAGTTGCCTACCAGGGTGTTGTGGTGGGCGCGGCTGCCAAACAGTTGGATTTGCCGGTGCCAGTTATACACAGCCAACCCTTTGACCACATTGTTCGGTGACAACAGATGCAATCCGTAGACATAGGCGTAATTGTTGCCCATTATTTCTATTTTGATAATAGCGTTGCCGTTGATCCACTGATCATTGGCGGAAGCATTGCATTGGGTGTAACCGTCAATGGTGACGCCAGCGTTGTCGGCCGCGTCAATGATAAGTTCATTGGTGGGGGTAATGGTAACCAGAGAAGGACAGGTACCATTGGCATTACGAATATCAAAGTGGATGGTATCGGCGCCGGGTAGAGCGTTACTTTCCTGGATGGCCGCGCGCAAGGTACAGCTGCCAACGGCCGTCTGGCACTGCCCATCACCAGGATTCACGTCGCTCTGGTCGCCAGACGAATCAACGATAAAAACAGCCTGCGGTGTGTGGTTGGGCGGGGTGGACGGGGATACGGTTCGTTGCCCCCAGGCTGCCAGAATCATTTGCACATCGGCTACGTTCAGGCAGCCGCTGCCGTCTACATCATAAGCGGTGATTGTGGACGCCAGGCAACGGCCGTCTCGCGCCAACTCTTGCCACGCACTCACCACCAGGTACGCATCGGCATCATTCACCACCTGGTTGCCCGACAAATCCAGAGCCTTCACAGTTGGCTGACTAATCTGGACACTGTCAGCTTCATAGCGTCCACTTGCCAACAGCACCTGCCCGGCCGTATTGACCAACAGCATGTCAGCTACATTGACACGCACAGCGCCACTGGTGCGCACATCAAACTGAAAAGTGGCTAATTCCACCGGGCCAACGGCCGTGCCAGATTCAAGACGAGGCTCATCCGCATAAGCTGTGGCTGAGCAGTTAGCAACCGGACAACTGGCGCTGCTGAGAATTACCCCATCCGCCTGGCGCACTGTGCCCATCAGCAGCAATTCTCGCTCACCGGCCCAACCAGGCGTGGCCTCGGCGGTGAGCAGCGCCATTTGTGCCGGGTTGTAAGTTAGCTTGACTTCATACCCCCCCAGCGTCGAGACGCCATCGCTCATTAACCGGATGGTAGCGGTGGTATTTATTCTGGCCGTGTCGGGCGCTTCCAGCCAGGCACGCGGCCCGGCTTCTGCCCCGGCCATTTGCTTTGTGGGCCAGGCGGTGATGAGGACGGCCGTATCCTGCCCCTCTTGCGCCCCGGCTGACGACTGCCACAAAGCCAGTGTCATGCCCAGTATCAGCAATAACAACAAACTGCTTGCTCTGCCTGATAATTTTGGCCGCGGCCGGTTTTTCATATCCATAAGAACCTTCCTTTGTAGACCCGACTCGTCTGGTAAAACGTGTCCGATCTTAACTACATTTGACAGCAATTCTCATTTTGACCGCCATTGCTGGCTGGAACAAAAAACACAGTAAAGCATGTTTCCCATGCATCATGGTCACGCCCATGATTTAACAACGATGTGCTGTACATCAGCCACTACATGTTCTAATGGTTGGCTGGCATCCACCACATAACCAGTTGGATGCGCCTGCACCAGTTGCCGATAGTTCTGGCGCAGTTGCCCCGTTTGCGCCACAGAAAGTTCTTGTTTGCGGCTTTGCAGTACGGCCGTTGGCGCATCCAGCAGCACAACCACATCCGGCATCGGCAGGAAATGTATGGCTATTTCCACCCAGCGCGGCGAACCGCCATAACGATAACGCAGTGGGTCTACCAGCATATCCAGCAGCGAATGGCGGTCGGCCACCACCAAAACACCTTGCGCTCGCCGTCCCCGAACCAGAACAAAATAGCCTACCAGCCAATCCAACCATATAACTACCAGTTTGAGGGCGGAAAGAAAACGGCCGTGAGGCGCTTTGCCGTAATGTTCAATGCTGCCCTCGCGGCTGGCGGTTGCCGCCCGGAACACCAGTTGTGGCCGGCGATGCAGCACAAACAGGCCGGTATAGGCCGTAGCCGCCAACGCCCGCTCCAATTCCGCCAGCACGGTTGATTTGCCACTGCCATCCACACCCAACAAGGTAATCCAGGGGCAGCGTTTACCTTTCAACCAACGCCTGGCCGGTTCAATAAGCGGCGGTTCAATAACCGGCAACCCATTTTTGCCCATCATGCTCCATTATTTGTTGGATACAGTCACCCAAACGTCCTGCCACATCCGGCCATTGGTAATTTTCTTCCACCTTCAGGCGGGCCTGTCGTCCCATCTGGCGGCGCAACCTGGTGTCCGTTAACAGGCGCACCAGACTTTGCGCCAATGTATCCACATCTTCGGCGGGGACAATCAGCCCGTTAGTTTCATGGTCAATGATCTCTTCCATCGCCTGGCCCGTCACACCAATACAGGGTAAGCCATAACTCATCGCTTCCAGCAGCACATCACCCCACGTTTCCAGACGGGAAGGCAGCACAAACAGGTCGGCAGAACGATAGAGCGTGGCAATGGTCTGGCGATCCCAGGTGGCCTGGATGATCTCCACACCCGTAACAGGAAAAGCAGAGGGAATGGGCACGGCTGTGACCATTTTCAGCCTGGCGCCGGGCACTTCCTGGCGTGCCTGGGCAAATGCCGCCAACAGCAGATCGCCTCCCTTGCGGTGGAACTCCTTGCCAATGAAGAGAATCGTCGGCGCGGCCGTTTCCCGGTGCTTTACCGGTTGGGGCAGCCCGGCAAAGTTGACGCCAGCGCCAACGGCCGTCACCTTTTCGGGGTTTACGCCATATTCCTGGATGATGGAATCGCGCACCAACGCGCTGCGGGTGCAGATGTGGCTGGCGCCGGCAAAGGCCGCGCGCTCCAGGGCCAACCATTCCTGGCGCTGCGCAGCCGAAAAAGGAGAACGGCCGGCCGACGGCCGTTGGGCTGCCAGATGGGCCGTGTAATCTGTATAAATCAAACTCGGCAGCGCCCCTGTCTGCCAGCGCGCATCAAACAACACGCCTACCTGTACGATCAAATCAATTTCCTCTTGAATAGTCTGAAAATGTGCGCGCGCCAGCCGCGAACGCCAGCGAAACGCCGTTACATTCTTGTAAAAACTTTCACGCCACCGCTGCCGGTCAGGGTGAAATGCCTGCAATGCGTTCAGATAGCGATGTACCCCATACAGGCTGGCATCATAAATTTCCACCAGCGGGAAATGCTCCGCCAGCGCCGCAAAGAAAAAACCATACTTAATGTGCGCCGCCGGATCACGGTGAATATCACCCACTAAAGCGCCAGCAATACGAGGTTTACAAGCATTCATCACCAGGCCAAAAATCTCCCTTTCTAAGCTAAAAGCTGAGACGTTATCGGTAGGGTGGCTAAAATCTGCTCTTTCATGCGTTGCCCCACAGTTTCCCAGTTGTAATTTTCCTGAACGAGGCGAAAGCCTTGCTCGCCAAACACCCGGCACCTGGCCGGATCAGCCAGTAGTTCAATCAGCCGCTGCGCCAGGTGGCTCACATCGCCTGGCTCTACCAGGTAACCATTTACATCGGGAATCACAAAATCAGGAATCGCGCCTACCTGAGCAGCCACAACCGGCAGCTTATAAGAAAACGCCTCAATAAAAACGATACCAAAGGGTTCCAATTTGGTCGGCAGGCAAAACACCGAAGCACGGCGATAATACTCTTTTACCTGCGCCAGCGGCAGCCGACCGACCACTTCACAATGGGGCACGTCTACCCGGGGCGTACAGCCCACAATCGTCAGACGGGCGTCAGGGTGTACCTGCAAAACCTGTTGAAACGCCCGTACCAATTCCGGCCCACCCTTTCGTTCCCAATCTACCCCCACAAACAAGATGTTTTTGTTGCTGTAACCATCATTATCCAGTGGGTTGGTATCCGCCTGTAAATTGCTCCCGGCAAACACACAGGTGACCTTATCTGGTTGGCAGCCATATTGCTCCACAATGGAATTGGTGACATGGCGGCTGCGGGTAAAAATGTGGGTAGCATTCTGGTAAATGGTGCGCTCTAGCTGCAACCAGGGTTGGGAAAATAACCGGCTGCGGTCTTGAAAGGGATAGCGCAGGTTGGCCAGATTGGTATGATCGGTGTAGACAAAGTGGGGTAACCGAGCCGCGCTGGCATCGTACAAAGATTGCATCTGAAAGGAAAAGACATAATCCGGATCAGCCAGCTTATCGGTCATTAAGCGTTTGATCTGGTGAAAAAGATAGGGCGTACGGAAGTAACCCTCTTTGGCCTTTTTTTTGCCCACCAAAATTGCTGGCCCGTATTCTTTGACAGTGTGGGCCATATTGACCAACGCCATCTCTTTGCGGTGCGCCAGCAGTTCTTTGATGTCAATGATTTCGACTTCGTATTGGGGAAAGTTGGCTTGCAACACACGCGCCACATGGGCGCTGGCCAGGGGCACAGTTCCTTTTTGAACAAAGGCTATTTTGTGGGCCATGATCATTGTTCCTCGTTCGGAATGGTTGGCTGGCGGCGGGGAACACGCTGCCAGCGTGTGGTTTGTTTGCCGACCAAAAAGCGGCCGAGGCCAAGCAAGGCCGCCAGGTTACTATGTACCAGGTAGGTGGGTAAATAGAGGATCTTGCCCAATTTGCCGCCAGGGTGAAAGTAGGAACCAAGCACGGCCGTGCCATAAAACCCTATCTGCAACAGCAACAGCAGCCGGGCCAACGGCCGTGCCCGGAAAGCCAACAACAGGTTAGCGCCCCAGGCGGTTATCATCGCCAGCGGTACCAACGGCCGTAAGAACTTGTGGGAGACGATTTGCCAGGCGAGTAACGGCCGTTTCCAGGGAACTGTCTCCCGGCTGCGCCAGATGGCCTGGTAACGACCGGCCACAATGCGCGCCCGCCGCGCCATTTCATCTTGAGCCGTCGGCGAAATCCGTTCAATAGAACGCGCCGCCGGCACATACACCACGCGATAGCCACGATGCAGCAGCCGCGCCGCCATATAAAAATCATCGTTAATCACATCGTCCGGGGGCGGCTCAAACAGGCAGCGGCGAATCGCCAGCATTTCACCGGCCACGCCAACAGAGGAATGCACGGCCGTTTCCTTTTCTTTGATGAACGATTCATACCGCCAATACAACCCTTCGGACTCGCCCAATACGCCGTCCCCTTTGGCAATGACCTTGGCGCCGCTGGCCGCGCCCACGCTGGCATCGGCAAACGGCTTCACCAGTTCCCGCAGCGCGTTGGCCTGGTAGAAATTATTGGCATCAGAAAAGAGTACAATTTCCCCGGTGGCGCGTGGCATGGCCCGGTTAATGGCTGCCATTTTTCCCCGCCGCGCCGGTTCATCATTCAGGAGTACGTTTTGATGGGCATAGGCAGCCGCCAATTGGGCCGTGCGGTCGGTCGAGCCATCGGCTGCTACCAAAATTTGCAGGCGTTCTGGTGGATAATCGAGCGCCAGACTGTTTTCTATCTTGTGGGTAATCATCTCTTCTTCGTTGTAAGCGGCGATCAAGAGGGTGACGGTGGGTGTATGCACGGCCGTTTGCACCGGGCGCGGCCACAGGCGGGCCATCACCGCCAACAACGCCGGATAACCGATGTATGTATAAAATATCATCCCCACTGATAACCAAAAAATGATAACCGCCATGAAATAATCCTTACCTGATGACCATTTCCGGCAAAGGCTGGGTTGTGGGCATGGTCACACGGCCGTACAATTCCACCAGTTTCGTCGCCGTCGCTGCCAGCCCATAAGCTGCCACCACCTTTTGCCTCCCTTGCCAGCCCATATCATGCCGCCGATCCCTCAACGTAAACAACGTTAAGATCGCTTCCAGCCATTCATCCGGCTGATGGGGGGCCACCAGCCAGCCACTCTTTTGGTGAGTAATGATGTCCGGCGCGCCACCGACACGGGTAGCGATCACCGGCAGCCCGGCGGCCAATGCCTCCAACATGGCATTAGACAAACCTTCCGTGGCCGAAGGCAAAATAAAAAGGTCGGCCGCTTGCAGATAGGGGGCCACATCCGCTACATTTCCCAGAAAATGGACGCCCTCTCCGGCCAGTTGTTTCAATCGTACTTCCTCCGGCCCTGTACCCAGCACCAGCAATTGAGCGCGGGAGTAAATTTCTCTGATCTGTGGCCACAACCCGATGAGTTGATCCACACATTTTTCCGGGACCAGACGGCCGGCGTACACGGCCGTTTCCCCCTCACCCAACCCCAATTGCTGCCGCAGCCGCTCTTTCTCTGGCGGCGGCAAGGGGGCAAACCGCTCCGTATCCACCCCATTGGGAACAAAAACCCGCTTCTCTGGCGTCACACCCCACGCCGCCAATTCGGCGTCAATCTCCTGGCTGATGACGATGAAACTATCCACCTGCTGTTTGAACGTTTGCATCCGTTGCCGGCCAAATGGTTTACGCTCCAGTTTTGCCAGGTCACCCAGGACGCCGCCGCGCAGCACTTTAGCCACGACGGGTATACCCAAGCGGCGTTTGGCGGTAACGGCCGTTGTCGTTGGTGATAACAATTCGTGGGCATGAATCACATCGGGCCGCAGCCGCCCCAACAAGGGCAGCGCCGCCAGACTAAATGCCAGCGAAGCCACCGGCTTTGGCCCCGGCACAGGCAGCCGGTACACCGGAACGCCCTCTATCAGTTCAAACTTTTTCAGACCCGGATACCGCCGCGTAATCACAGAAACATCTACACCCTGCTCTTCTAGCAGCGGCGCTAAGGCCGCCAACTGCCGCTCCGCCCCACCCAGAAGAGGCAAATACGCTTGAATAATCATCGCTATATGTAAACGCTGCCAGCTCATACCGTAACCTCCTGTAACAACTGAGATGGAGAGATGGGCAAATGCAGCCCCAGTTGGGTATACAGCCCCTCATACTGCTGAATAAATCGTTCCGTGCTAAAGAGAAGCTGCACGCGCTGCCGGGCCGCCGCTCCCAACGCCAGCCGCGCGGCCTCATCCGCCAATAAGGCCAGCAAGCCATCGGCCAACGCCCCCACATCGGCCGCCGGAATGACCACGCCGGAGCGCCCAGATTCCACCAGTTCGCTGTTACCGCCCACATCCGTCACTAACACCGCCCGCGCTGCCGCCATCGCCTCAATCGCCGACAAAGGCAGCCCTTCCCAACGCGACGGCAGCACAAATATATCGGTCTGCGCCAGAATGTCGGGAATATCGTGGCGCACGCCGGTAAAAATGACATGCTGGCTGATACCCAGCGCCAGCGCCTGCTGTCGCAGTTCGTTTTCCAGATGACCTTTGCCTACCAGGAGAAAAGTTGCCTGTGGATAGCTTTGCAGCACGGCTGGCGCGGCCTCCAGCAGCAAGTGCTGCGCCTTCTGCGGATTCAAGCGGGCCACGTTGGTAATAACGGGGCCAGGATAATGGCGGGATGGGGAGACGCCGGCCGGAACGGCCAGAAAAGGCTCCATCCGCACCGAGTTATAGATGGCGCTGATACGGCCGTGGGGGATGCGCCATTGACTGATGTATAACTCCCGAATTTTAGGTGACACGCCCACCAGGTGGGTGGTCAGGTGCCGCGCCGTAAACCGTTCCAGCCAGTAGCGATCCCGACGCTGGCGGGCGTAGTTGTGGGGCATGTTGTGCATGGTAGACAGCACCGGAATACGCAAAGCGCGGCCCACAAACCGGCCAACCACATCGGCATCCGTCAGATGTGTGTGGATGACATCAATACGCTGCTGGCGGGCGTAATGGTACACGGCCTGCACCACCGCCGGGTCATAAAAGCGCCGGGCATTCAGCGACAGCAAGGGAAGGCACAGCCGCTCGAATTCCGGCTGTAACGAGTTCTGGCCGATGACGCTCAGGCTGCCAATATGCATTTCAAAGCGGCGCGGGTCGGTGCGTTCGGCCAGGCTCAGCACAATTTGTTCCGCGCCGCCGATGGTCATGGAAGACACCAGTTGGAGAATGCGTAGTGGTAATTGGTTCATCCGAATCCTCATGGCAGCCGAGTGTTAATCAGCCGCCACTGCGCTGGCTTTGGGAAAAAAAGCGGAACGCAGCATGGCAATCGCTTTCCGCATATCGTCTGGCTGCAATAAGAAGATAACACCACCATAGACGAGCATGCCGACGGCCGTTTCCACTACCAGTTGCACCAGGGGTATGACATCCGTTAGAAACAAGGCTGTACCCAGAACAGCCACAGACATCAGCCCACCGGCTGCCAGACTGGGATAAAAAGTCCTCGCCAGGTCACGTAAGGGAATGTTTACCAGCCGGGCCGCCATAGCCATCTTGGCAATACCGGAGAACAGCGCCAGCAGCACCTGCATCCAGGCTACGGCCAAAATCGTGCCATAAGTAACGGCCACCCACCACAAAGCCGGTACGGTGACAATGGCCTGGATAAAATTCAGTTTGGAAAGCAATCCCGGCTGCCCGGTCGCTTTGTATACGCTGCCCGCATTAAAAACCAGGGAACGTAACAGCGTGTAAATGGAGATTGCGGCCATCACCGGAATGGCTTCCGCCCATTTATCTGTAAAAACGGTTAACACAAACGGCCCGGCCACCAGTGCTAATCCCAGTCCCATGGGAATCGTAATCATGGTTAAGTAGCGCGTGGTCATCAGGAAACCACGCTTGAGTGCCTGTGGATCGTCGCGCATCTGGGTGTAAACGGGGAAGGTGACGTTGCCGATAATGTTGCAAAACTGCTTGACCAACAGTTCTGGTACGCGAAACGCCAATGTATAGACGCCCAACGCCGCCGCCCCCATAAAGCGGCCGATCACCAGATAATCCATATTGAGCATGAGGATGCCCAAGACATCTATGGCGGCGACGCTGGCGCCGTAAGAGAGAAATGTGCGCGCCGCTTTCTGTTGGAAATGGAAAGCAGGCCGCCAGGGAACAACCAGCCAATACGCCACCGTTTGCACCAGTACCCCCACCAGATGACCCAAGATCAGGCTCCACGCCCCAAAACCCATCAGCGCCAGGGCAATAGAAGCGATACCCTTGCTGGCAGAGCGGGACATCTCTGGTACGAATTTACGGCCGAATGCCAATTTTTTGGTGAGGGTGGCGGCATGAACCAGGGCAAAGGCGCCAATGATGAACTCGAAGCCCAGGACGCGGGTGATGGGCACGGCGCGGGCATCCTGGAAAAATGTACCGGCAAGAGGGGCCGCCACAAACCAGGTGAGTACAAACAGAGTAAATCCCACTGCCAGACCCATCCAGAAAGCGGTGTCTAGCTTCTTGGGATCAGTTTGATGGTAAATGATGGCCGGACCAATGCCCAACCCTTCCAACACTTCTAGCAGGCCAATGACCACCAGGGCATAACCGGCAATACCAAAATCTTCCTTAAGGAGCAGGCGGGCCAGGATGGCCGTGCTGATAAACACCAGCAATTTGCCACTGTAATTAGAGGCGTAGCCCCAAAATGCGCCGCGAAGCGTTGCTTTTGCCAGGTGTTGGTTTTGCATATCAGGTTATGAAAGGTAGCCAAAGGCGTTCATTGCCGCCTGCGCTTCTTGTAAAAAGGCCCTTTTGTCTGCATCTGCCAGCCGGGCAATCTGGTTGTCGTTGACATCCTGGCGCAGGTAGCTGCTCAATTCATCCAGCGCCACATACACCATCGCTTTCTCCTTGTTGCCAAAGTTGTAAGCACGCTGCCCATCTTGACCCATCAATTTTTTGGCCTGTAACTTAAACTTTTCAGTCTCCTGCACATCCAGGCCAGCCATTCCATATAGTTGCCGCACGGTGGCGGTGGGGTCGGCCATTAACTCTTCAAAGCGAATGATGTGGTAATTTTGCATCTGGCCGGCATCGTGCAGTATCTGGCTACAAACAGTCTGGTACATCCGACCAAAGCGTTCGGCGCTCCAGCCCCGGCGCATAAAGCCTTCACACAAAGCAAGACCGTTGCGCACCAGGGCCACAAAAGTGGCGTCCGGGTATATCTTGGCCAGGAGTGGTGTGGTGAGTACGACCCCGTTGACGCACTTACAGGCCATACGGGTTTTACTCTTGTCGGCCCAGGTGGGATGGGAACGGCCGTTTTCATATCTTGGGTTATAGGCAATAAGCTTGTGAAAATAAAAGAGCAGGTCTACGTAATGGCCGACGGCCGTTGGCAAAGCACGGCGTTCAAAATAACGATAAGGCCAAAAGGTATGTTGGCGCGTAGAGAGTAAGACAGGGGTGCAGGTAAGCCGCCGCAGCCATTTTTGTATGGGTTGGCTGTCACGGCCGTAGAAAATCTCATGCATCTCTCCCCCCAAAACACGCACCTGGGGATGCGACGTAATCAGCTGCATCAGGATATTTGTGCCGCCGCGCTGAAAACCATTCACAAAAATGGGCTTTTTGTTCAGCATGGAAGCTCTCCTTGGGCATTTTCCTGGAGGTGACGCGGTGATGTGGTCATTTCCGGAGATTTCAGTGGCCGGGCTGCGGTTTGCGGCAGCGCCAGCAATATACCAATTAACAGCCAGAAATACCGTATATAGGCGCCGTGCAGAAAGAGTGAGGCTGCCAGATAACCGATCAAAGCCACCATCCACGCAAACGCCAATGCCGCTTCATCATAGCGGCCGGCGCGCATAAACATTTTTTGCGTTTGATAGGCCCGCCCCAGCGCCACGCCCACAAGCGCGCCAAAGGCCGCCAGACCAATCAGCCCCGTTTCCGCCGCTATTTCCAGATATAGGCTGTGGGCGGCCCGCTCCTCCCGGCGATTATCCCAGCCCAATGGTTGGGCATATTGCTGGTAGTAATACTTATAGTTATTCAGGCCCACACCCAAAACAGGATGATCGGCAAAAATCAGCCAGGCCACTACCACCTCGCTGGTACGGCCGCGAAAGGAGACTTCATTGCGGGCATCTACACCACTACCGGGCAGTAAGTCCAATGTGGTGTACAGACGCTCGGTGTAATTGGCCGGGATGAATTGCCAGACGACGAGCAAGAGGGCCAGGCTGAGCAAAAGTTTGAGCGGGCTGAGCGACTCACGGATAATCATTACCGCCAGCACCACAACCAGAGCGATAAAACCGCCACGAGAAAAGGTGAAGATGACGGAAAGAACACAGACGGCCAATGCCCACAGAGCCAACAGGCGATATACCAGTTTGCGCTCGTGCCACACCCTATCCAGGGCCAGTGGAACCAGCGTCACCATGACCAGGGCGTAAAAGTTAGACGAACCAACAGGCCCCGACGCGCGATGATCGCTCACGTCAGCGATGATGTTTTTGACTTCTGTTTGGGCAAATCCCCAGTAAGTGTTCTCATATGTACCGGTCAATTGCTGATAAACCGTGAGACTGCCCATGAAAATGCCGGCTGCCAACAAGGCCCAACTAACCCCGCGCAACGACCGGCTGTCCCGCATAGCCAGCACCACCGCAAACACCAACAGGGAGTTTTTGACAAATTCTATCAGGGCGTTCTGGGAACGGCCGCTATCCGCCGCATAGAACAACGAGGTAAAACTTATCAGACCATAAATGCCCAGGAGAACGGCCGTTCTCTCCCAGTTATGAATCCGCTCACCTAAAAACCACCAGCGCATGAACAAAGTCGCCAGCAGCAGCAAGGCCAGCGGCAAGACAAAGGAAGGGATGCCGTATTGATGCTCCAACACATCTGAAGAACGAGTGTAAGTAGCAAAAACAAGTAATGCCAGCCCGGCATGGGGATGGTTGAAGACCAACCATACCAGCAGCAAAGCCCCAACCAGAGCGGCCGGCCACAAAACGTTATCGGTGAAAAGGACGGCCGTGCCCACCACCAGCCCTGACAAGGCCGCACCGACCCCAAACAGGAGTGGGGTTTCAATGAAGCGATTGATAGAAAGCGGCTTGTTCATTGCCGATATGCCTCAAATTGCTGCAAGATGGATTGTGGCCGGTATCCTTTTTGTTTATTCAATAACCAGCCAGCAAAAGAAAGAGCAGGATAAGTTTGGGGCCGATTGCGGTAGAGAGACGGCCGTCGCCGATCCACCAACGGCATCCCCAAAAACTGCTGCAACCGCTCAAACTCAGCCTGCGTTGTCACCAATTGCTGGTAATCCAGCACAATGTATGGTTGCGTGGTCTCTTTCAGGTAAGAGAGGATTTTCAAATTATGCTCATACCAACTCTGCAAATATCTCCAGGCCACGAACGGCTCACGGTAACGGTTACGGGCATGGCGTGGCCGGTAACGGGGCCAGGGTTCGGTGGGATCACGATAAATGACGATCAACCGATGTTCCGATAACTCCGCTGCCCACAGGGGGTAGACCAAACAGGTGCGCGGGTCTTTGAAACCCCAATGGGTGTATTGTTGGTTAGCAGAGGCAATAATTTGCCGCATCCTATCCCGCTGTGCGGGCGATAATTGCGGATTTACCGGCAGGCGAATGTTAATGCTGCGCTGATGATGCGCCTGCAAAATATCTTCATTCAGTCGCCAGGTAGATTCTCGCTCATACTGGTTGCCCTGGTCATAGGAAACGCCATTTTCCAGGTTTTCACCCATGTTAATGCCCGAATGGTGCAAAATTTGCGCGGCCAGGGTGGTACCAGATTTATGCATACCGAGGACAACGTAGATCACGGTTTTGCTCCTATAACCCTGTTATCGCTGGTGGGTAGATGGTTGATGGGTTTCTTCATAGTACAACGTAGGCCCACGACCATTTTTGCTGGCCCGCAGCGTGGCTACAGACAGACGTTCAATGAGAGAGGACACCGTGTCATCGGGTTGCCCAACCACACCCGCCAGGCGCGGAGACAGGTTTATCACTTCACCGCCCGAATACACCTCAATTGGCTCAGAGAGCGTGTGTTGCAGCCGGTTTAGCCGGATTAGGCCTTGTTCCGGGTCAGAAACATGGCGCATGAGGACGGCAAAACTATGGTCATCCCAACGGGCGATTAGATCTCGGCCAGGCAATTCATCCCGCATGATGGCGACGATGCGGTGCAGGAGGTTGTGCAGCACGTGGGCTGGCAATTCCAAACGGGACAGCCCTTCCAACCGCATCACACTGAATACAAGCTGGTCCGCCTCCGTGGGCAGCAAACGTTCTAACTGGTTTTCCATGTAGGCCCGCTTGTAGGCGGTGGAGGCGTGATCGTGTGCGTTCCATTGGCGCAACTTCACATTGATGGGCTGTTGTATCTGGTCACGCAAGATAGCCAGGATACTGCCCAAAACCAGACCAAACAAGAGCGCCAGGGACGCATCGCGTATAGGCGTAGGGCTGATTGGCGTTTTCGGTATAGAAGCGGGGTCCAGTAACTCAATCCGGTAAATATCGTAGGTTTGCCCAACATAGCTGATGGTTTGGGCGGCGGCGGCGTTGGCCAGGGCGGCAGTGGTTTCCGGGTCTGGCCCTGCCACTGCCACTTCCAGGACACTGGCTTCGGGCAGCGCGACGGCCGAAATCTCGTAATCATCCCCGGCTCCCCCGGCCAACCCTACCGTATCCAGAGCTTCCCGGCGAATGCGATTGCTGTTGAGTACTTCTACGAAGGTAGCTACAATGGAGCGTTTATCCAGCGTGTCCAGGCTGTAGATGAGGTCACGGCCACTGAAATCGGTCATATTGGGCGCGATGAGTAGTTGCAGCCGGCTTTGGTAAACCGGCTGTGCCATAGAATTGATCACCAGTGTGAGGATGACGGCGCTAACGGCCGTCAGTGCCACTATCCACCAATTGCGCCAAAGCGCTTCTAAATACATCCTTAATTGCACCATTATTATCTTTCCTTTGCCCTTTGCCTCTTCCCGCAGAGGGCATGCCTACTCGCCAGCTATCAGTTGTGTTCTACGCATTGCACCACCGTCATGGCTTGCGCAGGCCACTTGTTTAACTGCATAGTGGCTGTGGTTGAAATGCCAGACTCTCTTGCCCGGCATATCGTTTGAACAGTGAAGCCAGTTCAGTAACGTTGTGTTGCAGATGGAATGCGTGTAAGACGTGTTGGCGGCCGGCTACGGCCGTAGCAAATGCAGCTTCTGGTGATTGGTATATGTCCCGCATGGCCTGTGCCAGTGCCCCGGCATCGGCCGGCGGAACAAGAGTGCCCGTGTGTCCATCCTGCACCAATTCTGGCACACCCGATATATTTGTAGCTACCACCGGTACCGCACAGGCCAACGCTTCCATGAGAGACACCGGAATGCCCTCCATCTTACCAGACGGCATGATGACGCTGGGCTGTACATAACAGGTGGCGGTAGGTAAAAGGGCGGCCACCTCTTCTTGTGGCAGCGGGCCTAAAAGCTGTACCTGCTGCTGTAACCCCAATTGTTCAATCAGGCTCAATAAATTGGACTGTTCTGCGCCGCCGCCGATGATGCGGCAGCGAAAAGGAATACCCACCTGCTTCAGCAAGGCACATGCCTGCACCAGAAAAGCCTGACCCTTGTACGGTTGCAGACTGCCAATGCTGATGATTTCTAAGGGTTGCCCCGGTTGGGCGGGTGCTGACCGGGGTTGGTAAAGCTCCGGGGTAATACCGCAGTGGATAACGGCCGTCTTCTCCCGCACCCAGGGGCCAATGACCCGGCTCAGGTACGCCACGTTGTAATCAGAAATTGCCACAACAAAGCTGGCGGAACGCAGTTTGGCCTCTAACATGGCCGTGCGCACAAAAATGTCGTGGGCATGAACCGTGAGGCTATAGCTAATGCCGGTGAGTTGATGGATGAGCCAGGTAAAAAAGGCGGGATGGGTGGCGTAATGCGCATGAATGTGGCCGACGCCTTCGGCCTGCATCTGGGCGGCCGCCTGCACGGCTTTGGGGAAAAGGGCACAGGCGCGCACCAGCATGTTCGGATCAACGATATTCCCGGCAATGGTTTGCCCCCAGAGACGTAGATAGGTGGGGGGCTGCTGCCAAAAGGCACGGCCGTTGCCCGCCACCACCGTCCTGGAAACAAAGGGGATATGGCGTATTTCCGGCAGCCAACGCGCTGCTTCAGCATGGACAACCGGCTGCGCCTGCACAGCCAGGGGATACAATGCGACCGGCCAACCCTGCCGTTCCAGTTCGCTCATTTCCCGCAAAATAAAGGTTTCCGGTAGATGCGGGAAACGAGACATAACATAGGCGATCTTGACTGGCATCAGTAGGCGCCTCGTTGGCCCAATACGGCCGTAAATGTCCGCATCAATATCTGGAAATCTAGCCATAAACAGCGCCGCTCAATGTAGGCCACGTCTAGCCTTACCCGCTCGTCAAACTCCATCGAACCCCGCCCCAAAATTTGCCACAAGCCGGTAATCCCCGGCGGCACATCCAGCCGTTCTGTATGCCACAACTTGTACGTTTCCGGCGAGAAAGAGGTAGGGCGAGGGCCAACCAGGCTCATTTCACCGCGCAGCACATTTAACAATTGGGGCATTTCATCCAGGCTCGTCTTGCGTAAAAAACGCCCTATTCGGGTAATGCGGGGATCATTGGTAATCTTAAAGTCCGGCCATTGCAACTCATTCAAATGCGCCAGTTCTTTTTTCATATCTTCGGCATTCGGCGTCATCGTGCGAAACTTAAACATGTAAAATGGGTGGCCGCCCATACCGGTGCGTTTTTGCCTGAACAGCACCGGCCCCCCTGGGGATTCAATTTTAATAAGCAGCGCACAAAGGAGTAATAAGGGCAGTACCAAAATCAAGGAAGCAAAAACAAGCGCCAGATCCATGATGCGCTTGGCCCTGAGATATGACTTTCCCTGCAGCAGCCGCTTCTCTGGCCGACATTGTTGCCACCAGGGCATCTCAGTGGTTTGGGGAACAACCGATAATAATAATGAAGAGAGAACATATTCTGGATAAGTAAACTCCTGGTCTCCCTGGGAAGTATCATCTGTGGGGAAAGTTGTCATTTTACTGATTCCTTTTACCTGAAAATCCCTAAATGCCAGACACTTGTAGGATAAACAACTTCCAGGCCATGCGTAATTATGGCGCTGTCCGCAGTCTCTCCTGCTGCATGGGGTAAACTTCGGCCTCATCGGCATAATAATCCGACATTTTCAAATGGTTATCAGCTTCAGCAAGTAAGGTTTCAAATGTCAACGCTTCTCTAGGAAAAGAAGCCACACCACAAGAAATCATCACTCCCAACTGATTGGATAATGCTTTACCGATGCGATCTGTCAACAGGTTGGCGCCCTGGACATCAATTTCAGGGCAAAGGACAATAAAACGGCCGTTTTCCTGATCCTCCATGACCATATCCACCGTCCGCAACTGTTCCTTAATCGTGTGGGAGAGACGCGCGGCCGTCCACAATTCCGCCACATTCTGCTGAATCTCCTCCACCAAACGTGGGGCTGCTTTTACCATACTTTGTTTGTCCGGCTTGATAATGATCACACTCAGCGCCCGGTGAAAATGACGGCTCCGCCACATTTCCCGGCCAATTTCCTGATCCGCATCCGCTATCTTCAACAAGTGACGACCAGCATCAGCCACAGTCAGATATTCCACCATCTGCTGCAACTGATGGTAATACCGTGCTACCTGATGAGCCAGAAAAACCAGTAACAGCACAAACGCCACTTCCGTCAGCGTCAGGTATGTATAGATCCCCCCCCAAATAGAACGATCACCTGACATCAATAACTTGAAAAGAATATAAATGAAGAGCCAGAACAAGATAAGCCAAGAAACAGACAATCTGGCAACCGCAGGCAACAGTATCGTAGAGACAACAGCCACAGCCCCTATAACATAAACAAATGAATGAATATCAATAATGTTTTTCTGCCCAAAATCAAATCTCTCTACACTAAAAAAAAGGCAAAGCATAACCAACAACTGCACCAATAACCAGCGGAAACGACTCATTTCTCCCTACTCCCATTATCGTTACATACATCTTTGTGGTGACGTTTGATCATTTTTGTTTTTATGGAGGACCTGCCGGTTCCTTTCCAACCCTCTATATGTTTGAATCCGACAGCAACAATGGGAGAGTGCGCGGACTTCAGGTTTTTGGCCCCATGGCTAGTGGTCACTTTGAAGCGGATGTAACGAAACATCAAATCCTTATCCGTCCCGGAAAGACACACCTACCAAGTATATAATCTCCCCATGAATAAAAGGTTTCAAATTATCCCAGATTCCCCGGCGTCAGGGTCTGGGTATTGGTGAGGTGGTGACAAGGCAAGATAAATGACAGAGTATGTCATTTGTAAAAACACATAAATAGCTCATTATTATTACAGTTAGTATTACATCCAACCTGCCTGATGATATCGGCTTATTGGGAGATATTTACCTCCGCCTAATATTAAAACTAACCTGTTTTGGCAGCATCAGCGTGTCAGGGGATATTTATCTCCCCCAGTTGGGGGATATAAAAGCCGATTGCAGCAACTGGATGGGGAGGGTCTTCAGGGTTTCGTGGGGTTCAACGTGAAACGTGATGCGTGATGCGTGTGGTCTCTCTGGTCACGCATCACTCGTCACGTATCATGGCCTGTCCCCCCCCGAGTGCCCCAAAAGCCCCATTTGAAAGCGCATGTCCATTTAGAGCGCCACTCATTGTAGTTGTTTGTTGTAATGCGCCAGGAGAGCCAACATGCCGGCCAGATTTTCTTCCCAATCAAGCGCCTCATGCGTTTTGAGTTCTATGGAGATACTGGGGATGCCTTGTGTGGAAAGCCAGTCGCCAGCATCGCCGGTGACGGGATAATAGGCGAATCGTTCATAAACAGGATAACCAGAGGCGCTGCCAAAAATGGTGGCTAATTGCCGTGAAAGTCCATCTGTTTCCGGGCAACCGGCGGCAAAAACGCCATTCGCGGCGCTGTGCCAAAAAAGAACCAGCGCCGGCCGCTTTTCCAGGAAAAAATGGCGCAGGGCGCGGCTCTCTGGTTCGGAAAAGGGCTGGCTGCCGCCGCTCACCGGCTGGTTGCGCCACACGGCCGTGGCCGACCATTGGCAGTCCCAGTTGCGATTCAGGTCTACGTTACGGCCGTTAAATCGCCCCGGAAATGTGTCTTCTGCCAGGTCGGTAACGGCAAAGTCCCCTTCTTTCTGGGTAACAGCAAACAAACCATCGGGGTTAGCCACCGGGATGATGAAGATCGTCACGTTGGCGGGGATTCGAGATGGCTGCGCGGTAAAGTAGTCCATCGCCTGGTAGGCCAGCAAGATGGTATTCCATTCATAGCCGCCATGAATACCGCCCACAAAAACAATAGGAATGGGGCCGCTGCCAAAACGATAACTGTAAATGGGCCGCCCTTCATAAGAGGCGCCGATAATCTGGGGGAGATTGTCCGGCGTGGGGGTTGGGGGCAGCGTTGGCGATGGTTTTGTGGGCAGCACGGCCGCCGGTTTTTCAGTGATAGCAGGAGCGGCTGTGCCAGCCGGCGGTGGCGCCAGGGTTGGCGCGGGGGTTGGTGCAAGGGTTGGGGCGCGGGTGTCTGTGGTGGGCGTGACAACTGTTGATGATATAACGGCCGTGACCGGGGCTATAATCGTTGGCGGCAAAACTGTGGGCGGCGCTGCCTGGCAGGTAATCATCGCCCACAAAAATAAAAGCAGGAGGATGCACTTCCTTTGCCATCCATACGGCCGTGCCACGCCTTTACTCCGCCTCGTGCTGCAACACGGCCAGGATGCCGGCCAGATTATGTGCCCAATCCATATTGCTGTACTGGGGCAGCAAAATAGCGATGGCCGGGATGCCTTGTTGTGCCAGCCAGTTCGTGCCATCGCCATTTAGCACCTGCCCGGTCAAAACCTCAAAATCGGCCACCGGATAGCCGGCCGCCGCGCCATAAGCCGTAGCCAGCAATTCGGAAGGCTGGTGGCGGGCGCCGCAATTTCCCGGTGAAACCAACCCGTTATCTGCTCTGGCTTCCCAAAAGATGACGGCCGCCGGATTCTTTTCCAGGATGAAATCGCGCAGGCTTTGGGTTTCCGGTTCAGAAAAGGGAGCGGGGCCGCCGCTGTCCGGCACCACATTACCTCGCCAACGAGCATCCGACAGCCAGTTACAATCCCAATTGCGGTTCAGGTCTACCCGATTGGCATTGAGACGGCCGTTTAGCTGCCCCGACGCATTCGGACTGTCCGGGTTGGCGGAGAGGATGACGTACACCGTCAGGTTGGGGGGAATGGCCGCCGGATTTTGCTCAAAATGGGCGGCCGTTTGCTGCGCCAGGGCCACCGTGCCGGGGGCAAACCCGGCGTGCAGGCCGCCAATAAAGATAATGGTTTGCGGCCCATTGCCAAACCGTGTGGCTTCAATGGGTTTGCCATTTACCGAACGGCCGATGACGAGATTCTCCGGCCCAGGGTCTAAAGTGGGCGTCGGTGTGGGTGATGGTGGCGGGGTGATGGTGGGCGGCGGCGTCCGGGTTGGCGACGCGGTCGGGGTAGGGGTTGGCGTTAAGGTGGGCGGTTGGGTCGGCTCAGGGGTAATGGTGGGGATGGGGCCGGGTGTGTGGCTGGCGGTGGGTGCCGGCGTGACCACAGTGGCAGCGGTTTTGGTGGGTGTTGGTGAGGAGGGTTGGGTAGGCACGGCCGTACTCCCCACATCCCCACTAAACGCCGCCGCGCTGCGGGGTGGGGGCGCCGGCTCATTTTCCGGCCGCAGCAGCACATACCAGGCCGCCCCGCCAAGCAAAATTACCAGCAGCAGGGAGAGCGCCAGCGCCAACAGGCCGCGTCGCTGCGCCGGCGCTGGCCTGGCAACAACCTGTTCAATCTGCCGGCCACACTGCCCACAAAAGGCCGCGCCGTCAGCCACCTGATAACCACAATTCGGGCAAAACATAAACTTTCTCGGATAAAAACAGTTGGCTGGTACCAGCCAACTGTTTTTATCCATCATTATCGCCAAACAACCGATCCCAGGTAACAGGACCAACAACGCCGTCTGCGGTCAGGCCGTTGGCTTGTTGAAACGCTTTCACGGCCGTTTCTGTCTGCGGACCAAAGATGCCGTCCACCGGGCCAACCTGGCTGTACCCCAGGTTAAACAATTTTTGCTGTACCAGTCTCACATCCTCACCGGCCAGGTAAGGGGTACTCAGGTAAAGCGACCGGCTCAAAAAAGGCAGGCGAAAAACGTCCATGTTTCCGTTGCGCGCCGACTGAAACAGCAGCCAGAGGCCATCGGGCGAAAAGATAGGGAACCAATTCCCGCCGGTATGATTGGTCAATTGGCGCACCTCACTGCGGTCGCGGCGCATGACGTAGATCTCATAGTGGCCGCTGCGGTCACTCTCAAAGGCAATCCATTCACCGTCCGGCGAAAAGGTGGGAGAGGCATCACGGCCAGGGCTGAAGGTGAGGCGCTGCGGGTTACGGCCGTCCACGTCCATCACGTATATCTCATAATCCCCATCCCGGCTGGAATAAAAGGCAATGTGGCGCCCATCCGGCGAAGGGGAGGCAAAACCGTCGTAGGCGGAATGGTCGGTCAGGCGCGTTTGTGTTCCGTCTAACCGGGCCAGGTACACCTCGTGGTTGCCATGCCGATCTGTGGAAAAAACAAAACCACTCTCATCTGGCAGCCAGCGCGGAAAGTAGTCATCGCCAGGGGTATTGGTCAACTGCTGCACAACAGCGCCTGTCAGCGCGCTCAACAGGTAAATGTCCATATCACCATCCCGGTCAGAAGCCGCCAGAATGGTCAGGCCATCGGCCGAAAAATGGGGATGGTGAAAATTGACGTTAGCCTGAGTAAGCTGGCGCAACTGCCCGCCGCCGTTGGGGTCTACCTCGACGATGCGCCAGTAGCCATCAATTTCGGCGGAAACGAGCAGGCGGCGCTGGTCAGGCGAGAGGGCGGGCGTGTAATCGTCGTATGTGGCAAATGTTAATGGCAGCAGGCCAGCCCCGGTTAAGGGAAAAACGGGGGTGGTAGGCACGGCCGTGTCCCCCGCCGCCGAATTGACCGTGGGTGTGGCAATGGCCCAGGAGGGATAACTGCCCCGTTCCATGAGCAGGCGCAGGCTGCGGCCGTCCGCGTTCATGATGTAGATGTCGGCCGTGCCATCCGGCTGTTCCACGGTAAAAACAATTTGCGTCCCGTTGGCCGACCAGACCGCGCCCCAATCTTCCAGAGGGCTGTTGTAGAGCATACGCGGGTTACGGCCGTCGGCGTCCATCACAAAAATCGCCGGGTTGCCGCGGCTTTCTCGTTCAGAGACGTAAACGATTTGTGTGCCGTCGGGCGACCATTCCGGCGAATACTCGTCCACCTGCCCGTTGGTCAGCCGCTGGCGGTTTCTGCCGTCCACGTCAGCGGCATAAATCTGCCAGTATGTACCCTGGCTGGCGTTAAATACCAGCCGGTTGTGGATGCCCCAACTGGTATGCCCTTCCCGCTCGGCCGTCGTCGTGACGCGCCGCAAGTTAGAACCGTCGGCGTTCATGATGTAAATATCGGCGTCACCGCTGCGCCCGGACTGGAAGGTGATTTTGGTACCGTCCGGCGACCAGGCGGGCAGGCGGTCATTAGCTGTGTTAAAAGTCAGCCGGGTCTGGCCGCTGCCGTCACGGTTCATCACGTAAATTTCCGGGTTGCCATCGCGGTTGGATTCAAAGAGGATGGCACGGCCGTCGGGCGAGACGCGCGGATATTGGTCGTCGCCGGTATTGTTGGTCAGCCGCCGCAGGTTACTGCCATCGCTGTGCATAATGTAAATCTCAAAGCTGCCACTGCGGTTGGATTGAAAAACGATCTCGTCCGGCAAGGAGGCCGGCGTTGGCGACAGAGGGGTGGGCGAGGAGGTGGCCGTAGGCGTCAACGTTATGGTGGGGAAAATGGCAGCGGTGGCTGAGGGGGAGGGAGTGGGTACGGCCGTGTCTGTTACCAGTGCGGCAGGCATTTCGGTGACAGCGACGGCAACGACTGGTTGTTCTGCTTGTATCTCTGTAACGGCCGTTGGCGAAGATGTTGGCCGAGCAGTCGGTGGCCCATCCGATGGTTGCAGCCGGGGCCACACCACAATCCAGCCAACTGCCAGCAGCGCCAGCAGTATCAACAAGGAAGCGGCTATCGTCGCCCCGGCCCGCCGTCTGCCCGGCGGCGGCGCTGCCGGTAGTGGCGGCAGCAGCGGCAGTTCACGGCCACAATTGCCACAAAACCGTGCTTCCGCCTCATTTGGCTGCCCACATTGCGGGCAATACTTTTGCTGAGTCATGCTGTGTCCGGTAGATTCGTTCAATTTTTGGGCTCTACAGGATTTCATGGGGTTCGGCGTGACATGTGACGAGTGATGCGTGTGGTCTCTCTGGTCACGCATCACTCATCACGCATCACAGCCTGCCCTGAGCTTGTCGAAGGGGCCTTGTCAACCCCCTAAATTCCCAAAGAACCATGCTGGGAATTCCATTGTTTAGTCAGAAGCAACTTCTGTGCCTGACTTTAATGCATGACCGCAGTAACCACAATAGCTCATCGCCGCCTGATTCAAAAGGCCGCAGTGCAAACAGGCCCTCTGCCCATCATCTACCTTTGGCGTGTCCATACGGATGCTGCCCAACCAGCCGGGCAGCGCGTCGTAAATCACCTTGCCGGCCCAACTCAGCAAAATGATTGCCAGAATAACCAATACCACCCGTAGGGCCAGGACAAAATCGCCGGGATCATCAACCAGATTGATGACGAGAGGCAGCAGCGCCCGGTATGCCAGGGAAAGTAGCACAACGTAGATAATGCCCACCAACGCCGGCGTTAACGACGCCAGCGAGGGAAAGGCGTGCGCCCAAACCGTTCGCAGCGTTTGTGTATACCCTATCAGCAGGACAAAGGCGACGGCATAGGCGATGAAGGTGATCAGTTGCTCAACGGCAAAGGGGACTTCGGGAATGCGCAGCCCTTCGACAAAGGAGAGGTTGATCAAAATGCTGCGCAACAACCAGATGAGCAGCAGGGCAATGAGCAGCCGGGCGGTGGCAATACCCAACTGTCGCCGCATGAAGTTGGTAGCGGAGACGGCCGTTTCGCCATTGCCCGCCACCTGTCCGGCCAATGTCTGACCACAGCTAATACAAAAACGGCTTTCGGGGCTGTTGGGGGTGTTACAATTGGGACAGTTAATCATGGGTTTCTCCTGGTTGAATGGTTTGCAGATTCAATCACTAAAAAGTTTGATAAACATAAAGTGGTCTCATTCTTGCTCTTCAATAAAACGTTCCATTTCCTCATCAATAGACGTGAATACATGAACAATCCGGGTTACTTCGATCAGGCAACGGGCTTCTGCACCTTGGGGTGTCGGTACCGGCCTCATTTCACCAGAGCTACCGGTTAAGATGACCCTGGTTGCCATCTAATATAACAGTGCCATCTTCAAAGAATTCAATCGTTCCTTGCTTTTTTGACAAGATTGAGACTTTCTTTCACGGCCGTTTGCGTTCACAACTAATTGAGGTGATGGCCACACTCCGTACAAAAAGCGGCGCCCTCCACCAGGGACGCACCACAGACCGGGCAGGCGGCGGGTGGCGCTAGCGGTTCGTCTGGTGGAGTGGTTACGGCCGCTTCCTCTTCAGCCGCTATCACCACATCTGGCGCATCTATGTCACTGGCCGGCGAGAATGGGTCAGGCACGGCCACTTCGGCTGCGCTCAGTGCAAGCGTGTCCACAACCTCATGCGCTTCCTCAGATTTTAGTTCGGGCGTGGTCACCTTATGCCCACACTCCGTGCAAAAGAGTGCATCTGGCAGCAGGGGCGCGCCGCAATTGGGGCAGGGGTTGGAAACCGGCGCTGTCGCCGCCGCGAGCGGCAAACTCTGGCCGCAGTTGGCGCAAAACCGCGCCCCAGGCTGCAACGGGGCGTGGCAGTGCGGGCAGGCCAGCCCGGTGGGCGGCGGCACGTCAATGGCTTTGGCGCCGCACACCTGGCAGAAATAATCCTGCGGCGCTATCTGGCCGTGCCCGTTAGGGCAGATGTGGCCGTATTGGATGCCGGCCACGGCCGCGTCCACAAATACCTCTGCCTTGATGCGCTCAACTTCCTGTTCATGCGCTGCAATCTGGGCAAACACCGCTGCCAGCCGGTCGCAGGCTGCCTTTAGCTCCGGCTGGGCCACCTGTTCTTGCTGGTACAGGGTATAGGCCACCCGCCCCACCTGGGTATACACCTTCTCCGTCTCCTGGTTCAGTGACCGGATTTTGAGTTGTATGGCCTGTGTCCGCCGCAGTTTGTCGGCTTCAAAAGCCGCTTTGCCCGCCCCCGAACGCACCCGATTAAAAAAGTCACTCATAGCATGCCTCCGTTATTCTTTATTTGTCGCTACGTGAAACATCCGGGGCTGCCCGTCATCATCACGGCAAACGTTGTTCTAAAATAGTCGCCGCACGACGGGTATTCTCTTCAATATCCAGCAGCACCGAAATGCTTTCGCCAATGACCCGCCAGAAAATGTATGTGATGGTGGCCCAGATGAGAGCGCCCATCAGTGCGCCCACTGCCGCAAAAAAGGAGTCGGACAGGGTGATAAAAAAGGCGACAATCCCTCCCAGAACGGCCAGACCAGCAAAGATATACGCCAAAAGCCGGCAGAGGGAGGCAATGCCGTGAAGGGCGGCAAATTTGTTTTCGATGCGTACAGAGGGTGGGGCAACGGCCGTGCCTGAAGCTGGCAGATCAGCCGCAAACGCCTTCGGCTCAGGTGATGGAGTCGGCGCAGACGGCCGTTCCAGTTTGCTACCACACTGCTTACAAAAATTTACCGTCCCCACATTCTCCGCCCCACAGTTCTGACATTGAATTGTAGGCATGAACAACCTCCTATGAATAATGGCAGCTGGTGGCTGATAGTGGCCACCAGCTACCAACCACTTTGTTGTGCCGATAAATCAGTCATCTGGGTCATTATTGTTTATATCCGCAGATGGGGCAGAATTTGGCCTGAGGGCTTAACTGCGTACCGCAGTTGGCGCAAAAGGCCGTCTGAACTGGCGCCACCTGCGGCGGAGACTGGCTGTTTTTCTGCCGGTAATACCATAACCCGCCGCCCAATCCACCCAATACCAATACGATAAGGAAAAATGTGGCAAAACCTGACCTGCTTTTTTCGGTCAGCACGGCATTCATACGGCCGTTGGCATTCGCCCACTGCACTGTGCCGTTGTTGAGTTTCTCACCATTACTGGAAATGATTTCACCGCCCTGCAGCGTCAACGTATCATTGTTAGCGCCCACCAGATTACGGGATCCGAAATAGGAGAAGTTGATTTGCCGACGGCCGTCAACCTCTGTGGCTGTGATCGTGGCGTTATCTTCAAACACGATCTCATTCAGCAGTTCTAAACCTTCGCTCTCGACTTCGAACGTGTATATCAGGGTGGCATCTTCGCGGCTGGAGTTCCACTTCACCTGCGCGCCTTCTGCTTCCCATTCAGCCACCTGCTGCGCGATCTCGGCTTCAAGCGATTCGGGCGAGGCGGCCAATAGGGCCACCAGATCAGCCGGAAAGCGAATTTCCATCTCTGCTTTCCAGGCTTCGTCGCGGTAAAACGTGACGCGCCGGTCAATATCCGCACCGCAGCCAACCAGGATAAACGTCACCGCTATTAAAAAATAGAGGAAAAGAGAAGCTTGTTTTGGCACAATAACCCTCCTGTACCAATAGTCAATGCCGCCAACCATCCATTCGATTTCTGGTGTCAGGAACAACTACAACCCACCAGCAAGGGTTGGGAATCCTATGGCTGGATGAGGGGAATGACTGTATTGGCAAAGCGCAGTTTACTGAAAATTGCGTTTGTGCTCATGTGACCTTTGTCACGTGATTGTAATGATCTAACCTGTACATCAAGGGTAAAGGTCACGGCCGTACCCATCCATTGTGCGCACGGCCGTGACTTTGCTTACTGGCACATGTGACCTCCCACTACCCATTATTATCCTGCCCCGCGTGCCATTTCTTACATCTGTTTCGACTTCTTTTCATGGGCAGCAGCATCCTCTATAATCTTTGCCATCAGACTACGCACCGGCAAAGGCAATTATGACGAGTTGGGACGAAGAGGCAGTGACAGCGGCGCTGCAACAGGCCATTCAAATAGTAGCTATCCAGAAAGGGGAGGATTTCGCCCACAGCATTACCCCCATCATCCTGGCAAACCTGGATCGGGGTCGCGCACAGCACTTTCTGGACAATTCAGAAAATCACCGGCCCGAAGAGTACGTCTGGCGGGTGGTGGCATTTTATGAAAAGTGGCAGCCCTATCTCTGGCAAATCCAGCAGGAGCGGCGCGCCGACCTGTGGCTGCCCTTGTATGACAAACTCAAACGGTGGGCCTATAACTATCTTTGCCGCCAAAAATCCCCGCCTGCCCACAACGAAAAGCAGGAAATGGCCGCCGATTGCGCCGCTGCCGCCGCCACCCAACTTCTGAATGCCCGCTTTCCTTATGACACCGATTTTGACCCCTGGGCTTACGTTTTGCTGCAAACCGTTACCTTGAAACAGTTACACAGGCGCTATGCGGAAACGGCCGTAGATACACACCAGATAGATGATTGGGATGCCTGGGAAGGGATATGGCCACAGCTATCCATCCCTAGCCCAGAGGATACGGTCGAACTGCGGCACACGTTGTTGACGGCCGTTGACCAGTTAACCTCTGACGCCCGTAAACAGATCATTCTCATGCGCTATTTTGAGCAGATGACGTTTACCGAAATTGCAGCCGCGCTCAACCGGAGCAGCAGCGCCATTCACAAGCTGCATTTTGACGCGCTGCAAAACCTGAGAAAGATTTGGGCTGATTGGCAGGATAAATATGAGTAGAGCAGATAGCGAAGAAGCGGCGTCCGGTTGGATCAAGCAAAAATTGGCTACATTGCGGTCGCAGGCCGTGGAACCAGGGCCATGGCCGGCCATGGCTGACCAGTTACTGGCCCTCGTCGCCGGGCAGATGCCATCGCCAGAAACTGACGAAAGTGACATGGAGATGTTTTCATTGGTATTGCATGATGCCCTGATGGGCGTGGATATCAGCGAACGTTACCCCGCATTTTGGGGCAGGATGATGGCCGCCCCCTCCCTGTACCAGACCTTTATTGAGGCGCTGTCCCTGTTGGAAACAGACGGCCGTACCCCCCTTCCTTCCCCCCCCGCCACCATCAACGAGCTAACCTTTTTGCAGAAGACGCCCCCGCCCCAACGGGAAATTGCGCAACTCACCCCCAATGGTTGGCGCGTTACCTGGCAGGTGCTTTTTGACCAACTACAACAACTGCTCTTCCCCACGCCTGACCTGGTTTACCGCCGCGCCGCCCCTTTGCTGGAAGATGAAAGCATCATTCTTTTGCACGATGAGGTGACGATAGCGGATCAACCGGTGGAAACACTGCTGGAAGCAATCCGACCGGTGGAGGAGCCGGAACTGCTGCGCCTGCAACTGCTGGCCGCCGCCGAAACACCACTGCCGCCGCTGCAAGCCAGCCTGCATTGGGGCAGTTATGCACACACGGCCGTACTCGACGCCTACGGCCGTGCCCACTTCCCTCCCCTGCGCCTGGATGACATCCTGGACGAAGCCGGACAACTGCGCACCGCCGATTTACGCCTGGTACTGGAAACCCCGCAAAGCTGATACAATAGCCGCATGGAGCAACAACCTTCCGCGGCGGCTTACCTGGCAGAGGCAGAACGGCTTTTTCACGGCCGTCTGTCCCCAGAAAACCTGCCCCATCTGGCCGCGCAACTGCCCCCCCTGGACCGCCCCCTGCTAGCCCGCCTGGCCGACCACGCCGCCCAACTGGCGCTGACGCAGCCCAAACATAGCTGGGCAGTCACGGCCGTAGCCGAAGCCGCTGCCCACACCCATGACCCCTTTCTTCAGGGTTTGGCCGCCTGGCACCTGGCCCGCGCCGCCAACGCCTGGGTGCGGCCGCAGCTGGTGGAAGCCGCCATCACCCGCGCCCGCGCCGCTTTTGTCCAACTAGACGAACCTGGCTGGCTGGCCGCCTGTGACTGGCAGCAAAACGCCCTGCCCTGGACGCGCCCCAACTTCAAAGACGCCGCCGCCACATTAACCAATGCCCTGCACAGCCTGGAAGCCGCCGGTTTTGACCACCTGCTCCCCGACTGCCGCCTTTCCCTGGCCTACGCCCACCTGCTCATTGGCAATTTTGAACAGGCCAGAGAGCTAACCGAGACCAGCGAACAAATTTACCAGGCGCAAAACGACCAGATCGGCCTGGGGCGCTGCCTGCTCACCCACGCCAGCCGCCTGCGCCGCCAATCCCACTTTGCCAAAGCCCAAAACTGCCTGGAGCAGGCTATGGCCCAGTTTCAATCAACGCCTGCGGATGTTCTAACAGCCCAGGTTTACTTTCAACTGGCCTACGTAGCGTATTTGTCTCAGGACCGCTTTGCCGTAGCCGAGGCCAGGTTTGACCAAGCGCTGGCGTTGTTTAAAATGGCTGATTTGCCCTTATGGTCGGCACAATGCTATGCAGCCTTAGCCCAACTCTACAATGAAACGGGGCGATTGCGTGAAGCTGGTCAAGCCCTACGCCAGGCCAGAGAAATTTATGCCAGTGATGAAATTGTTGGCTTGAAAGCAGACGCTTTACTGGATAGCGGGCGATTAGAAATGCTGAAAGGGAACTACGCTGCCAGTCTTGCTTATTTTGCCCAGGCAAAGATCTTGTATGAGCAGACGGGTAACGAATGGCTTCCTACTGTCTGCCTGTCGAATCAGGGGCAGGTCTGTTTTCGATGGGGATCCTATCAACAATCTCTACATTTTTTGGAATTGGCATATAGCCGTCTACAAGTTCTCAATATCCCCTATCGAACGGCTGCCTGTGAAAAACATCTGGCCTATTGCTGGTTGAAGTTGGGGCAGTTTCATCTGGCCCACCGCTTTCTGGAAAAAGCCGCTACCCATTACAAACTTACTCAATCAGGCAAGTATCTTTATGAGATTTATAATCTCCGGGCGGCCACTCTGTATTACGAAAACAAAGATAGAGAGGCGATTGCCTGCTTACAAGAGTCGCTATCAATGGCGCAACAAGAAAATGCCGCAAATGAAGCAGCTTTGTCACGGCGATTGTTGGGTGAACTGTATTGTGTTGTTCAAGAATATGATCAGGCGTTGCCTCATTTAATAGCGGCCGAAGCCAGTTTTGCCGAAATGGGGCTGCTCTTTGAACAGACCGCCTGCGCCATAGCTTTGGGCCGTTATTATTGGCAGACAGGTAATGAAGCGGCTGCACAGACAGCCTGGCAGCGGGCGCTGGACTTAAGCGCGGGCGTACTGCCAGATATTGACTGGCAGGCGCAGGCCGGACTGGCCGGTGTGGCCCGCGATCAGGGCAAACAGTCTGTTGCTCTGACCCATTACCAGGAAATGTCCAGGGCGATGGCCCGTTTGCGCCGGGGGTTGTGGCAACCATCGCTGGCCGGCTCATTTCTGGCCCGCCCCTTGCCTTACCTGGATGCGGCCATCCACCTGGCCACACAGCAGGCCGCCCATTCGGAAGCGGCCCATGAGGACGCGCTGCAATTTATAGAGGAAAGCAAAGCGCAAACGGTAACCCGCCGGGTGGCCAGTAATCTGCGTCCCTTGAATCCTGTGGAGTCAATGGCTTTGAACGATCTGGCGGCCGAGATCAACTGGCTGCAAGAGAAACTGTGGCCGGGTCTTGCCCTTACATCGGAGGCGTTACCACCGGCGGAGGCAGCCACGCTCCGCCAACAACTGGTGGAAAAGGTCAAGGCATATGACCAGTTGCAGGGACAACATGAACGGCAACAATGGGGGGAACAGCCGGAAGCCATCACCCTGGCTGCTTTTAATTGGGAGCAGTTCCGCCGCCAGGCCAACCGCCAGCTGGGACAGAACTGGCTGGCGCTGGATTATTATCTGGCCGGAGATGCGTTGTGTACGGTGCTGCTGACGCCGCGTGTACGCCGCGCCTGGGAAACGGCCGTCTCCCCCCCTATCCGCCTGGCGCTGCAAACAGCAACCCGGCCAGCGCAAACGGGCGCCGCCTTGCCGGAACGCGCCCTGGCGCGGCTGGGCGCCTGGCTGCTGCCCGATTGGGTGCAAGAAAAATTAACGCCGGCCACCACCCTCATCCTTTCGCCGCACCGCCAGCTACACCGGCTGCCCTGGCCGGCCCTCCGCCTGGGGAAACGGCCGTTAGCGGCCGCCTGCGTACCCGTGTTGGTTCCTTCGTTGCATAGTTTGTCGCTTATGTGGCAGCGTCCCCTGGCCGCCTGCCCGCCAGAAGAGGCCGGGCTGCTGCTGGCCATCGCCGAATTTCACGGGGGGCGCCAGCCACTGCCGGCCGTAAACCGGGAAGCGGCGCTGCTCAGCCCTCTGCTGGGGCCGGCCGGTCGTGAATTGCGGGACACGGCCGCTACCTGGGATCATCTGCGGACATTCGCCGGGGAAGAGGGCCTGGCCGCCCGTTTTACCTTCTGGCACATCGCCAGCCACGCTTTTTACGATGGGCTTTCCGGCCGTTTCAGCGGTATGTCCCTGTATGATCGGGACGTGCTGTTGGACGAGTTGTGGCAGTTGGCCCCCTTGCCGCCCCTGGTGACGCTCTCCGCGTGCAGCGGCGGCCACAGCCTGGTTTACGCCGGCGACGAACATGTCAGCCTGACCATCACCTGCCTGGCGGCCGGGGCGCAGCGCGTGGTCAGCAGTTTGTGGCCGGTTCAGGATGAGTCAATGCCGGCATTGATGGCGTCTTTTTATCACCATTGGCACAACGGGGCCGGAGCGGCGATGGCGCTGGCCCTGGCGCAGCGGGCAGCCCACCAGGCTGGTTTGCCCTCGGCGCAATGGGGCGGCCTGCAAATCTTTGGCCTGCCTTAAAATGGGCGCCGGGCGTCCAACAGATGAACGCCCGGCATTCCTACAACATTCAATGGATAAAGGCGCTTACTTTATCCACCGCCACAGTTACCACCAGAGCTGCTACCACCGTTGCAAAGAATGACTGGAATATCACCGATCCCGGTTTGCAGGGCTACGGTATACTGTGGGTTGTTATTTGTTAACCTGGCAGCACCCACGCTCATGCCTGGCATGGCAAACAACGCCAGCAGCAGAGCCGGCAACAAAATATGAACCAGCTTTTGTTTTATACGAATCATCAGGTTTCTCCTTTTGAGTGGGGCCGGGCAGTGAACCCGGCCGGAATGTGGATAAACCCGATGGCCATCGGTGTTTTTTCAGCAAGGCGCGCTTAATTAAGAAAGACGGATGGAGACGCAAAACCATATCGTGACGGCCGAACCGCGTTTTGATCTGGCTGTTTGTACGCAACTGGTCAGACAGTATTTAGCGGCGCAAGAGTGGCGCCTGGTAGAAGTAGATGACCTGGCAGCGGTTATTTACGCGGCGCTGGCTGGCCAGGTAGTGGGAGAGATGACCGGGGCCGTGCAAGCTCAAATCTGGCAGCGCTACGCGGCTATCTTGCACGACGCCTGCCGCCAGCCGGGGACGGCCGTCTACGAACGCGCCTGGTGGGAATTGGGCCATTTTCTGCGGCAGCAGGCATACCAGTTGGCCGGTGCGCCGGAGGAGCGGGAAGATGTGGTTCAGGCCGCGCTGGCCGATTTGCAGAGCCGCCTGAGCCAGAATGGAATGGACGCTCCCCGTGCCTTCCTCGTCTACGCACTGAATGCTGCCCGGCGCAAGGCCATTGACGTAACCCGCCAGCGCGCGGCCGTTTTTCGCGGCGGCGGCCAAAATCCGTTATCATGGGAAGCATTAACGGAAGCAGCAGCCGAACGGGAAACGGCCGTGCCCTCGGCACCACCAGCCAGGCCTGGCTCATCCGAACGGAAAGTGGAAATCAGCGTGTCTGATCGTGAAATTCGCGCCCAACTAAAAGCCTTTTTCCGCCAGCATTTGTCCGGCGAACAACAGGTATTGGTGGCCGACATGTTGTTTCTGGAGGGTCTTAGCCCTAAGGAGATTGCCGGGTTATTGCAGAAACGGCCGCACGAAATTCGCATGGTGAAGTTCCGCATATTGCAAACGCTGCGCAGCCTGCCGCCGGCCGAAAAGCAGCAATTACTGCTTATCTTGGGGCAGCCAGAAGGGGATGAAAATGGCGGTTGATAACGCGCTTCCCTGGCGTCACTTGTTGTCGTCGCTGCGTTTGTCACCGACCGGCCAGGCGCCGGCTGAAGATTGCCAGCGTTGCCGGGAAAGCCTGCCCCTTTTTGTCAGCGACGAGATGGCCGGCCAGGCCGTGGACGATTTGTACATGGAAACGGCCGTTCACCTGGACCTCTGCCCCGCCTGTTTTCAAGAATATGAAGCGCTGGCTGGCCTGGCCTATGCCGCGCTGTATGACCTGGGGAATGACGCATGAATGACCAGTTAGACGATCTGCGCCGCATGTTGACGGAACCGGCCGGGCCGCACCTGGATGATGAAAAGCTGGCGGAAATGGTGACAGCCGAACTATCAGGGGAGGACGTGGATGTGTTGTATGCAACGGAAATGGCACACCTGGGGCGCTGCCCGAATTGCGCTGCTGCCTATGAGGAACTGGCGTCGCTGTCGTTTACGGCCGTAGCCGGTATGGCCGCCGCAGCCTACGCCATGACGCCGCAGCAGGTATTGGTGGACTTGCTGCAAGCGGAATTGGGTGAACCCGCCGCCGCCGCAGTGAGCGAGACGGTGGCCGCCCTACCCCTGTTGTTTGCCCAACCACCGGCGACGCCGGAAGCATTTGATGTGGCGTTGGCCGGCGTCTCCTTACCGCCAACACAATCGGCCGTTGTGGCCGCGGCGCGGCGCTATTTAGCGGCGCTGGCTGTTTACTTGGCAAGTTCGGCTGCGGCCGTATGGGGGCGGGCGGTGGATGTGCAGACGGCCGTGTCGCCACAAGGCCACCAGTTACAATTACAACCGGCGCCCGGTACGGCCGTGCCCGTCTTGAGCAGCGCCGAAACGGGCGACGCATGGCATTTGCTGTCGCGGCGCGTGGGGCAGCCGGTGGCCTGGCACGTCTCTGTGCGAGCCGCCCGCCTGTCAGCCACCGGCTGCGCGCTCATGGTTCACGTAGACCGGCCAGGGCTGGCCAACGCCGGTGACCGCCAAGTCACCATTGCGTATGGCGGGCGGGAGGAAACGGCCGTGACCGACGCCAACGGTACCGCTGCCTTTCCCCTTGTCCCTATCGCCGCCTTGCCCACCTTACAGGTAACGATTGACACTTTTTCAGACACTTTGCCAGACACTTTGCCAGAGCAACCAGGCCAGCAGCGGTAAGAAAGGCGGCGCCAATAACAAGAAAAGCAGCAGCAGCGCGTCTACTAAACCACCGTGATACAACGAAAAGCCAACACGCCGGAACAATAAATCTTGCCGGATTGCCTGGCGGGCGCCGATATGCGCGGCCAGCGCCACACCCGTCAGCCCGGCGGCCCATAATACCTGGCGCGCCGCCGGCCCTGGCGCCAACCCGGACGCGTAAATCCCCCACCAGATGAACCACAGCAGCCACCAGGCCATCATGGCCCAGACAAAGGCGCTGAAATACTTGTGCCACAGAAACGGCAGCCAGCTACGGCCGTGATACCCATATTTCTCTGCCAGTTGGTTTTGTCCGGCCCGCGTCATCACCGCTGCCAGCAAGGGCAGCAAGGCGCAGGCAGCCAACAGGGGCGGCAAACGCACCCATTCTGACAAGACGTTTAACCGTGTCTGCCCTAGCTTGAAGGAGAGATGGCCTACCAACACAGCCAGCGCCAACCCGGCGAACAGCCCGCCTAACACGGGCGGCGTCGCCACCTTATCCAGCACCCAATCCGCCAGTTTACTGGTTGTTTGCGGCGTGGGCTGCTGCCGGTACAGGGCCGGTACGCTCCAATGGATAACGTCTCCTTGTTGCAACTGCACGGCGCGGCGGGCGGCCGTCATGGCCGCCGCTACAGTGTGTCCCTCGGCCAATTCCTGGTAAAAACGTTCGGCCATTTGCCCGGCGGCCGCCTGGCTGATGCGGTCTTGCATCATCACAACGGCCGTCACGCCTGCCCCCAAAAGCTGCCCGGCGGCCCCGCCCGGCGCGGCCGTTGGTGGCATGGCGTCTGCCTCTTCAACAGCGAGGCCAATCGCCTGATTATCACCGGCGGCGCACACGTCCAGGTACACAAAACGAATGGCCGGATAGTGGCTGAGGAGCAGGGACAGTTGCTGCGGGCCAAACCAGTGGGCACGGCCGTACCCATCTTCCAGGGCAATGGCAAAATCCCAGGCGGAACCGGTACGGCCGTGCGCCACCAGATGCAGGCTGTCATACGCACCCGTTTCCAGGGCGCGCTGCACCTGGCCCAGGCTGTCTGGCCCTTGCAGCCAGGTGAAGCCACCGGCATGGCCCGGCGCGGGCGCAAAACGGCGGCGTTCGGCCAATGCTTCTAAGCCTGCGGGTTCGGCCCAACAGCCCAACGTGGCTTTGGGCAAGAGTGGCGCTCCGGTTTGGGGGGCGGTGGGCAGCAACAGGTTGCGGGTAATGCCTTCGCCGCGCAACGTGTAAAAGAAACGGCCGTGTGGATCGTGCAGCAGTTCCCAGGGCAAATCTAGCAGGCCAGTAGCCGATGGGTCAAACGAGAGGGTGATCTGCAAATGCCCGCCGCGCGCCACGGCATACCCCTGCGCCTGCTGCAAACGCGCCTGCACCGATTCCGGCAAAGCGGTAAACAATTCATCGCCTAATTGTTGTAAAGGGAAAGACGTCCACTCCCCAGCCACCTCGCCACGCGCCTGCTGCCGCACCAGGAAACCGCGATAGGCGGCGCGTAAGGCCCGTATCTGGTTGGCATCCAGGCCCGTCGTTAACATCGGCCCGCCCCATCCCTGCCCTGGCGCCCGGACGACCTGCACCTGATAATGCGCCGTCAGCCCACCATCTGGGGCATTGACGGATTGTTTGTGAAATTGCAGAATAACGGGAAACAGTTTGCTCACGGCGTCTCTTAGCGGGAAAAGGGGATATCATTGTCCGTCACTTCTATTGATTCAACGCCGTGAGCAAATCGGCCAGCAAGGAAGTCTGCACCACGTCCCAACCGCCATAAGGGCTGGGCCGCAGGCGGAAGGTGGATTCAACCTGGTACGGTTGATGATGATGAAGCCAGGAGATAACGGCCGTGACCTCCCCTTCATCTTCCCCCACTTGTGTAACCAGAGGCTGGACGTTAACCCGGGTTTCGGCCGGCAACAGCGCCCACACAGCTTCCAATTCTTGCGTGAATTCTGCCGGCGTCACCGGTTCGCCTTTACTGTTGTACAGCGGGCGCTTTTCCAGCCCTGACAGGAAGTATTTACGCTCTTGCCAGAAAACATCCCGCACAAAGTGTTCTACCCACATTTGCACATCATACGCCGGCGTTGCCGCTTCAAAATGGGTGAACATCCCGTCAATGTGAATGTCGTCCATTTGTTCATCCAGCAATTCTTCGGTGATAAAACGGTAAGCCATCTGGTCATCCCATTCGCCTAGAAAATCAATCACAATGCTGTGTTCGGCCAGTAAGTCCAGCAGGTTATTTATCGTCTCTTCCAGCGCCGCCGCCGGTATCTCCGCCAGCGGTGGCAGCGCTGGATTGCCAATCCGTTCCCGCACTGTAATGGTTTGCGCGTTTTCAAACTGGCGCTCAAATTCAAGTAGATAATCCTGCCATTCGATTTTTGATTCCGGTGATAACTCGTCAGACATATATTGAAACTGCATCCCATACTGCTCGCGCAGTTGTTCCTGCTGCGACTCGATCAATGACTCCTGAATACGTCGCCTCATCTTATCTACGGACTGTTCGTCTTGCATGATTATGCCTCCTATCTGGCCCGCGCCAGTGATGGATGAAATTCTTACCGTGGGAATGGCCTCTATTGTAACATAACCATTAGCGTTTTCTGGCTGATGAACCCCGGTGAATTGTCTTTACACCGGGTAAAAATTCATACCATTACCTGGGCACATCTGTCCCTGGAAACAGGGCGGGATTTAGGCTTCCTGCGATACGGTGCATTGTGGGCAACGGCCGTATCTCCACGATACCCTGGGAGGCATCAAACTATCTAAAGTCCTGACCGCCAAACCGCCTACTCTTTCTGACGCCGTCATCGCGGGAGCGACCCAGGGTAGACCCCGCACCGGAAACAAGGCTCAGGTAAACAAAAGGCTCTCGACTAAATCGAGAGCTTTTTTACCTTGTGCCCAGAACAGGAGCGATGGAGACGACGGGCCTGGATACCTCTCTGGGCGCAGGTGTATTGTCTCTACGCCGAGTGAAAATGTATATTAGACATTATTGGAAATAAAGATCAGTAAGATTAATCGTTTCTACAGGAGAACGATGAGCAACTCGTAGATTGTGTAACCCACAAGCCAACTCCATAACCAGGTCGTCAAAGTCGGGCTTCCAATAAGGACATGTTCAGGCGCAAAACCTTGAAATCCTGTGTCTTGCTCCACAACCGCTAACGAAGGAAAGCACAGATTGGCTTCATCGGCTAACTTTTTGTCATGCTTTTTACCTGGCGTGGTGAGACTCAAATACCAAACACGACGGCTGTCAGGTTGAATGACCAAATGATTCTTGACCGTGTGGCACTTCTTTTTACCCTGTAGTATTGTTTCTGTTTGTCGGTATCTTTTGGGCGCTGCCGCCTTCTTTCACTCCCGTCTTGAGTAAATGACAGAGGCTCTTGCTCATGGAGAGCCTCACCCAGACGTTCCCCGTCACGCTCAGTTAAGTGACCAAGATTGTCCAAAGCGCGCTGCAAAACTTTGGCATAACGAAGAACCCATTCATTGGCCTGACCCGGGCTGACTGAGAATAGAAAGGCCAATACCTCTTGCAAGGGATAGGTCTTGAGGTAAAACAGAATGAAGAAAAGCCGATCAGCCATCGTTTCTAACTTTGGTTTTCGCCCACCGCCTGGTTTACGCTTTCGTTCACGCTGCGCCTGTTCTTCTTCAATAAGCTGTTGCCAAGCAATAGTAAAGGCGGCTAGTAACTCTTCAAACTCAGCTTGCGTGTGATCCGTGAAGGCCTGTAAGATAGTGGGTTTATCCTTTACTTGATCGTAAGATAGCATGAACAGCACCTCTTGTTTTTGTTATGTGTATGGCCGATTTTACAGCCTTTTGAGGTGCTGTCTTATTTCCGATAATGTCTAATGGAACCGTGCAAAAGATGAGTTTTACGCAGCACATCGGCAACCAGGTAGATTGGCTCAGCGCCCGTCTTACCCAGGGCATGACCGATTTTCAACATTTGTTGGAGCAGCATGAAGATGAAAATGTATCGCCCCAGGCAAGACCCTAAGGGTTTTCTGAAACCCTTAGGGGTCTGAGTCGGCCGAGGAGAAAAACGTATGACCCTGGATCACTCATTTATCGAACAGAACCGCGCGTCCACCGAGCGGATGCGTGCCCTGGCGGCTCGGCTGACAGATGCCGATATGCAGCACCCCGTCGGTGAACATTGGACGGTGGGCATTGTGTATGCTCATATCGCCTGGTGGGACCGGCGGGTGATGTATGTGTTGGACATGACAGAGAAGAACGGCGCGCTGTTCATACCGGAGATTGACATTTTTGTGAATGACCTGTCCTTGCCGCTGTGGGCGGCTGTGCCGCCGCGTGAAGCGGTACGTATTGCCCTGGACACGGCCGTGTCGCTAGACGCCCGCCTGGAAAGTTACGACCCCACCCTGCTGGCCGAAATCTACAATTACCAAAAACGCTGGGTCATCCGCGCCCTGCACCGCAATGAACATCTGGATGAAGCGGAAGCGGCGCTGGGGACGAGCAGGTGAGGGCGGCGAGGACGCCGGCGGCGAGGACGCCGGGATGAGGGGTGAACAGGTGAAGAATTACATGCTTCTTGTGGTGTTTATTGGGTTGTTGGCGGCGGCCTGCCAGACGCCGGAAACGCCGCCGGCGGCGACGCCTTGCGGAATGGACACGGCCGTCACCGTTACCATTCTCGACGAAACGAATACCCGGCTAGACGGAGTGCTGGTAAGCTACCGGGTTAATGGCGGCGAGTGGGTGGCGTATCCAGAGAGAGTGAACGGCCGTGTCACCCTGACCGGCATCACAGGCACCTACCAGATTCGGGTACAAAAGCCCGGCTACCGGACTACCGAAACCATCGTGCCGCTGGCCGCTTTCTCCTGCGAAGGAGAACCGGCGCTAACGACCATGATCCTGCCTGCTGCCCAATGCCCTGTTACGCCGCACCCCCTGCTCATCCAACTACCACCTGCCGGCTCACCCCAACTGCACGCCACGCACGCCGACCCCCGCGCAGGCGGGAGTCGTGATCGCGCCCTCACTTGCCAGGAGCAAGACGACCACGGCTGCCGGCAGTATGCCCTGCCCCTGCAACAGGGTGATGTGGGTAACTTTTCGCTGGAAATCGAAGGGCTGCCAGACATTGGTGATATGGAAGTAGTAGATGGCGTAGTCTCGTATGCCACCGCGCCATACGACCTGACCCTGACCCAGGGCAACCGGCAGCAGTCCTTTGCTCTGGCGGCGGCAGAATCGGCCACGCTCACGCTGCCGGTGGAACGGGATGAAGTCGGCTGCCCGTTGGTGGATTTAACGGCCGTGACCCTCACCACCACCTCTGCCTACCCGGAACCCGGCGTGTACTTAGCCGGGAATCTGCTGATGACCGACCTGAGCGCCGAGGTCTGCCAGCAAACGCCCGTCCTCAGCGACATCACCTACAGTATGAAACTGCCGCCCGGTACACGCCTGGAAGAAGCACAGATGATTTATTGGCGGGATGAGGCGTGGGTAACGGGGGAATGTCGCCTGGAAGACGGCCAGTACCTCTGCACCGCCCAACTGCCCAACCCCCTCATCAACCAATTTTACTCCGTGCGCGCCGTCGTCAACGGCATAGAACACATTGGTACGCAGCTTCCTTTTAGCAATCTGTGTATGGTATTTTCGGAAGGGGATTAGAGATTGGAGCTAATAATCTCCAATCTCTAATCTTCCAATCTCAAAGCAGCTTCTTTACCCCCAACCAAAGTGAGACTATAATCCCGCTGGATGCAGTGCGTCATTTATTCGCTGAAGTGTGAAGGAGAGAAAAACTCATGCGACTGGGGAAAGATTTACTCAATAAACCGATCTATTCTGTGTTAGACGGCCGTAACCTCGGCGCCGTCAAAGATATTTACCTCAACAACGACCTCACCGCCATCACCGGCATCTTCACTGGACAAGAAGGCATGATCCGGCGCAAAACCTACCTCATCCCCCGCACCGCCGTCGTCGTCTTTGGCATAGACGCCATCCTGGTGAATAACCCCGATGTCATCGCCGAAGAAGCCGAAATTGAAGGGGCCGCCACCTGGGTGCGCCTGAGCAAACTGCGCGGCCGCGAAGTGGATACCCCCAACGGCACCAAAGTCGCCAATATCGGCGATATTGTCATTGGCGAGGAGGGCGACATCGCCGGTTTTACCCTGGCTAAAGTGCATGTAGATGGCCCCATTGCCAACAAAGGGGCGATTGCCCGTACCACCCTCATAGACACCGGCCATGAAGATGGCATTATGACCATAGACCTGACCCTGGCCGAAACCACTGACCTGGCCACACCGCCACCACCACCGCCACCGCCTGCCAAAGAAGAAGAGACGCCTGCAGAACCAACCTGATCCGCGAAGGATGAAAACCGTTCGTAGTAGGCACTTTAGTGCCGTCAGAAGGCGATGAATCGCCTACTACAAACATATTTGGAGAAATATCATGCACAGCACAGTCAATTTTGGTCTCACCAAAGAACAGCAAGAAATCCAACAATTAGCCCGCGAATTTGCCCGCAAAGAGATTGCCCCCCACGCCGAGCATTACGACAAAAGCCACGAATACCCCTGGCCCATCGTCAAAAAAGCGCAGGAAATGGGCTTCACCTGCCAGAATGTACCCGAAGAATATGGCGGCATGGGGTTAAGCCTGTTTGAAGAAATCCTTGTCGGTGAAGAGTTAGCCTGGGGCTGCTCCGGCATGAGTACGGCCATCGCCGTGAATGGGCTGGCCATCCTGCCCATCCTCATTGCCGGGAACGAAGCGCAGAAAAAAGAATACTGTGGCCGTATGGCCGAAGGGCAGATGGCCAGCTACTGCGCCACCGAACCGGAAGCCGGTTCCGATGTGGCCGGCATCAAAACCACCGCCCGCAAAGAAGGCGACCATTACCTCCTCAACGGCAGCAAAACCTTCATCACCGGGGCGACAGTGGCCGACTTCTACACTGTCTTTGCTTACACCGACCCCAACACCCGCTACAACGGCATGAGTTGTTTCATCGTTGACCGCAACTGGGAAGGGGTGAGCGTGGGCAAACCGTTCGACAAGATGGGGCAGCACGCTTCGGACACGGCCGAAGTCATCTTCGATAACGTCAAAGTGCCTGCCAGCCACCTGTTGGGCAAAGAAGGGGATGGTTTTATCATCGCCATGAAGGTGTTCGACCGCAGCCGCCCCGGCACAGCCGCCGGGTCGGTGGGCGTGGCGCAGCGGGCGCTGGACGAATGTGTGCGCTACGCCAAAGAGCGCAGCACCTGGGGCCAGCCGCTCTACAAACATCAGGTCATCGGCCATATGATTGCCGATATGGCTATTGAGGTGGAAGCGGCGCGGCTGCTAGTGTGGAAATGCGCCTGGGCGTATGATGCCGGTGTCAGCAACACCACATTGGCCGCTTATGCCAAAGCATTTGCTGCCGACACGGCCATGAAAGTGACCACCAATGCCGTGCAGGTGTTTGGCGGGTACGGTTACATGGCCGAGTATCCGGTGGAAAAGCTGATGCGCGACGCCAAAATTTTTCAGATTTACGAGGGCACCAGCCAGATTCAGCGCAACATTATTGTGCGCGAATTGTTCCGTAAATAGTTGACAATTGGCAATTGCTCATTGGCAATTGCCAATTAATAAGACCAGAGCGCTATTGAGCCGGTTTGGTTCAGTGGCGCTTTTTGGGTTAAAATGCCCGCTTGTTTTATGAAAAAGAGGGCATTTTTTGATGATTGAAGATGTTGAGCCAGTTATCACGTTTCAGAACGTGAGCAAGCGGTTTGTGTTTTCAAAGGAGCGACCACGCTCTGTCTGGCACACGCTGATTTCATCTTTTTCGCGGCATCAAGATGAAGAGCGGGATTTGTGGGCGGTGCGGGATGTGAGCTTCACGGTGGAACCGGGCCAATGTTTTGGCATTGTGGGGCGAAATGGGAGTGGCAAAAGCACCGCCTTGAAATTGATTGCCCGGATTTTACGGCCGTCAAATGGCCGTATCATTGTGCGGGGTCGTGTCAGCGCCTTGCTGGAACTGGGGGCCGGTTTCCACCCCGATTTGAGCGGACGGGAAAATATATACCTGAATGCCTCGCTGCTGGGGCTGGATGAGGCCACCACCGATGCGCGCTTTGATGACATTGTGGCCTTTTCGGAATTGGGTGAATACATTGAAATGCCCGTTAAACATTACTCTTCCGGCATGTATATGCGGCTGGGCTTTAGCGTGGCCATTCACATGCAGCCCGATATTTTGATTGTGGATGAGATTTTGGCGGTGGGCGACCAGGCATTCCAGACCAAATGTCTGGACGCCATTTTGCAAATGCGGCGAGACGGCGTGACCATTATCATGGTCAGCCATAACCTGAACGTGATGCGCACCCTTTGTACCCATATGCTATGGATGGATAAAGGCAAGATGCGGGCATTGGGTACGGTGGAGGATGTGGCCGCCGAGTACCAGGCGTATGCGTATGAAAAGGAAGCGCCGGCAAGCAGCACGGCCGTTGCCCCCACGCCGGATTCATCTGGTGTTGATATTACGGCCGTGCGCTTTCTGGATGCGCAAGGTGAAGCAAACCATGTCTTCCTCACCGGCGAGCCGCTGACCATTGAAATGCAATATGTGGCCCATCGGCCGGTGGATAACCCGGAATTTGGGCTGGCAATCTTCCGGCAAGATGGGGTGCATGTGAATGGCCCCAATACCAAATTGGCCGGGCTGGATTTAGGGCGGCTGCATGGGCCGGGGCTGGTGCGGTACCATATCGAGCGGCTGCCGCTGCTGCCCGCCCGCTATGAGGTGACGACGGCCGTACACGACGGCCAGACCCATTTTTGTTATGCCTATCACCAACGGGCTTACACCTTTCGCGTGGTTCCCGGCGGCGCCGATGAAATGGATGGCCTGATTGCCATGCCCGCTACCTGGAGCTATGCCGCCGAGAAGCAGATGACCTCGCCCCAACTGACCGACGCAGCGGCCCCAGTAGTTACGGCCGTGGAGATTGAACGTGTATGAAACAAATGCAAGCCTTTTGGGTCATTGTCACGGCCGTTATGTTGGCTACCTTATCATTATTCAACACGATGCAAGCCGCTCCGACCACAACTAATGGACTACCTGATTTAGGCTTCATCCACGAATACCCGGTTCCCAACGGACATCCTTTCCACATTGTGGTGGAAACGGCCGGTCCACCGGCCCGCGTCTGGTTTACCGTGCCGGATGCCAATGCCATCGGCCGCCTGGTCGTCACCAGCACCGTTGACTATGTTTTCACCACAATAACCGTGCCCACCGCCAACAGCGAACCGTATGACCTGGTGTATGATGGCAATGACACCATATGGTTCACCGAAAATGCGGCTAACAAAATTGGCCGGTTAACGCTGTCCACAAGCAGCATAGTGGAATATGCCATTCCCACCACCAACAGCGCGCCCACAGGCATTGATCTATCGCCAGACGGCCGTGTCTGGTTCTTAGAACGCGCTGCCAATAAACTGGCTGTTTTCAACCCCAACTCCACCCAATTTCAAGAATTCCCGTATGAATTGGCCGGGGGCCAACTGGAAGATATTGTCGTTTTGGATAATACCCATATCTGGCTGACCGCGCCAGGACAGAACCGGGTGAGTGAATACCGGGTAGAT
>CAADGU010000352.1 GCA_900696625.1 uncultured Chloroflexota bacterium | reverse complement strand
GAGCATGGACATTGAAACATTAAAACAACAGGCTGGGGAGAAGGCGGTGATGCTGGCGGTGAAGCCAGGAATGATCATCGGCCTGGGTACGGGCAGCACGGCCGTACACGCCACGCGCAAGATCGGCCAACTATGGCAGGCGGGGGCGCTGCCGGGCATTGTAGGCGTGCCGACTTCGGAGGCTACAGCCCAAGAAGCGCGACGGTGGGGCATTCCTCTGGGCACACTGGACGATTATGCTCACATTGATGTAACCATTGATGGCGCAGACGAGATTGACCCAAACTTTAACCTGATCAAGGGACTCGGCGGGGCGCTGCTGCGCGAAAAAATTGTGGCGACCGCTTCCAAACGGATGGTCATTGTGGCCGATGAGCGTAAGCAGGTGGCCTTGTTGGGCACGCGCGCGCCGGTGCCGGTGGAGGTGGTACAGTTTGCGGTACGGCCGTGCCACGACTATCTGATCTCTCTAGGCGCGCGCGTGGAAAAACGGCAAGGGCCAGACGGCCAACCCTACCTCACCGACGAAAACAATTACATCCTCGACTGCCATTTCGACGGCATCCCTAACCCGGCGGCGTTGGCGCAATCCATCCGCCAACAGCCCGGCATCGTCGAACACGGCCTCTTTCTCGGCCTGGCCACGGACGTAGTGCTGGCTACGGCAAATGGCATCAAGGCTCTGCATAGAACCTGATATTATGAAACGTGTGTGATGGGCTGACGGAGGATATGATGATAAAAGCACTTGAGTTCACGACTGAAACAACAAAGGAGCGGGAAATTTACGTTAAATTACCCGATGATGTTCCGGCAGGACCTACCAAGTTCTTGATTTTTTTAATGTTGCCTGAACAAAAAACATTGAACACACTAGGTGATCTACTGAATTCCGAATTCTTCGGCATGTGGAAAGATCGTACGGACGTTACCAATGACTATGCTCGTCAGTTGCGTCAGCAAGCCTGGAGCAGATCACTGTGACGGTTTTTCTGGATACAGATGTTCTCATAGATTGTTTACGTGGGCTGCCCCCAGCACAAAACTGGCTTTCTACCGCATCTTCAACTCAATTTCAAGTTTCCGGTGTGGTTGCCATGGAACTGGTAATAGGGTGTGGCAGCAAAGCAGAATTAAAACACACCGAAAAGTTTTTGGGCCTGTTTACTGTTACCAGGCCGGGGGCCGCTGACTTTGTTTCGGCCTATAGCTTACTGGCACAATATCGTTTCACGACCGGTTTGAGCATTCCAGACTGCTTAATTGCCGCCCAGACCATACACCAGTCTGCGACACTTTTTTCTTTCAACATCAAGCATTTTCGTGTCATACAAGAGCTTAACGTCCAACAACCTTATCTTCGCTAAGCGCGATATTTGTGGTAGGGTGCTTTTGAAAATCACCCTGAAGTTATGAGGAGGAAGTTGATGGAAAATTCAGACCTGTGGAGAGGACGATTATTATTTGTTGGGACGGGGATTACAACGGTAGCTCTGCTGGCTCTGTTTTTCTTTCTGGCGCAGCCAGGGGCTGCCGGGCAGGAAGCGCCGCCTGTCTTTCTCCCCCTGGTCATCTCCCCGCCAGACATCTGTTACTACACGGAAACGGACGACGCCTTGGTGATTGAGATTGAATCGGTAACGGCCGTAGACCAGTGGCAGTTGCAGACCGGTTTCCCCGGTTATACCGGCAGCGGCTATTACGTCTGGACCGGCCCCGACTATCTGGCGCAGCCCGGCATTGCCGTTTTAACCTACCCCATCAGTTTGACCAAATCCGGTACCTACCGGCTCAACATCCGCAATTCCCACCCACTTAGCCCCACCGACTTTAACGATGTCTGGGTACGCCTGGATGATCGCCCCTGGGTCAAAGGTTTTTCCAATGTGGTGGATGCCTGGACGTATGACTTCAACTTTGATTACGGCGGTGGGCATCTGACGGCGGCAGAATTTTTCAATGTGCAGCCCGGATTGCACACCCTGGAACTTTCCGCCCGTTCGGCCGGCTTTCGGCTAGATCGCCTGGTACTTTCCACCAATGGCATGGGGCAGTTGGATGATTGGCCGGAATCGCCCTGTGTGCCTGCGCCTTAGATTGGTTCAATCTTTGTAGATTGAACCAATCCACCCATCAATCCCGCTGGATCAGGGGCAAATAGAGCCTCTCATTGAGTTCCATCACCACAATGGACAGCGCCGTCAGGCCGGCCGCGTCGCCACTGTTTGAGCCATTGCCATTCACGGAATTACCGGCACCATACATGGTGACAGTTCCGGTAATCACCGGTGCCGTCCAGGCATAGCTAAACACCACATCCCCATCCTGGTTGGCGGATTTCGGTGTGGTGTGGGCAATTTCGCCATTGATTAACTGTGTTTCGCCGCTTAACGAGAGTAAACTGCCATCGGTCACGGCCACATTGAGACCACCGGCGGTTTCTTGCCCGCCAGAAATGATCAGGGTGTAAATCTGGGTGTCGCCGGGCAAAACAACCTGGGAACCGCTGATGCTGACTTCGGGCGTAACCCCACTGTGGTGGCAGTTATTACAACTGTTGCCGCCATTCATGCCGGAAAAACCGGCAATGCCCGTTGAGAAGCTAAACACATATTGAACCGCGCCAAATACAAGTAAAACAATAAAGAACAACCGAAAGGTTTTTTTTATCATGTTGAAATATCCTTTTCCCTGGTAGAAAATTGCTGGCAAATGATATTGCACATTCATCGTCCTGGCTATTTGGCTGCGGCTGTTTTGCTGCTTTATGGGCTGCTCACCATCGGTTACGCGCTGGTGACGCCCGTTTTTGAAGCGCCGGATGAAAACCACCATTTTTATACGGTGCAGGCAATTGCGGTCAACGGCCGTTTGCCGGTAGCAACCACTCTACCAGGCGTAGCGGCCACTTTGCTAGGGGTGGGGGATGATCTGGCGCGTCAGGAGGCGGCGCAACCGCCGCTTTATTACCTGCTGCTGGCGGTGCTGTTAGGCCGGTCGGGTGAAGGGCCATCTTTGCAGATAAACCCCTACGCCCAATTGGGCCAGACGACGGGCAACCCCAATTTGTATGTGCCAGAAACGAGGGAAACGGCCGTGTGGCAAACGGCCGTTTTCCGCCTTCGTCTCGTCTCTGTTTTGCTCGGCGGGCTGACGTTGGCACTCATTTACCAGGCGGGGCGGCTGCTGTGGCCGCTGCAGCCTGGCCGGGCGCTGCTGGCTATGTCCCTGGTCGCCTTTTTGCCCCAGTTTAACTTTCTCCATGCCGTCATCAGCAACGACACACTGATCATTCTCTTTAGCTCCCTGGTCATCTGGCAAGTTCTCCGGTTGTGGCTAAGCGGCGTCAGCCGGAAACGGCTGTTTTTGTTGGGGATCACACTGGGGGCAGCCATGCTCAGCAAAACGGCCGGGCTGCTGCTGCTGGTATGGGGAACAGGCGCAGTGGGCTGGTGGTGGTGGCGGCATGGGGAGCAGTACGGCCGTTGGCCCGCCGTGCGCGACTTTATTTTGCTCACCTTGTTGCCCGCTTTTCTGCTTGCCGGTTGGTGGTTTGGGCGTAACTGGGCGCTTTATGGCGACCCCACGGCGACGACTGTCTTCATCGAACTGGCCGGTGGTGAACGAACGTTGACCGTCCGGCAGCTATTGCGTGAGCTTGTCACCGTCGCTCAATCCGCCGTCGCCTATTTTGGCTGGATGACGATAAAACCGCCGTCATTTGTTTATTGGTTGTGGGGGGGCATTGCCCTGGTTGGATTGGGGGGAACAGGCACGACCGTGTACCGCCATGACCGTATCCGATGGGAATTAGTGGGCATCCTGGCCGGTTGGGTAGCGCTGCTCACAGCCGGTTGGCTACAATTTTTACTCAGAACCCCGGCGGAGCAGGGGCGGCTGCTCTTTCCGGCGATACTCCCCATTTCCCTGGCGCTGGCTTATGGGCTGAGCCAGTGGCGGTATGGCTGGCTGGCCGGAATCGTCGCTTTGCTCACCTCGTGTTATGCCCTCCTGGTGGTCATCCCGGCAGCGTATATGCCGCCACCGCTCATCACCATGGCCGATTTGCCGCCAACGGCGCGCCTGGTGCAGACACCCATCGGCGTTTTGGAACTGGTTGCCGTGGGGCCTTTACCGGCAACGGCCGTACCCGGCGAACGCTTAGAATTCACCCTCTATTGGCGGAAAACGGGCAACGTCTCGCACCCACCCACCGAAGTCATTACCGTTTTAGGGCATGACCTGGCGCTGGTCGGCAGCCACCACACCTATCACGGCAATGGCCTTTTCCCGGCCACCTTTTGGCCGGATGATACCATCATCGTAGACGATGTTTCCGTATACCTGGAACCAACCACGAGCAGCCCTACCGAAGCGCGCCTCTTTGTCTCCATTCTGGACGCCGGCACAGCAGTGGAGATCGGCCGGGTGAAGGTCATACCGGCGCAATGGCCGGAAACAAGCACACCGGTTCTGGCACAATGGGGGGATGGCATTCTGCTCACCTGGGCGCAGGTTCTCACCACCACCCAAACGCTGGAAGTTCAGTTGCAATGGCATATCACGCAGCCGCCGGGCCAGGCGCTCACCACATTTGTCCACCTGGGTGATCCCGCCGCGCCGCCCATCGCCCAGGCAGACGGCCCCCCCCGAAATGGTTTTTATCCCACTTCATTTTGGGCAGCAGGTGAAGTATTTACCGATACGTATACGCTGGCGCTGCCGGCGGGTGGGGTAGACGGCCGTTATCCCCTTCACATCGGCTTTTATGACCCGGCTACCGGCAGCCGCCTGCCACTTTATGTAAATGGACAGCGCCAGCCCAACGACGCTTATTGGCTGGGTCAATTCTCGGCCACGAGCCGGTAAACACGCGCCTGATTGCTGGCGCTCCAGGTACCCATATACAGTTCACCCGCCACATCTTCGCCAAACGTGCTGATAAACACGCCGGTACCTATCTGGCGCGCTTTGAACCATTCATTTTCATTCTCAGGCGAGCGGCTCAACACCTTCAAAACGCCATTACAAAAATCCCCGACAATATAATGCCCGCGCAAGGCTGGATAGGCACGGCCGTTATAAACAAAACCACCCACAATGGAACAGCCCTCAGACTGGTCATACTCATATATCGGGAATGTGTACTGCGCCTGGGGCAAACAACCACCGGCAATTTCTGGGTGGGGGATCCGCTGATCAAAACTGCCTTCCCAACATCGCCAACCGTAATTCAGACCACCGGGCGAACCGGCAGTTTCTATGTTTACCTCTTCGCGTTCCCATTCCCCCACATCGGCGATGAATAAATCACCGGTGGCGCGATCAAAACTAAACCGCCAGGGGTTGCGCAAACCCCTGGCCCAAATCTCGTCACAATTAGAGCCGCTGCCATCGGCAAATGGATTATCTGGGGGAATGGTATAGTGAAAAACGACAATATCACTGTTACAACTATCCTGTGGCGGCAAGCCCGTACCATTCACGTCAATTCGCAAAATCTTGCCCAACAGTGTATTCAAACGATGCCCATTGTTGGCCGGATCGTGGACATCGGGGCTGCCGTAATGGGGGTCTGGCCCACCATCGCCAATGCCAATGTAAAGATAGCCATCAGGCCCAAAATTCAGGTCGCCGCCATTATGCACCAGGCTTAGCATCTCGGTTTTGTCAATTCGCATGAGCAATCTGCCAGTAGATTTATCAGCGGCATTGGAATTTGTCTGGCTGACAGAGTACCGCATGATCTCCACCTGGTTTGTGAATTTACGGGTATAACTCACAAAAAAGTGGGGGGTAGTCGGGTAGTCAGGATGGAATGCCAACCCCAACATACCCTGCTCCCAGTTTTGTATGGTCACTAATTCTGTGATGTTTAAAAACGGGGTTGGCAAAACCTGACCATTTGGCTGCACGATGTAAATGATTCCCTGGCGCGCCGTCACAAACAGGCGTTCATCCCCGGCAGAGGCGATGTCTGTGATGGTGTCGGTGTTAATGACACCCGAAAAGGGGACGGCGTGAATGGGCGGCGCCGGCAAAATGGGTACAAATATAACCGGCAAAAAAACGGAATTCTGGCCCATGGGGGCGGCTGATAGATAAAAGGAACCTGCTTCAGCTACATCAACTTCTGCGGGGCCTGCCTGCGCGACGATAGCAACGGCCGTCAAAAAGACAACAAAAAAAACAATATGAAACAGCTTCTTATAACCTTGCATGTTAATCCTGTAACTCAACAATAATCGGTGGGGAAACGGCGCCTTTGTAATTAAAGACGTTTTCCTGTACCACGACAATCATGTTCAGGCCGCCATTTGCATGGGAGCGGCTCAATTGTACCGGTAAATACATTGTCCCCCCGTTGGTAAAGTATTCATACTCGCGGGCCGTTAGCGCCGTGTTGGCTTCAAATGGGTCAAGATCAAATCCACCACCGGGTACGCCTTCCGTAAACAGGCCACCTTCGATAACTAAGGCTCTGACTAAACCACGCGATGATGTGTGAATTTGTAAGGTCTGGTGCGGGTCGGTGACAACGGCCGTGTTCCCCGATATCCCCACCACCTCTACCTGTGGCGCAAGCGGCAGGTGGCTGCGCACAATCGCCTGCGAGCCGCCCAGGCTGTGCGGCAGCCGAAACGTTTGCCCGCTCAGCGCCGTGCCATCGGCAAACGTCACCGTCACCGTCGCGCCTACCAGTTCTAAGCCAGAGACGCTGCCCGATTCATACGGCCCCGGCGCCGCGACGCCGCGAATAGAGGTGGGGTCCACGTCCACGGAAAATGTAAAAGTTTCACCTGGATCAAAGTGTTGAAAGGCCAGGTTCAACTGATCATACCCATCGTGATGAGCGCCGGCAAAGGAGTGCCCGGCAAATCCAACCAATGGGCCATTACTGTCTACCGTCAGGTCTTTGGCGACCAGGTCGCCAGCAATTCCATGCGGATCGTACACCATATCCATAAACACGGCCGTACTCAAATCAATACTCACCTGCACAACCCGCTGCGTATTGCCCGCCGGGTTTATCAATACAAAGGAATGTGGCTCAAAGGTGCTGCTCAACAGCCAACCGTTGGGTGTAATTTGTAATCTGAATTCTTCTGAAGGAGCCAACTCCTCCGGGCGCAGCACCACCGGCAGATACACCATATGCTCGCCGGTGGGTGCGGCTGGCGCAAACAGCCCGACAGACAAGAGGAGAATGATAGAAAAGAGCAGATAATTCATTGTTTGCATCTGTGTTAAGGGATAATTCCGCCGGGACAAGCGCGGACAACAACCGGTAGAAATGACAGATTTTCGCCAACAAGGGGCTGGTAACGGCCGCGTCCCGCCCCCTGTTGCACCAATACCACCCAATCTTCATTCACTTGCTCCGGCGGCGAGCCAATGTCCACCGAGCCGCCGCCAGCAACCAGGCGCGGCTCGCCCATAAACAGACCAAGCCGGGGATTAAACCAGCGCAGGGTAAAGACGCCAGGGTAGCCCGTTAAATTGAGACGGCCGTGGCCATCGGCCGTCGGCAAATACAGCGCGTACACTTCCCCCTGTTTGGCAAAAACCTGGCCAATACCCCGGCTGACGTTTTCACCTGTCAGCAAAAAATCTTGCGGCTCCATCTCCCAAAAAGGCAGGTTCGCGCTCATAAATTCACGGGCATACCGGGTGTGCCGCCACATTTTATCTCGATACCGGAAATCCTCCAGGTTGACATCCCCGCCCAATGGCAAAGGGTAATAACCCAGATACCATTCGATATTCCCACCGCTAAAGTAGATGGGATAAAGCAGTTGGATGCGCAAATTATCTTCGTTCGAGCTGGTGAGGGCATAACTATTTTCATCCATATCCACCACCCAGGGGTGCCCGGTTTGGGCAGACTGGTTGCGCCAGGACTCCACTAGGCTGTCGGCCAGGTCGGTGGTGTATTGAATGGAGGTATTGGTAAATTTTTGGTCGCCCAACAGCGCCAGGTAATAAGAAAAATCATTCAGGTGGGTGTGGACGGCCAGTTGATGTTTATTCCAGTCAAGCGCCCGAATATAGGCGGCAAACTGATGCAGGTGATGGACGCTGTAATCGTTCTCCTCGCTCAAATTCCATTTGATCGCTAACAAGTAGCCAAAGCGGGCGATCAATTCACGGTAATACAGCTTGCGCTCGACGCCCAGTTCGCCGCCATCCAGCCATGTCCGGTTGGCGAGTTCTGTTTCCGCCAACACGATGTGCAGGGCAATTCCTTTGTTTTGGGCATGGGCCAGCACCATATTCCATTGATGCAGTTTGCTAATGTCGTAATGGGTTTTGTTGTAGTGGCTGTTTTCCGGGGCGATGAAGGGGTATACGTCTTGCCCATCGCCGCCCAGGTTCATGGGCAGGAAGTAGATGGAATTGAGGCCCTGTGAGGAGATATAGTTCAAAGCGCCGATGATCCCTCTGGAATCATAACCGGTGTCTTCGCTGACAAAGTAGGGGTCGCCTGGCTGCCAGTCGGCTATGTGTGGTTCATAGTAGTGGATAAAATCTGGCAAGATGCCGCCCTGGCTGAAGGTGTTGTCAAAACCAGCGTAGGCCAGGAAGTTTTCCGGGCTATCCAGGCCACCCTTGATCCAATAGTCACCGTCGGCAAATTTGAGATAGTGGTTGTGGACGTATTCCAAACGGCCGTGTGCCAGAAAACCGGGTTGGGGGCACATGGGGTCGTGTATCTGAAAGTCGCCGCTGGCCCCATGAAAGCTGTGCGGCGCGCCGTTATTCATATCTAAATCAACGGCGATATTGGCGCCGGTATGGAAGGCGGCGGTGTACTGCCAGAGTCCCGCGTGGTCGGCGGCAAAAATGACGCGCCAGATGTCGCCGCTGCCATTGCCCTGCCCATCCCCGGCAAAAAAGCCGGGCACATGGTATACCTGACCCTGTGGGCCGGTGAAGGTTACTTGCAGCCGGTAATCAAGAAATGGGTTAGGGGCGTCGTCGGTTTCATGGGCAAAGGGGCCGGTAAAATCAATGGTGATGGGATGCCATTTGGTGCGTTCGCCGGACACGGCCGTTGCCGGCGCGCTGTAGGAGTAAAGCGTGGTTTCTGGGCGGTTGGGGGGAAAGAGTACGGCCGTTGCCGCCCCTAAAAAAAACAAAACGACTGCCAGCAAAAAAGTGTTTCTTTTTAGCATAGAGAAGTATCCCAGGAGGGGTCCGGTTGAAAACCGGCCACAATAAGTGTATTGAGGATTCACGGCCGTTCACGAGCCGCGATTGACTGTCAGCACATGCCACTGCCGTACGCCAAACGGCGTCAATACATAATTTTGCAGTTCCGGGCCGACCAGAACGGCGCTGAGGCCGTGATTCAAAAAGACGACCGGGGCGTCGGCCACAATCATATCTTCAATTTCCGCATACAACGCCATCCGCCGGGTCACGTCTCGCTCCACCCGCGCCGCTTCCAGCAGGGCGTCTACGGTGGCATTCTGGTAGCCGCCATTGTTCTGGCGGGAGCGGCTGTGGTAGAGAATATCCAGGAAGTTTTGCGGGTCAGGGTAGTCGGCGCACCAACCGCTGTCATAAAAGTGACCGACATTACCACTGTATAGCTCCTCAAAATATTGGTAGGGGTCTATGATGTGCGGCTCAATGGTGACGCCTAAATTGTCTTGCCACATGGTAATAAGGGCGGCAGTATAACCGCCCACGCTGCCGTAGCCAGAAGTGGTGTAGGTGAGGGTGGGAAACTGGCTCATATCGCTGTACCCGGCTTCGGCCAATAGCTGCCGCGCCTTTTCCGGGTCGTAGGGGTAGCCGCGTTCCGGTTTGTAGATGTAGCCGGGCATGCCGGGCGGCAGGACGCCAGCGGACAGAATGGCATTGCCGTCAGAAAAGGTTTCGATGAGCAGTTCCCGATCCAGCGCCAGATTAAATGCCTGCCGCACACGGGCATCGTCAAAAGGGGCCAGCCGGTTGTTCAGGCCAATGGTGGCGGTGCAGAGAGCAACGGCCGTTTCCAATTCATCATAAAAACGATTGTTTGGATCCCGCGCCCGCTCCAGGTTTGCGCCGCCAATGCCTACCAGGTCAATCTGCCCCTGTTCGTACCGCGCCAGCGACAACCCCGGCCCCAGATTGATGACAATGTGGCGCGTAGCCGCCGGTTCCAGGTAATAGCTATCAAACCGTTCCAGCACAATCAGATCATCATCCCGCCAGGTTTGCAGTTTGTATGGCCCCGTCCCGTTGGGGCGATGCTCCCAATTGGCCGCCGTGACATTGTTTTTATCCACCACAAAGGCGACGGGGTATGCCAGCTTTTGCAAGAAGTAAACCACCGGCTCGCGCAGTTGCACTTCCAGTGTATGGTCGTCAAGGGCGCGCAGCCCGCTGATGTGGTCGGCCTGCCCGTCCAGCATTTCCTGGACGCCGGCAATATCGCCCAGGTACGTTTGGGCGGTATCGGAACCGGTAGCGGGATTGGCGGCCCGTTCCCAGGAATAGACCACATCCTGGGCGGTGACGGCACGGCCGTCGTGAAACAGGGCATTTTGGCGCAGATAGAAGGTGTAGGTACGGCCGTCATCACTCACCGCCCACCCCGCCGCCAGTTCCGGCTGCACCTGCATGGTCTGATCCAGCGTCACCAACCCGCTAAAAATGTGGCCCAATTCCCCATCCGGCCCGCCATGTGTTTTGGCCGGGTCCAGCGTTAACGGCTGCCCGCCATCAAAAAAAATGGCGTCGCTGCGGTCTACCCCCGCCGGCGTTTCGTTGGCCCCGCTCTGCAAGGCTTCATCTACCAAACGACAACTGAGGGTAAGCAGGGCGAGCAGGATGAGCAGGTGAAGGGGTGAGGGGGTGTGGGGGTGTGGGGAAATGCGTTTCATTATCTACGGAATTGTCATTCCGAACCCTTCGATGCCTCAGGGCAGGCTCGTCTTCGGAGTGAGGAATCCCTTTCGACTGGCTGTGTCGTCAGGATTCCTCACCGGGAACGGTTCGGAATGACATATGATGGCTAAATGCGCCGTCTCCTGGCAAAAAACAGGCCCACCAGCAGCAAGGGGATAAGCCCTACGTTGCAGATGCCGGGGTTAGCGGCGGGGGCATTGGTGAGCGGCACGGCCGTTGCCGCCGCTGATGGTGGCGTGGGCAGGCTGGCGGGCAGACCTTCGGGTACAATGGTGGGGATGGCCGCCGGGTTGATGGGCGTGGGCGTGGGTGGGATGTCTCGCGCGGGCAGCCCCAGGTGGGCGCGCCAGGCCAATTCCAGCCCATCTACGTTGAAACCATACACCTCTTCCAGGGCGGCGTCGGTGCTTTTGCCTTCGGCCAGGGTGAGGATGAGTTGTTGCAGAGGTTCACGGCCGTAACTCTCCAACAAATAGGCCACCGTGCTGTAACTCTGGCTGTAGGCGATACCCGCTTCCGTCCCATGCGCCGAAAACGCGCCATTTAGACTGCGCAGTGGTTCAAAACTGTTGTTCGCCAGGCCACGTTCGATGTCAGCGCGAATTTCAGGGGAGGGATCGCCTTCGGCATAAACGGCCAACCCTTCTTCCAGCCAGTTGGGACGGCTGCCGCCGACGCAGCTACGGCCGTACTGCGCCACCACCAGATGCGCCAGTTCGTGCGGCACCACATCCTGCCCCCAGGTATTGGCCAGCGACGGCGGGATGCCCATGAGGATGACGTTATACTCGCTAAACGCCACGCCGCCGGCCCAATCTTGAATGTACAAAACAGCGTCACGCATATCGGCCGTATCGCCATAGATGAACAGGTTGACCTCGGCTTGCAGTTCAATGCCCATCTCGTTTTCCAGCCGCTCCAGGCCATCTACCGCCGCGTTCAGCAAGGTTGGCCCCACGTTGCCCTCATACCAGTGCAGCTTCAGATTGTCTGCCTCGACGGTGCGCCAGTTGTAGCGGGTGTCGGTGAAGGTGTGGGTTTGTGGCGGCGTGGTCAGGGTATGGCCATCCGCGTCGGTGAGCGTCCAACTCCAGGTCACGGCCGTGCCCGGCGGCGGATTCCCGGAGCGCACCATCTCCCACGTCCACTGCAAGTTGTCGCCTTCAATGGTTACGGGTACAGTCGCCCCCCCATCCAGGCAGCTAACCTTGCTCACGTCATAATGCAGCGTGGCCTGGGTAATTTCGGCGGGCGCGTCCACATCTAACCGGAAGGTGACACGGCGCGGGTAGCCACTATCATCCAATGTGTCGCTCTGCACGTTGATAGGAGATTGGGCGGACAGGGGATGTGCGACGGCCGTGATCACGAACAATCCCATCACCAAAAACACAGAGCTTTTGAAAAATCTTTGAATGCTACGAAAACCTACCGCAGAAAAACTCGTGACATGCGTGAAATTCGTAGCCTCTCTCTTGAGTCTCATTAATTGTCGTGGAAACACGGTCATTCCTTTTGGTGGGTCACGGCCGTGACCGCCACCACCAACCCCCTAATCCTACCGCCAACAAGAGGCCGCCGCCAATAAACAGGAAGGAAAGGTTGTTGGCGGCGGGTGGCTGAGCCTGCTCTGAGCGATTCAACTCCGTTGAGTCTGCCCATGCGGTGCTGGTCGTTGATGTCGGCAACAATTCCGCTATTTCAGTAGCACGGATGGCTGTAGGAGATGGGGTAATAGCGGGTACGGCCGTTTCTGTTGGCGCAGGTGTGGCTGTTATGGTAGCGGTGGGTGTGCGCGTGGGGCGCGGTGTGTTGGTGGGCCGGGGGGTGTTGGTCACGGCCGTGGCCGTCGCCTCGGTTGTGGGTACGGCCGTCAGGATCGCTGCTGAAGTGGGTGCGTTGGGGTCGGGTGTGGTTGTGGGGACGGCCGTACTGAGCGCCGCCGAAGTAGCCGTGCCGTCCGGTGTGCCCGTTGCGCCGCCAGTGGTTGGGGGTGGCGGCGCATTGCCCCCTGGCGGCGCTGAAGGCACAGAGCCACCTTCTTTGGCCTGCACCAGATATTGCACCGCGCCGCCAATCATGCAGTAATCCCCGGCCGTTTGCACGCAGAGCGCGCCGGGCAAATCCACTTTGAACAGCCCGTTTTGGGCACTGATGGTGCGCCGTCCGCCCCACATGTCCACGAGGACGGCCGTGTTCGCCGTCGCCTCAATCTCCACCTGCTGCGGCGCCGGCAGCCGGGAAAAAAGGACGTGCGTGGTATACGTGCCCTGATCCAGCCGCACCTGCCCTACTTCATTCCACCGCTCGCGCCGCGCGCCTTGCGCCCCGGCCAGGTAACGAATGGCGACCTGATAGCTGTTAAACGCCGGCCGCCGTGACCCATCCATACGCAGCAGGCCAAACGGTTCCGGGTTAGCCGCCTCATCGCCGGGAATGTCCTGCAATTTGTAGATGGCAATGCGCTGCGCCCCGGCGGCCATGGCCACGGCCAATGCCTGGGGAATATAGGCCGCCTGCTCATCCAACGTCACCTGGAACGTCCAGTTCGCCACTGGCCAGGCGGGATCATTGCTGGGCGGGGCATTGGTCTCCACCAGCCAGAGCGGTTTCCAGGGGATGCCCCGGCTTTGCACCGCGCCGTAAAAAGTCTGAATCAGCGAAAAGACGGAGTCGGGCTGGAAGTAGAGGTGGGCGGTGATGGCGTCGAAGTAGTAGTTATGCTCCGGCGCGGCCGGGTCGGCTACTACCACGTCTAAAAATTGGTAGATGTAGTTGGGATTCCAGAAGTAGGTGAAGGCGGGCAGATGGATGACGGCGTTGGGGTTGGTTTCTTTGGCAACCAGATAGGCGGTGCGCTGCAACTGTAAAAAGTCTTGTGTGGAGCCGGGCCAGGTGAAACCGGGGGCGTTGGGGTCGTTGATGTCCGGCTCGTTCCAGATGATCCAGTGGCGAATACGGCCGTTGTACCGCCCCACCGCCTCGCGCACAAAGTTAGCCCAGGTGTTGTTGGGGTCATCGTGGGGCAAATTTAACCCGGCCGGTAGGCCATTGTTCCAGGCCCAGTCCGGCACGCCAATGAGCAAACCGACAACGGTACGGCCGTTGGCGATCTCATTGTTGATCTGGGCATCGCTGACTCTGGGCGTCCAGGTGCCGGGGCCACCCACCTGCACCTCTGCCCATTGAAAACGCACCCGTGTCCAGGCCACACCCAGGTTATTGGCCTCAGCCGAGTTGACATAACTTTCGACAATACCAAACCGGGCATCCACCGGTGCGGCTGCTGGTCTCTCGGCCGGCGCCGCCGTGGCACTGCCGACAATGATTAGTGAAACAAGTAGACATAATGATAATTTCCAAAACTTCATACCCCAAGTTTACTGGCGGCATATCGTCACTGGCAAATTATGGTGGAGCAGATGAGGGGAATTTGAGCCACGGATTAGACGGATGGTACGGATTCTCACTGATTTTTGATCCGTAATAATCCGTCACATCCGCATTATCTGTGGTTAATTTTGTGGTTCTTTGAAATCGTAGAGGCCATTTTCGACGCGCCATTGGTGGCCGCAGGCAGGGTTGGGGCAGGCGAGACGGCCGTTCACCATCGCACCCAACAGCGTCTTGCAGGTAGGGCAGGCGAAAAAATGGTGGGGGGCTGTTGGGCTGCCAGATGCCGGGTGGTGTACTTCCAGGAAAACGCTGGGGGATAACTGCCACCAATTGCCCGTGCGTTGGGCGATGGCGTCCAGCTTCACCAGCAGGCCGGTGGGAATGGTTTTCTTCAGCGGACCAAAACGGTAGTGGGAGACGGTCAGGGCGCGCTGCGGTGCAAAGCCAACGGCCAATAACTGTTGGCGAATCCATTGCGGGTGGAAGTCAAAGTTGAGAGCGGCAAACTCTACCGGCTCACCGGTAAAAGGCGACCATTCCTGGCGGCGGGCCGCATAACGCGCAATGGCTTTGAGGTTTTTTTTGTTGGCAAATTCCAGGATGTAACGGCCGTGTGGCCGGGCAATGCGCGCCAATTCGTGAAATAAGGCGGGCACATCGGCGGCATGATGCAGAGTACGGATTTGTACCATCGTTGAAAACAGGCCGTCCACAAAGGGCATGTTGTACCAGTTACCGGCTACATAAATGAATCGGAGATCATCACCCAGGTGCGCCTGAGCTTCACGCAGCAAGGAACGAGAGTAGTCAAAGAGGACGACTTTGTTATAACCGTGATATTCGTTGGCAAGACGGCCGTAGCCCGCCCCAATTTCAATTAACGTCTCCCCGGTGGGGGGCATTAAGCGGCGTAAGGCGATGCGCTCAACCTGATCTTCATAATCGCGGCCCTGCCCCTCCCAAAATCGCGTTCGATAATCCGAACCTTCATAATCACAAACAGGCGGTATATCACTCATGGCACCGGATTATAGCGCGATTCTCTGCCAGAAACCCGAACCATATGAACGATACCCGTCTTGTTCTCGATCTTTGTTTCCGCAATCAACCAATCTCTCAATCTCCCTACCTCATCGCGGTTCCAGCACCGCACCAGAGGCGCGCTGCGCCAACTCCTCGTTAGAAGAGGGCAAGTTTGTCACCAGGTCATTCAGAGGGTTAAACAGGTTTTGCAGTTTGGCAAAGGGCACACCCAGGTCAGTTTCGCTGAGTTTTATTTGCACGGGCACATCAGTGGAAACATGTACTGGCTGGTTGACAGGCACATCCAGATTCAGCGCGACGGGCAGCGTGGTATTGGCGGGCAGCGCCAAAATCACCGTACCATTGATGGTGCCCCCGCCAGCCGGAAGAACAAAGGTGGCGTTTACGCTCAGTGGTACATCTTCAATGATCCGCACATCAGTCGTCGTCGAAAGAGGGATGGTTGTGTTCAATTGCAGGTCTTTGTCCAGAGGAATGGTGGTAGAAATGGTGGCATTACTCATTAAAACAAAACTGTCATTTAGCCCACTAACAATTGGTTCCACCGTGTTGTTGAGGATGACGGGGAATATCAGTGGCCCCATCAGTAATAACACAATTAAGAGAATGAAGTTCAATACAAAGGAAAAGATGATGGCAAACGATTTGAACGCCTCCCAGGGTTTTCCTTCCCATACCCAGTTACTTCTTTCGTTCATTTTGACCTCCAGTTGCGCATCAAGTTGACATATTATACAAACAACATTATGGTAACACGAATATGGCAAAGTGTAAACTGCCATGTTTCACGGGAAACAATTGCGGGAACGAATGATTAGAGTAGAATTAGCATAAAGTGAGATCGGGAGAATCCGGCTGAAATCGCATGAACGACGGGTCAACAGATAGCCAACCAGCAACGGGTAACACAAACACGATTGATGTTGCTGTTTTTTTAGATTTAGACAATCTGGTGATCGGGGCCAAACAAGCCAATTTAACTTTTGACATCAATCTCATACTCGATCAGATCAAACGGATGACACACGGCCGTATCGTCCTACGACGTTCCTATGGCGATTGGCGGCAGAACCAACAGTTAATGAAAGATTTGGCCGTCGCCGGCTTTTCCACGCAGTCTACCATTCGCATCAACAACTTCAGTAAAAATCTGGCGGACATGCAAATTGTGGTAGATACAATGGATACGCTGATTGATGGACATAAGTACAGTACGTATGTCCTCATCACCGGCGACCGGGATTTTACGCCGTTGGTACAATCGCTGCGCAAGCGGGGCAAACATGTGATCGGGTTGGGCCTGCGGCATACCGCCAGCAGGAGTTTTGTTAGTTTATGTGATGAGTATGTTTATTACGAAGAGATTGTGCCTTCGACCAAATTAAATGATGCCCAGGTGGAACTGTTGGTACAAACGGCCGTAGACCGCTTATTGGCCGAAGAAACCCAGGTGCGCGCCAGCGTAGTGCGCCAGGCACTCTCAGAATTAAGCACTGGCGCTTTTGATAAAAGTTCCTATGCTGAGGGTAGTTTTCGCAAATTCCTGGAAAAGTACAGCCATATCCTGGAAATCAAGCAGGTGAATACCACGCTTTATGTCTGCCGCCCGCAAAAACAGGAACAGCAACGGCCGTTGCACGAACGGTATCGCAGCCAACTCAAAAAAGCCCGCCTGCGTATTGTGCCCGCGGAGCAGCGGTTTCCCATCCTCAAAGATATGATCGTCAATTTACAACAGAACGACCAATTACGCTGGCGGGAACTGATTGACATTCTGGCCGAGAAATATGAGCAAGAGAACAAGGACATCTCCAAAAACACGGTCAATGCCATCTTGCTGGTGGCGCGGCAGGCGCAGGTGATCCGTACCTTGAAAAGTAAATCCCTCTCCACCGCCCCCTTGCTGCTAGAAGTCAAAGGCGAAAAAGCGTTTCAGGAAGCCGTCATGCGCTGTGACGCGGCCTATTTGCAGGAAATGTTGGCATTGTCAGAACCCTTTGACCTTGAAGAAGCCGCCCTCGCCCTTTATTACACCCCCGGCCATATGCGCTACCTGAAAGTGGTAATGCAAACGTATGCGCCAGGGGAAAGTTGACTCTTTGGTAGCTAGTGGTTGGTGGCTGGCGGCTGGTGGCTAGTACAAGCAACTAGCCACCAGCTACCAGTTCAGTTCAACTTCATCACGGTGGCCTAACCCCTTCCTGTTATCAATGAAATAGAGACGTTTAGGCCGCAGGCGGTACCAGTTCACTTTTGCCAGGGCCGCCTGCATGGTGTCGTCAGCCTGGGCGATGAAAGGATATTTTTGTGTGTAAAGGTTTACGGCCGTGTCCCGTTCATCTCCCGCCAGCGTCACTACCTCACCTTCTAGCTGAATCCCTTTGATGTCATCCCAATCCCGGTAATCTTCCTGAATGGCGGCGGCTATAACCGCCCGCGCCCCTATATTATGCCCATGCCGGGTGTGCCCGGCCGTGAGGAAGTAGAGGTCAAAACCATCGTTTACGTAGAACACGGCCGTTGCCCACACCCCTTCTGCGCCCACCGTCGCCAACGTCATCACCTGGTGGCCCTGCAAATAGGCCAATACCTCAGCGCGTAATACCGCCTCGTGCCCTGGAGCGTCACTCACCTTTCGCTCCTTGCCAGCGATCAAATAAATCTTCGGGCAGCGTAATGTCTAGCAGATCACACAGCCGGTTCACCGTCTGATCGACAATAGCCATCACCGATTGTGGCTTGTGATAAAAGGCCGGCATGGGGGGCACAACAATGGCCCCAATCTCTGTTGCCTGCACCATCAGCCGCAAATGGCCTAAGTGCAGCGGTGTTTCACGGGGAACAATGAGCAACCGGCGGCGCTCTTTTAATACCACATCGGCCGCCCGCAGCAGTAAATTATCGCTAAACGAATGGGCAATCCCGGCCAACGTCTTCATAGAACACGGTACGACAACCATGCCATCCGTCTTAAAAGAGCCAGAAGAAATAGCAGCAGCAATGTCCATGAAACGATATTGCACGTCGGCCAGGGCTACCACCTGCTCCGGGGTATAGGCTGTTTCTAAACTGATGGTGATTCCGGCGGCGCTGCTCATTACCAGGTGGGTCTCCACATCGGGCACGGTGCGCAGCACCTCCAAGAAACGGATGCCATAGATAACCCCGCTCGCCCCTGTGATACCAACTATTATTTTTCTCATCGCATGCCCTGTCCTAAACATAGTCCCTGGGGGCTGATGTTAGTAATTGCCACCAGCCACCATCTGCCGTTCTCAATTGTAGCCAGAAAAGTTAAATCCCTCTACAATCTCATCAAACGACTCAGGAGAAAAACGGCCGTGAAAAAAATATTCGTAACCGATTTGCAAGCCGGAAACGCGCTAGAACACGAACCATTTCTATTGCAGGATGCCATCGCCCGCAAAACGAAAGACGGCCGTGACTACCTCCTCGGCAATCTGCGTGATAAGTCTGGCCAGGTAACTTTTGTTTACTGGGATGTACCTGAATACGTCTTTCGTTGGGCACAACCCGGCCATGTCGTCCTCGTCACCGGGCGTATAAATAACTACAAAGACAGCCTACAAATTGCCATCACCGATCTAAACGAATGTCTCAATCCTGATTTAGCCGTCTTCTTACCCGCCAGTTCCCGTCCCCGCGAGGTGATGGCGGCCGAATTGAAAGACATTGTGGGTTTGTTGGCTGAACCGTGGCGCGCCCTGGTGACACGACTCCTGTTGGCGGATACCGCTTTTCTGCACCAATTTTCCATTGCCCCCGCCGCCCGCAAAATGCACCATGCCTACCTGGGTGGTTTGTTGGAACACAGCCTGAGCATGGCCAATCTGGCACACACGTTGGCCGATCACTATCCCCATGTGAACCGGGACCTGCTGGTGACAGGCGCGCTGCTGCACGACATCGGTAAAGCAATTGAGTATGATGTGACACAGGGGTTTGCCTTTTCGGACGACGGCCGTCTCGTCGGCCATATTGTGCGGGCGGTGGTGCTGATCGAACAGGCCGCACAAACGCTTGACACCATTTCTGAAGAAAATTTGCGCCAGCTCATTCACCTGGTCACTTCCCATCATGGTACCTTGGAATGGGGATCACCTATCACCCCCAAAACGTTGGAAGCCATTCTGCTGCACCAAATTGATTTGCTAGACAGCCGGATACAAGGCTACTTTGACCATTTGAATGACGATGTAAGCCAAAACGACTGGACGGCTAAAACCAGCCCCATGTTTGGCACAGAACTACGCTACCCCAACGACTACCCCCGCTCCTCACGGGCCGAATCCGGCGCCGCGGATCATGAATGACCAGACGCGCTGCCTGATTACTGCCATTCACCATAACCCGCACCAGATTGTTTTAGTCACAGCGGGGGCTGGCGCACAGGCATTGGCCGATTTGTTGGCGGTGGCTGGGGCCAGCCGTACCTTGCTGGAAGCCATTGTCCCTTATAGCGCCGCCTCTTTTGACAGCTTTCTTGGCTACACCCCGGCAAAACATGTCGCCCAAGACACGGCCGTATGCCTGGCTGGTTGCGCGCTTTCACGAGCACGTGTTTTAGCGCCGGCTGCTGCTGTCCTCGGCCTGTCCTGCTCCGCCACCATCACCACCGACTACCCCAAACGGGGCGAGCATCATGCCCACATCGCCGCCTGGCAGCCCCAAAACCTGATTACCCAAGACTTGCACCTGACCAAAGGCGCACGCAGCCGGGAAGAAGAGGAGCGGCTCATAAGTAATCTTATGTTAAATTGCCTGGCGCAGGCAATGTCCCTGCCTGAGCGTTTGGTGCAGGATTTGTTGCCTGCGGACAATCTAACGATTTCCGAAACAGACTTTGCCCTCTGTGCCCGGCAAGTCACTAACCGGGAAACAGCTTACTTCGGTATCAGCGCCGACGGCCGTGTCCTCACCACCCCGCCCGCCGCCATCCTCTCCGGCGCATTCAACCCACTGCACCAGGGGCACGCCCAACTGGCACAAGCAGCCAGCCACCATCTGGGTATACCGGTGGCGTTTGAATGCACGGCCGTAAACGCCGACAAACCACCCCTTCCGCCCGAAACCCTGCTCAACCGGATGGCCCAATTTGCCGGGCGCTGGCCTATTTTTGCCAGCGCCGCCCCCACTTTTGTGGAAAAAGCTCGGCTCTACCCGGGCATCCCCTTTGTGGTGGGGTATGACACGGCCGTACGCATCCTGCAACCCCGCTTCTACCAGGATAATCCGGCCAACCTCCTCGCCGCTCTGCATGAAATACAATCGCTCGGTAACACCTTTCTCGTCGCCGGGCGCTTAGGGGAAGATGGCCTCTTTCACAACATATACGATCTGCCTATCCCCGCTCAGTTCAGCAGCCTCTTTCATCCGCTACCTTTCCGCCTGGATATTTCCTCCACCGCCCTCCGTGCCAAAACTTAACATAACGCTCAACTTGTCCGTTACCCCAATCCGCTCTACAATGCGCCGGATAAAACAAATAGAGGAAACACAACCATGCGCATTTTGATCACCGGCTCCAGCGGCCAAATTGGCACCAATCTGGGCCTCTACTTGCAAGAAAGAGGCCACTACGTTTTTGGCATAGACAAACGGCCAAACACCTGGACGACCGCCATTGAAACCTTGCTGCAAGACCTCAGCGCCCCCCATCGTGATTTTGACAAGGGCATTGGCAACGTGGAATATCCACCCGACCTGGACGCCGTTGTCCACTTTGCCGCTCATGCCAAAGTGCATGAACTGGTGCAGCAGCCCCACCGCGCCCTGGAAAACATCACCATGACCTTTAACGTGTTGGAATTTTGCCGCCAGCATGACATCCCCATCATCTTCAGCAGCTCGCGGGAAGTGTATGGTGACATCCACCGCTATATTACCGAAGAGTCCTACGCCGACTTTGCCTTTACGGAAAGCCCCTACTCCGCCAGCAAAATCTCCGGCGAGGCGCTCATCTATTCCTATGCCCAATGTTATGGGCTGAAATATCTGGTATTTCGCTTCAGCAACGTCTACGGCCGTTACGACAACGACATCGAACGTATGTTGCGCGTCATCCCCTATTTCATCCGCGAAATTCAGCACGGCCGTCCCATCACCATTTATGGTCAGGACAAAGTGCTGGACTTCACCTACATTGACGACTGCGTCAGCGGCGTCTACCGGGGCATTGAGCGATTGGTCAGTGGGCAAATGAGCAACCACACCATCAACCTGGCCTACGGGCAGGGCAACAGCCTGGTAGACATGGCCCGTTTCATCGGCGCAGAATTAGGCAAAACACCCGGCATAACCATCGAACCCTCCCGCGTGGGCGAAGTCACCCATTACGTCGCCAACGTGGGCAAAGCCCGCGCCCTGCTGGACTACACGCCCCAGACCCCCCTGCGTGAAGGCATTGCCAAAGCGGTAGCCTGGTCGCTGGATTGGTGGACGAAAAACCCGTGATGCGTGACACGTGATGCGTGAGACGAAGACCGATTACGCATCACGCATCACGCATCACGCATCACCAAATGGATTACATAGACATCTCCGCCGCCGTCCACAGCAAAACCGGGTTGGGGCGCTACAGTGAATCATTGGCAGCGGCCCTCATCCAGGCACAGCCAGAACGTTTTGCCCTCTTTTATAATCTGGGCAAAAACGGCCGTTACCCCCACATCCTCCCCACGCACGTTCCCCAACGTACCATTCACTGCGGCTACAAACCCTGGCGCGCCGCTGTTTTGGCCGGGCAGTGGGCGCATATCGGCTTTAACCGGCTCATCCCCGACGCCCGGCTGTTTCACAGCACCGAACATCTGCTGCTGCCTTTGCCCGGCATTCCCACCGTACTCACCGTGCATGACCTCATCTACAAACTATTTCCCATCTACCACAAGAAGCTCAACCACTGGTATTTGAATCTAGCCATGCCGCTTTACTGCCGCCGCGCCGACGCCATCATTGCCGTTTCGCAGGCAACAAAGCAAGACATCGTCAAACAATATGGCATTGACCCGGCTAAAATTCATGTCGTGTATGAGGCGCCCTCTTCCCTGTTCAAACCCACGCCCCCGACCAGGGTCGCCCACATTAAACAGACATACCAGTTACCTGAAAGGTTCCTTGTACACCTGAGTACCATCGAGCCGCGTAAAAATCTCAACCGGCTGCTTGATGCGCTCCGCACTCTCCGCCAGACCCTCCCCAATTTGTCCCTCGTCCTGGTCGGGGGCAAAGGGTGGCTGTATGATGATTTCTTCGCCAAGATTGAGCGGGATGGATTGCAAACGGCCGTACACACCCTGGGCTGGATTCCCGATGAAGACTTACCGGCCATCCTGGCCGCCGCCGATCTGGCCGTGCAGCCAAGCCTGTATGAAGGCTTTGGCCTGCCCATCCTGGAACATATGGCCTGTGGGCAGGTGGTGGCCGCCAGCCGCACCAGCAGCCACCCAGAAGTGGGCGGCACCGCAGCGGTCTATTTTGACCCGGAAAATGTAGAGGAAATGACGGCCGTGATCCACCGTCTGCTCACCGATAAAGATGAGTACCATCACCGCCAACAGCTTGGCTTCACCCAGGCCGCCCAATTTAGCTGGGCGCGCGCCGCTCAGGAAACCATTATCATTTATGACCAACTGCTGCGGGAATTATGAATGATGAAGGATGAATTATGAAATTTCATCCCCGCCTGGCGCTTCTTGTTCTGTTGTTGTTTGTTTTCCTCAGCTACCTGTTTACCCTGGCGCAAACGCCCGTCTATGGCGACCCGACCGAATATACCTTTGTCGCCCACATGTTGGGCATCGCTCATCCGCCTGGCTATGCTTTCACCACACTAATGGGCAAATTGATCCAGACGATAGTGCCCATTGGCAGCATCGCCTGGCGGATGCATTTGTTGGCAGCCTTGAGCGGGACGTTGGCAGCGCTGTTTGTGTTTGGCACGGTCCACACCGCCACCAAAAACCTGAGCGGTTGGCAACCAAAGGTTGCCCGAAACCCCTCAGGTTTGAGTGTAATAGCCGCTTTGTTTGCCGGGCTGTCGGTGGGCACGGCCGTGAACCACTGGCAACATTCCATCCATGCCAACCCCCACATCATCACCGGTACCTTTCTGCTGGCAAACCTCTTTTTCCTGACGAAGTGGTGGGCGGCCAACGATCAGACGAATGAGGACTCGTCTGATCGTTGGCTGTACGCCTTCTGCCTCTCCGCCGGGTTGGGCGTGACGCACCATCCGCTGACCGTGTTTGGTTTTGTGGGGTATGCGCTGTTTATTTTAGTGGTACGGCCGTCCATCCTGCGTGACTGGAAAACATTGCTCAAAATGTTCGCCTTTGCCCTGTTAGGATTAACGGTCTGGCTGTATTTCCCCATTCGCAGCCCCATGAACCCCGGCTTTGGCCCCACCACCATGAACACCCTGGATGGTTTCCTGGCGCATGTGCTGGCGCGCGGCCTGACGGAAAGCCTGCCCACCTTCCCCCTGGCCGAACTACCCCATCGCCAGCTTGTCTTCTGGACCCTGCTCCGTCTGCAATACACCCTGCCCACCATCCTGCTGGCGATCTTCGGTTTTGGCTGGCTGCTTTGGGTGGCAAGTGGCCGGTGGCAGGTGGCAAGCGAACACCCCCTCACCCCATCACCTGCTCACCTGCTCATCCTCTACACCTTGCCCGCCCTGGGCACTTACGCCTTTGTCATCAGCCTGCGGGCGCAAGACATTATGGCGTATCTGATTGGGCCGTTGGCCGTGGTGGGGTTGTGGGCAGGGATTGGGCTATTTGGCTTGCTGTGGGCTGTTTTTAACGCCGAGACGCTGCGGCGCAGAGGGGAGCAAACGGCCGTTGCCATATCCACCTTTGTTCTTGTTTTATTTTTCCTGGTCGGGCCGGTTTATCAATTTGCCCGGAATGCGCCGATTGTTTCGCTGCAGGATTATGATGAGGCGCAGCGTTATGTAAACGCCGTGTTTGACCAGTTTGTCGGGCAGGGAGAGGGAGCGGTGCTGCTGAATGATTGGGAGCATATGACACCGCTATGGTACGCGCAATGGGTAGACGGCCGTTGGCCCAACCCCGCCGATGTGCGCCCCGAATTCATCTCCACCGGCGGCGCTAACCCCTGGCTGGAAGCGATCTTCCGTTTCCTGCCCGGCGGCCCGGTTTACCTGAGTAATTTCCGCCCGAACGCTATTGCCGGGACGGAGTTTCGGCTACGGCCGTCTGGCTCCTTTTACCAGGTCTTAGAACCAGGTGATGAAACCCTGCCGCCGGAATTAACGCCTGCGGCGCTAACAGGGGCGGATATTGAGATAGTGGGATATTCATTGCCGGACACGGCCGTGACTGCCGGCGATTTTGTGCCCCTCACCCTGGCTATGCGCGCACCGCAAGGCACAAGCGATTATTATGTCCCGGTCATCACCGTAGGCGCAGGAGAAAATGCCATTCGTTATGAATTTACCACCGACAGCCACCTGATCACCCCGGCCTGGTGGCCTGGCGAAGTGATTGTGGAACGCTTCGATTTTGCCCTACCACACGATTTGCCCGGCGGCGACTACCCCGTAACGGTCAGCCTGAAAAATCTCAGCCGGGATGAGGAATACCCGGCCCAACTGACAATGGGCAGCCTGACAGTAACACCACAAGCCAATCCCCCAAACACGGATCACCTGCTGGCAAACTTCCGGCAGCGGATGGGGCTGGTGGGGGCAACGGGTTGGGCCAACGGCCGTACTGCCCGCGCTCCCTGGTCAAATCCCATCACTGCCCAACCTGGCGATGTCATCCACCTCATCCTGGAATGGGAAAGTCTGGCGAAAGCCGAAGAGAGCTACACTGTGTTTGTGCATCTCATTGACGGCAACAATGTGCCTTACGTGGCGCTGGATTACACCCCGTTGGGCGGGGCCACGCCAACCCATTTGTGGATTCCCAAATGGCTGCCCGGCCAACAAATGCTAGACCCGTACCGGCTGGTTATCCCCCCGGAACTACCACCCGGTGATTATTGGATTGAAGTGGGGCTGTATGAAATGGTCAACGGCCGTCGTCTGCACATCTCAGACAACAACGGCAACCTCAACGGCGACCGGTTTATTTTGGGGCAGGTGGCAGTGCAAGAGTAGAGACGTTGCATGCCACGTCTCTACTCTTCGTCGTCCTCATCTTCCCACGGTGGCGGCGGCGGAGTGCGGCGGGGCATCCGGCCTTGCTCCTCTTCTTGTTTGTACACATCCAGCAGCACAGCAAAGGATTTATGGCGGCGGGTATCTTCCGCCTCGCGCTGGCGCTGTTTCATCTCCTCAATTTGTTGGAAAATATCACTCTGAATCACCCCCGGAAACGGCACATGCTCAAACACAATGTTGCTATCCACACCTGCCGTTTCCACCTCCACAAAACCATAATTAAAAATGGTGTGAAGCAGCCCTGGCGTATACGCTTTCACGTTTTGGATATTTTGCAACGATGCCTGCTTGCGGCTCTCGCCAAAACCAAAGGGCAGCCGGTCAATGTCAAATATGAAACGGCCGTCTAACTGATACAAATCATTGCGCCAATTTTCCAAATCCCAAACAAGCCATAACAACAAAACGAAATAAATGGGCGACAAAACCCCAGCACCCAACTGCCAGGTCACCAAATTATAACGAACCGCAAAAAAAGCCAGCACGGCGATAATAGTGCCAATCAGCAGCGGCCAAAACATAGCCCCCAGCGCCACCAGGAAATGCTTGTGGTAGGTAATCACGCCATCTTCTTCCATGCGCCACCGATAACGGTGCATAATTGTGCCCCAGCAGCCCAACTTTTCCGGCTCAGCATCGGCCGCGCCGGTACTTTCTTCCCCTACCAGCTCATAAGGCTGGTCAAAGCCAAAATAGGACTCAATTGAGCGGCGCACCAGCGTCTGCTCCCGGCTGGCATCCAACGTGCTGACGCGCTTTGTCAGCCGGTCCAGCACCTCGGCCACCCGCTTTGGCTGGCTGATATTGTCAAATAGAATCACCCCATATTGCGAAGCCGTCGTCAGCTTGACAGTGCCAAACTTAAACAAGTTAGCCAGCAAAGATGGTTTTAACACGGTCACACTTTGAATCTGATCAATCCGCGCTATTTTTATGTCAACCCTAAAGGCGCGTAAGTTAAATTCACGGTGAATGACCCGCCGGTTGGTTACAATAAAATAATCATTTCTCCAGTCGAAAAAGCGAAACAGCCCCCAGGCAATCATAAAAAGTGACAAGGCGCCGGGACACCAAAACTGCATGTTATAGAGAATAGACCCCGGTGGCTGACTGGTTAGAAATGTAAAAGGCAATACCGTAACCAACAAGAAACCGAGAAGGGCCGGGATCAGGCGCACAAACAAATACCAGCCGCTCCGCCGATCAATAAACTCAATCAACTCATCCGGCAGTATTTTCATGGTGTTGCTGCGCCGGTCACGTTTGGCTCTCATCTTGAGCGCTTCGGCGTACTGCTCTTCTGGGAAACCGGCGACCCGCGTGTCGGTAGCATCGTACACCGGCTCCAGGGCATCAATGACATCGTGATGACCACTCAGGTATGGCAAAAAGTTACGGCTGCGCAATACCAATAAGCGCACCGGGCGATCATCTTGCGCTTTGGCTTGAATGGCCGCCGGGTGTACATGGGGCGCAAAAAGCCAATCGAGGCCAAAATAATCGCCAGGCAAATAATGGCGGGTTTGGGTGACAATACCCCGCTCAACTGTTTTGGCATAGAGCCGGCCACTTTTGACAATGAACAGGCTGTCGGCGGCGTCACGCTGATAGGCCACGACCGTGCCATCACGGTACTCGTACTCTTCCACCAGCGCCGCCAGATCGGCCAGGTCTTCCGGGTCTAGCTCTTTGAACAGGTGATAGTTTTTCAGAAACTCCAGTTTGGTGGTCATATCCAGGTAAGCGATCAGTTCCTCTGGAGACCTGACAGGTTTTTGACCATTAAAGGTTCAAGGTGAACTGGCGAAAAACCTGTCAGGTCTGGACAGTTACGATTGATTGGTCAGAATTTTAACACACCAGAAAGATTATGTGAAGTAGGGGCGGCGCTTGTGGTTGCCCAGGATGGGGTAGGCACAAGGCCTGCTCTACTGGAGCATGGGCGGCAGGGTAAAGGAGCCATCGGCCTGTGGTGGAAAATCCAGAACGCGCAGCACGGCCGTGACGTTCAACGCGCCATAAATATGTGGAAACTGCACCCCCGTCTCATAACAATCTTCATACACCAGCGGCGCTGTGAGCCGTGAAGGGTCAATGCACAGCAACAACAAATCCGTTTGCCCCCGAAAACGTTCATTCGCCGGCATCAATACCTGCTCAACGGTGGAGCAGTGAATGAAACCTTCTGCCGCCAATGAATCGGTCGTGTACTGTCCCAGGGTCACGGCCGTTTCCCACTCCTCTCTCCGGGCAATGTGCAAAATGATCATACCGCCATTATCCCCCTGATGTTTCCCTCTTGCCAGTCAGTGTTATAATGCCCGTCATTTGCTCTGAGTTTCAGGGCAAATGAGGGGCTATGATTATTTTCTTCAACCCGCAGTCTTCGGCCAACCGCAAACCCATTCTGCCCATGTCATTGCTGGCGGTAGGGGCTGTGCTGGAAGGGCACTATGCCTACGAAATCGTGGATGGCAATCTGGTGGATGACCCATTAGCCGAACTGCACGGCCGTATCCAACAGGCCGGCCCCACCCCTATCCTGGCCGTCACCGTCATGCCTGGCCCGCAACTGCAACAGGCCGTCCCCCTCTGCCGCGAACTCAAACACCGCCACCCCCACCTCACCATTATCTGGGGCGGCTACTTCCCCACCCAACATTGGGACGTCTGCCTGCGCGCCGACTTTGTAGATTTCGTCATTCGCGGCCACGGCGAATACGCCTTCCTGCAATTGCTCGACCACCTGCACGGCCGTACCAATCCCCCAATCTCCCAATCTCCAATTACCCAATTACTCAATTACCCAGTTACCAAATTATCCATCCCCGGCCTCGCCTACAAAACCAACGGCCGTCCCACCACCAACCCGCTGGCCCCCATCCCCGCTCCCAAGAATCTACCCCCCTGGAACTTTGACCGCGTACCCGTCGGCCGTTACGTGCGCCCTACCTTTTTAGGGTCACGCACCCTGGGCTACCACTCCTCCTACGGCTGTCCTTTTTTTTGCAACTTCTGCGCGGTGGTGAATATGGTCAACGGCCGTTGGCTGCCCCAAACGGCCGTGCAACTGGAACAAATAGCCCGCCTCTACCAACAGCAATGGGGCGTTAACGCCATCGAATTTTACGACAACAATTTCTTCACCCAGGAAGCTCGCGTCGCCGAATTCAGCGAGCGCATCATGGGCATGGGCATTGCCTGGTGGGGTGAAGGCCGCATTGACACCATGATGCAATACAGCGACCACACCTGGGCGCTCATGCGTGACGCCGGTCTCAAAATGGTCTTTTTGGGCGCGGAATCCGGCTCACAAGACACCCTCAAACGCATGGACAAAGGCGGGCAAATGACCCCGGAAAAAACGCTGGCGATGGTGCGCCGCATGAAAAGTTACGGCATTGTGCCTGAACTTTCCTTCGTCATGGGCAATCCGCCTGACCCCGAAGCCGACGCCCACCAGACCATGAATTTCATCCGCCAGGTGAAACAAATCAACCCTGCCGCCGAAATCATCATGTACCTCTATACCCCTGTGCCACTCGCTGGCAACCTCTATGACGAAGCGCAGGCCGAAGGGTTTGCCTTCCCGCAAACCCTGGACGAATGGGTCAGCCCGGCATGGCTCAACTTTTCCCAACGCCGCAGCCTGACCATGCCCTGGATCAAACGGCCGTTACACCAACAACTGCATGACTTTGAGCGCGTCCTCAACGCCTATTACCCCACCACCACCGATACCCATCTTACCGGCGCCCACCGCCGCCTGCTGAAGCTCATCTCATCCTGGCGCTACCACACCCACATCTACCGTTCACCACTGGAACTGCGCGCTCTGCACCGGCTCATTGCCTACCAGCGCCCGGAAACTTCCGGCTTTTGAATACCCATCCCCCATGGCAAAGGAACAAACCGTATGAGTACACCGGCTGCGGCACACTCTCGCCCCTCCGCCACTCCCCAGGCACTGCCCCCCCACCTGACGCCATTGGAAACGGCCGTCTGGCGGGCCATTGCCTACGCCGACGTGTTTGACTATCCGCTCACGGCCGTTGAAATTCACCGCTACCTGGTGGAAACCACCGCCTCCCTGCCCGCAGTAGAAGCATCACTAGGCCACCTGGCAGAGACTCACCTCTGCCAGGTGAACACGTACTACACCCTGCCCGGACGCCAAAATACCGTCGCCATCCGCCAGGAGCGGGGTGAACACGCCCGCCAGTTGTGGCCGGTGGCCTTAAAATACGGCCGTCTGCTGTCCGGCCTGCCCTTCACCCGCATGGTCGCCGTCACCGGGTCACTGGCTGTAGACAACGTAGCGCCGAATGGGGATATAGATTATTTGTTGGTGGCGGTCAACGGCCGTGTCTGGCTCAACCGCGCTTTTGCTATTCTGATCGTGCGCCTGGCCGCCCGGCGCGGGTATACTCTCTGCCCCAACTACATCCTGGCCGAAAACGCCTTATTCTTCTCCGAACATAACCTCTATACCGCTCACGAAGTGGCCCAAATGGCGCCCCTTTCCGGCATGCCGGTTTATCAGCAGATGCGGCAAATCAACAGGTGGACGGCGGCGTTTCTGCCAAACGCAGTTGGCGCGCCACATGTCAGGGGGGACGGCCGTGTGCCACATCCTCACCTGCAACACCTGGCCGAACTCCCCCTGCGCACCCCGCTCGGCCAATGGCTCGATCACTGGGAAATGCAGCGTAAAATCCGCAAATTTCAACCACAAGCGGCCGGCTCAGACGCCGCCTTCTCCCGCGACTGGTGCAAAGGCCACTTCGATGCTCACAAACAATACGCCCTCACCGCCTACCAAACCCGGCTAGAGGGAAGACCAAGACCCTAATGGTTTCAGAAAACCCTTAGTAAGTGTCCATTTATTACTTCCTCCCCGACCGAGATTGAGAGATTGGGAGATTAGGAGATTGCCAATCTCTTAGTCTCCTAATCTCAAATGGGGAAGTTATTTTTAGACGCTTACTTAGGGTCTCAGGAGTACCCCATGACAGACATCCTTTTCGGCCAATCCTACTACCTCCGCTTTGACCCCAAACTGTGGGCCGCCATGCAGCCCTACCCCCCCCTGGGCACACTGTACGCCGCCAGCGCCATGCGCGCCCAGGGCTACAGCGTCGCCCTGTTCGATGCCATGCTGGCCGCTTCCACCGACGAATGGGCGCAGGCACTCAATCAGCACCAACCTCGCTACGCCATCATCTACGAAGACAACTTCAACTACCTGTCCAAAATGTGCCTGCTCAACATGCGCGAAGCCGCCTTCACCATGATCCAGCAGGCCCAGGCGCAGGGCTGCATCACCATCGTCTGCGGCTCAGACGCCACCGACCACGCCGAAGCCTACCTGCACACCGGCGCCCACTACGTCCTGCTCGGCGAAGGCGAAGAAACCCTGTCCGAACTCCTGCAGGAATTGTCAATGGATAATGGTCAATTGACAATTGACCATTGCGCTGCCATCCCCGGTCTGGCCCATCACACCCCAGACGGCCCGCACCGCAATGCCCGCCGCCCCCCACTGAAAGATGTAGATGCGTTACCCTTCCCCGCCTGGGATTTGGTGGATGTGCCCCGTTACCGCCAGATGTGGCAGCAGAAACACGGCTACTACTCCATGAACATGGTCACCACCCGCGGCTGCCCCTACCACTGCAACTGGTGCGCCAAACCCATTTGGGGCCAACGCTACCATTCACGCAGCCCCCAAAACGTGGCCGCAGAAATGCACTGGTTACAAGAAACCTACCGGCCCGACCACATCTGGTTTGCCGACGACATCATGGGGCTAAGACCGGGCTGGTGGGCAGACTTTGCCGCCGAAGTGGAAGCACGCCAGATTCACCTGCCCTTCAAATGCCTCAGCCGTGCCGACCTGATTGTGCGTGACCCGGACAACGTCCAGGCACTGCGCCGCGCCGGGTGTGAGATTGTCTGGCTGGGGGCAGAATCCGGCGCGCAGCATATTTTGAACGCCATGGAAAAGGGCACCACTGTGGAACAAATTTATGAAGCCGCCCGGCAGCTTCACGCCGCCGGGGTGCGCGTGGGTTTCTTTTTGCAGTTTGGCTACCCCGGTGAAACACGGGCCGACATTGAAAAAACGCTGCAAATGGTACGTGATTGCCAGCCAGATGACATTGGCATGTCTGTTTCCTACCCACTGCCCGGCACCCGGTTTTACGAAAACGTGCAACTGCAATTGGGCGCAAAACAAAACTGGACGGACTCGGCCGACCTGGCCATGATGTACCAGGGACCATTTTCCACCGCATTTTATCGCCAACTGCATGTGACGCTGCACAAAGAGTTTCGGGCGCGGCGAAGCTGGCAGATGCTGCGGGATGTGGCCGGGAAACCCGCCCACTGGCGGCCCGGCCATGTGCGGGAAATGGCCGCCATCCTGTACCGGTCAGCCTCATTACCGGTGGCCCGGCATAAGCTGGCGCGGCTGGCGGCTGCGCCCCACGAGGGGGTAGCCCCACCCCCTCATATGTCTCTTTCTGAGGCGTCGCAACCCACGCCCCAACGGGAGTGAAACCCGCATTTTGCCCACAAAACTGTGGATAACTACCCAATAGTTGTGGAAAACCCCCTTGTTTTGTGGAAAACAGTGGGCGCGGTTTATGTCATCTCTTTTCCCGGCAGCGCCAGATATGGGGTTTTGGGGTTACAACGGAGAAGATGTGGGGCGGGATAAAAATGGGGGCTACGGCCGTGTCCATCCCCCCGTTTCAGTTCCCGCTAATCTTTCCTGACTTTTCCCCGCCCACTGCCGCCACATACAGGTACGCCGGCTAAAATGCGGCTATATATCAGGCCAAAATCTGCTTATCCACAAACTAACACCCCCTACTAATTACTACTGCCAATAAGAATCTATAAATAAACCTGTGGGAAAACTTTGATGAAAGACGATTACGCGCGTCGGTGACTAAAGTGCCGACAAGGGCCATTATTCTGGCAGGGTGCCTAAGCCAATGGTGGAATTGTGGTCTGGGGTGTGCAGGCGTTCTCCTTTTTCGTCATACATGCCGACTGTTAGCGTGTATGTCCCCTCAGACGGCATTCCCAATGTATGGGTATCCAGAATGTATTCGCCGGGCAGCCAGCCGGTGGTGGGGCGCGTCCAGCCGGCCGGTATAGCATCCGATTGCGCCACGATCTGCCCCTGCGCACCGAGCAGATGCACAAAGACCCGATAGCTGCCGGAAAAGGGCGCTTCGGCGCGCCATAGTAGGGTGATCTGGCACGGGCCGCCCGGCTGTTGGCAGCCCACGTCTGGCGTAAACCCCACCAGCGTCGCCAGTGGTTGGTCATTTGTGCCCAGAGAGACATGCACGGCCGTCGCCATGTCCACCGGCGCCAACAGGCGCTCTGGTTCCTGGATGGACAGCACATCGGGCAAAACGGCCGTTTGCCCCGCCGGTGTGCTGATCTGCACGGTATACGGGCCACCTGGAAGTGTCACCGGCAGCGCCAGCGCCAACTGGCTGCGCCACCTGCCTGGCCCATACGCGGGCAGTGCCACCGGCCAGGTGTGCCGCACCGTGCCCGTGTTATCCGCCAGGGAGAGCGTAACGGCCGTGCCCGCCCCCTTTGGCAACGACCACAACAGCGTCAATACGGCCGTGTCACCCGGAGCGGCCTGGGCACGGTCCAGAAATGCGCCATGAACCGTAACGGCGTTATCGGAAAACAATACACTTTCCAGCACGGCCGTTTGCGCCGGTGGCTGCACGTCAATTTGCCCTAATGACAGGTAAGGGCCAGGCGGCTGCCCTTGAGCATAAACCGTTAAGGGCATCAAGGATTCCCGGTCAAATAAGGATAATTGCAGCGTGTAGGCGCCGGGCGGTGTGCCTGGCAGCAGGTCTACCAGCAGGGCTGTCCGCGCATACTGGTCGAGGGGCCAGGCCGTGGTGGTGGGGGCAGCGCGTGACCAGCGGTCGTCCCGCAAATCGGTGGTAGACCAGCGTATGCCCGTTTCGTCTACCAGTACCAGCCCCACCCGGTACTCCGTTTCCAGCGCGGCCAATGCCTGCCAGTAGAGGGTGACGGGCAGCGGTTGGTCGGCAGGCACGGCCGTTGGCCAATCCTCCATCCCCAACAGCCGTATCTGTGCCGGGTTGTCCGGGCTGCCAAAAGTGACGGAAGGCGCGGCAAAACCCGCCAGCCCCGTCTCACTCAGGTGACTATGGCGCAGCGGCGTATAGCCAGGGTCAACCAGCAGCCATTTGACTGCCAGCAGCGCCAGCCCCACCACCAACAGCGCCAGCCACCAACGCGCCGGTATGGGCGTCTGTATCTCTGCTTTGCGGTGTGCAGCCGGGGTGCGCCACAAAATAAAGGCCAGTGCGGCCAGACTGAGCAGCGAAATCAGGTTTGCCAGCAGGCGTAACCGCGTCTCGCCAAAAGCAACGGTCAGGGTATGACGGCCGTCCGGCACGGCAAAGGTAATCAGCCCATCTGGATCGCCGGTAACGATGGGGACTTCTTCGCCATCTACCCAGGCGCGCCAGCCGGGAAAATAAAATGTGCGAAAGCGGGCGGTGAAGGGCACGGCCGTTTCCATTTCTATTTCGGCGCGCAAGGGATGGTAAACGGCTGTGAAGATTTGCGATCCTTCCGGCAAATCGGCCGGCGACAACCGCGCCGCCCACACCGGCGTATCGGTTTCAGCCGAAGGCATTTGCCTGACGGCCGTAGGCAGCAGCTCCGCGCTGGCGGTGGTTCCCACCGTGGCCGTTGCCGCTTCCCATGCCACCATACCGGCCAGGCTGGTATCGTCCGGCGGCGCACAGTGCTGCGGATACAGCCAACCCCAGTGCGCGGCGGAGAGGAGGATAATGAGGAGAAGAGGTAATCCGTAATCGGTAATCGGTAATCGGTAAGGGCGTATTTCACCGATTACCGCTAACCGATTACCGTTTCCCGGCAGCAGGCCGCCGCAGAGCAGCGCCGCCGCCAGCGTAGCCGGCGCCAGGAAGCGCCAGGGAAATTGGAAGGTTTGCAGCAGGGGGAAGGCGTCCCACAACGGCCGTGACACGGCCACCACCAGCGCCACATACCCCACCAGCGCCAACGCCAGATAGCCGATCAACCAGCGATGGCCGGGCAGACGCCGCCAGGCGACGGCCGTGCCCGCCACAGCCAGCAGCGCCAGCAATGCGCCCAACCCCCGTTCCGGCCAATCATTGAGCAGCGACGGGTCGGCCTGACGTGGCAGGGCCAAGAGTTGGGAGAGGGGAAGAAAGTTGTTGAAGTAGAGGAAAGGCCAGGCGCTTGTGGCCCGGTCAAATTGCACAAAGTGGCGTTCGGCGATGGCGGGCAGCCAGAAAAAGGCGCTGCCCCCCATCCCCAATGCCAGCGCCAACAGGCCGCGCCATAGGCTGGCCCAACTGCGTTCCGCCAACGCCATTGCCAACACCCAACCACCCATGAAGGGTAGGAAAGCATAAGCGGTTACGTCGTGGGTGAAGATGAGCAGGATGAAGCTGAGGACGGCCGTTGCCAGCCCCAACCGCGTACGCCCCACCTGCCAGCGGCGCAACCCCCACAAGACCAGGGGCACGATGGCCCAGGCG
>CAADGU010000351.1 GCA_900696625.1 uncultured Chloroflexota bacterium | reverse complement strand
GGCACGGTGAGTAAATTCTACAATTTGCTCTACGGCGATAACGGGATTGCCGATAAACCCAACTTCTGGTTAACGGCCGCTGTCTGGCCGGTGTATATAGATTACTGGGGCTGGGGGGCTTCCGAAGGGTACCACGATTATTACCAGGATTCTAAAGCGTGGGTGGGTGGTGGTTATATTGACGCCATTTCGCCTATGATTTATGGCGGCACCACGTGGGATGGGCAGCCATATGGACAATCGCGCTGGTATGCGCTGGTGCAGAATTTTCAGGGGGATGCCAACGGCCGTTACATCGTGCCCGGTATCAATGCTGACTATAACGACTTCAACGAAATCGTCGCCCGCATCCAGATGGCGCGGCAGTTGGGCACGGCCGGCCATGCTATTTTCTCTTACGGTGCTCTGTATACGCGCGGCTTTTTTGACGATCTACGTAATGGGCCATATGCGCAAACGGCCGTGCCCCCTTCATTACCCTGGCATCCGTAATCCGTGATTCGTAATCCGTGACCCGTAAACCGACTACGGATTACCGATTACGGTTCACCCTGCAATGGCAGCCGGACGATGAACTGGCTCCCTTTGCCCACTTCGCTGCGGGCCAGCACACGGCCGTGATGCAACTGCACCAACTCCTGCACAATCGCCAGCCCCAGACCGGAACCATCACGGCCGTCGCCGCGCATCCGTGACTTTTCCACCTGGTAAAACCGCTCAAAAATACGGTTCAACTCTTCGGGGGGGATGCCCTGGCCGGTGTCTTGCACCCACATATCCACCTCATTTTCACCAAACCGCGCCAGCCCTAGCTGCACCTGTCCACCCGGCGGTGTATGCGCCAGGGCATTGTCCAACAAATTGCTCATGACCTGCACCAACCGGTCATGGTCGCCCGAGACGGTGAGCGGCATAGGCACGGCCAGGGTGAGCGTGACCTGGTGTTCCTGGGCGCGGGGTAAAAAGCTCTGGTAGAGGTGCTGCAACAAGGCTTGCAGGTTTACCGGCTCTTGTTTCAGGATCAACTGGCCGGATTCGATGCGCGCCAGATCAAGCAGCCCGTTGACCATGCGCTCCATTCGTTCCGATTCGGTGTAGATGACACCGGCGGCCTGTTGTTGATCGGTGGTGGTCACGGCCGTGCCATCCAACAATGCCTGGCTCCAACCGCGAATGGACGTGATGGGCGTCTTCAAATCATGGGATACGTTGGCCACAAAATCGCGTTGAGCATTGCGTGTTTTGGTCACTTCGGTAGACATGGTGTTGAAGCTGGCGGCGACGCGCTGCACCTCTTCCGGCCCTTGCAGTGGCAATTGCTGCTCGTAATCCCCGGCGGCGATGGCTTCGGCTGCGCCCGCCAGCTTTTGCAACGGCCGTACCACCGACCGGGTAATCCACACCCCCAACAACGCCGCCACCACCATAGCCAGCAGCCCGGCCCAGGCCAGCGCCCGGCCAAAACCCAACTCCTCAAAAAAGGCGCGTATCGTCGGTTCCGGCACAGCATACACCACCATTTGCCGGTCTACACCGGCGCTGGCCAACAGCGCCCGTGAATAGAGAACCCAGGTGGAGCCATTGTCATGCTGGAAGCGGGCAGCAATCGTGTTGGCGTCGGTGGAAGGCAGAAAGCGCCGGTCAATATCCTCGGCGCGAATCACATCGCCCAGCCAGGCATCGTTCGCGTCGCTGTCGTAAATGACGGTCAGAGAGCGGGCATCCAGCACCAGAATGCGCACATTGTTTTGCACGGCCGTTTCGTCCAAAACCTGAATAATCGTCTCATTGTTGGCGCCTGTTTGCAGCAGCCGCACCAATTCATTGCGGCTCACCCGGCTCAAATCATCTAGCCGCTGCAAGGTAAAAAAGTAGCGCACGTTGGGCCGGGCCACAAAGGCCAGCATGGCAGCGCCCACCACCATCAGGGCAATGGCAATGACCACCACATAAGAAACCAACAGGCGGCTGCGCAATGTTTTGAGCATGGCCTGAGTGTAGCGGATTTTCCTGAACCGCGAAGAAAGAAATTGTAACAAGATTGTAAAATGGCAATGGAATATGGGCTGGCGGAGGATACGGCCGTTATTGAGAATGTCTCAAACAGGGGTATAATTCAGGTGAACTGCAAACGAAGAGGACGTAAATCATGTCGCTATCCCCGGAAACCATTGCTTTTTTGAAAACGACGCCCCTGTTTGCCGCTGTCCCCGCTGAACGGCTGCCAGAAATAGTCGCTGCCGGAGAGGAAGTCACCTTCCAGGCCGGCGATGATCTCATTCGCCAGGATGCGCTGACCGATTATCTTTATGTGGTGGTCAACGGCCGTGTCGCCATTGAAATTGAAGACGTGAGCAAAGTGGGCGAACGTGGCCCGCGCAGCATCCTGGGCGAACTGGCGATGATTTCCCGGTCACCGCGCAATGCCAACTGCACGGCCGTGACTGCCGTCAAAGCGGTACAATTCAAACACGACCAATTCTGGCCCTTTGTGGAGCAGGAACCACAGTTAGCCATTGGTTTGCTGTCCGAAGTAATCTACCATCTGGACGAAACCATTGATGCCATGAATCGGCTGAGCAAAGAAGTGCGCGAACTGCGCGGCGCACTGGATAAGTTGAAGAGGTAATCCGTTTTCCGTAATCGGTGATCCGTTTTCCGTAAATCGGTTTACGGGTTACGGGTCACGGATTACGATTTACGAACAAACAGGAACACACGATGAACGAACAACCAGGTGGACGCCGGATAGCCCGGCAGCGCGCGCGGCAGTGGGCGGAACTGCTGATGGAAGACAGTAGTTTGCGTAGTAATCTGGATGATGACCAGGCGACCCCCCTACTCAATTGGGGCCTGGCGCACATCAAGCTGGCGGCACTCGCCACCGCCAACCTGCCAGCTGAAGAGGCAGAACCAAAGCTGGAGAAAGATACAACGGCCGTGAAACTGATCATGCACGGCGTCAATGACCTCATCGGCTCTATCGGCCAGCCGCTCACCTTTGACGTGATTGACGACACCATGACCCGCATCCTGAAAAACCACCGCTGGCTCACGAATGAGCCACCCGCCCCCAGCCGCCTGAAAAATGTGGAACGGTTCAACCAGGCCCGTGAACAAGAAGATCGCGCCGCCGCTTTTGAGGCGCTCATGGCGCTCATAGAACGGCCTGTTACGGAACCGTAGTTTGTAACCCGTAATCCGTGAACCGTAATCGGACTTCGGATTACGCCCACAAAACATGGGGCAGGCGTAGCACGGCCGTCTAACTTTTCCACCCACTTCCGCTATCATCCCCTAATCTCTATTCTCTAACCTCCAATCTCTGTTGCATATGTTACCAAATTACCATTCCTAAGGAGTTTGACATGCCCAAAACAGCGTTAATCATCGGCGTTTCCTCACAAGATGGCTCGTATCTGGCCGACCTGCTGCTGGAAAAGGGATACATGGTGGTGGGTACCATCCGCCGCAGCACGACGGTGGATAAACCGAATATCCGGCATTTATACGGCCGTGTTCACATCGAAGCCGCCGACCTGCTCGACCAGGAAAGCATTGCCCGGCTGGTGCGCCACTACCGGCCCGATGAGGTGTACAACATCGCTGCCCAATCGGTGCCCGGCGATAGCTGGTCGCACCCGCTGTACACCGGCGAGATTACGGCGTTGGGTGTGGTGCGCGTCATGGAAGCGGTGCGCGTCCATGCGCCCCAGGCCCGCGTTTACCAGGCCACCAGCCGCGAAATCTTCGGCAACGTGCAGGCCGAATCGGCTACCGAACAGACCCCTTTTGACGCCAACAACCCCTACGGTATTGCCAAAGCCTACGCGCACATGATGACCCGCTGTTACCGGGAAAGTTACGGCCTGTTTGCCTGCGGTGGCATCTTGTTCAACCACGAAAGCCCACGCCGCAGCCTGCACTTTGTCACCCGCAAAGTCACCGCCGCCGTCGCCTGCATTAAGAACCAGGTGGCTCACCCGCCGCTGGATGAATTGGGACGGCCGCTCGTCACCCCGGATGGCACACTCAAACTCGGCTACCTGGACGCCCGCCGCGACTGGGGCTATGCCAAAGAATATGTGGAAGCGATGTGGCTGATGCTACAAAACGAAACCCCAAAAGATTACGTCATCGGCACCAACACCTCCTACTCCGTGCGCGATTTGTGCGAAACGGCTTTTACCGCCGCCGGGCTGGATTGGCAGGAACATGTGGCCGCGGACGAGGCGCTGCTGCGCCCCACCGAGATTACGGTGCTGAAGGGAGATTACACCCAGGCCAAACAAGATTTGGGCTGGCAGCCACGCACTTCGTTTGCAGAGTTAGTGCAGTTGATGGTAGAAGCGGATCTGGCGCTATTTCGAGGATAGCAGGGCAATTTTGCCAAATTGCCTATGTAGCCTTTAGAAATTCAACTTTCCAGAAAAGTTGAACTTCTTCTGGTATTTAAGGCAACTTGCGCCGGGCGTACAGGGTGAGAATGCTCAGCAGCGCCAACAGCACAAGCAAACCAATGGGGGCCACAGCCAGAAGGTCAATGGATGGGGCTGGTGTTTGCGTGGATGTTTCTTGTGGTTGGGTGAGTATATCCACTGCTTCAATGGGTGGTGTAATGTTGGTCACGGCCGTGTCCGTTTCCGGTTGTGTGGGCAGGGGAGCGGTTATTTCCGCTGTGGCGGCCCGTTCCGCTACTACCTCAGTGGCGATGGGGCGCGGCAAATTAGAGACAGTGGCCGTGGGCAGGGGCGCTGTTTGCGCTTCCGGCGCCTGGGTGGCAGCAGGCGTGGGCACGGCTGGCAGCGGCGCGGCTGCCGTTGCTGCCAACTCTATGGCCGCACTATCGCTTGCCGCTTCTTCAAGGGCGGGTTCTTCAACAGAGAAGGGTGCGGCCGCGGGGGCACTTTCAAAAGCCATACCGGCGGTAGGCTCCTCGCTGGTGGTCTCGGCCGTAAGCTGTGACACAGCCATGTCGGCTGCCGGGGCCATGCTGGCCGACCCGCCCATAAACAAATTCAAACCGATAACAAAGAAGAAGAGTACGGCCGTTAACACGGTGGCGGCGCGCAACGCGGGGTAATAGGTGATGAGGGGTTGGCGGGCAGGACGGCCGTATAGCGCCGGGTCAAGCGTGAAATTGCGCGGTACCTGGCGCGGCGGCAACTGGCGCAGCAAGGCCCGCGTTTGCTGCTGCTGCGCCACTTCCGCCTGCAAGGCCGGGTCTTGCGCCATTTGCTGCTCAAAACGCTGGCGTTCGGCCGGCGACAAGGCATTATCCAGGTAAGCGGTAATCGCTTCCTGGTGTTTATCTTCCGCCGATTTCGTCCAATTCCGCAAAAAGTCAAACATGTCTGTAATTGAGTAATTGGGTAATTGAGTAATTGGGTAATTACTCAATTACCCAATTACCTAATTACCTGATCACCACTCCCTCAAGTCTCATTCCCTAAACGATACGCCGCCGGTAAAAGTTCCTGTACCCCTTGCAGGCAGTCACGCAGTTTACTACGGGCGCGGCTGAGCCGGGACTTCACCGTACCCAGCGAAACGCGAGTAATGTGGGCGATTTCCTCGTAATCATAGCCTTCGACATCGCAGAGGACGGCCGTTGCCCGCTGATCGGCCGGTAGTCCTTGTAAACACCGTTCAATAGCCTGCACCAACTCTACCCGCTGCTGCTGCTCCTCCGGCCCCAGCGCCGGGTCACGCAAAAAGGCAAAGGATTCATTTTCTTCTGCCAGGTCATCCAATGACGATTGGGGGCGGCGCTGCCATTTGCGCAGTTCATCATAGCAGCGGTTGGTGGCAATGCGCAGCAGCCACGCCTTCAAGCTGCCCTCCCGAAAGCTGTGCAGCGCCTTGTAAGCGGCAATAAACGTCTCTTGGGTCACATCTTCGGCGGCCTGCGGCTGCCCCATGATGCGGTAAGCCACGTTATACACCACCTGCTGATGCGCCAGCACCAGCCGGTTATAAGCGGTCACGTCGCCCTTTTTTGCCTGTTCGATGAGTGCTGCTTCGTCCATAGTGAAAATGAGTGAACAGTGAACAGTAAGCTGCTTACTGTTCACTGTTCACCAGGTTTGACAGAACTCATGCCATGTTCTAAAATCCCGCCACCTTGCAGAGGGCCGAAGTGGCGGAACAGGCAGACGCGCACGACTCAAAATCGTGTTCCTTCGGGAGTGTGGGTTCGATTCCCACCTTCGGCATGAGCGAACCTGTTGGGCGAAATTATAAGCCGCTAACAGGACGCCGGGCAAATTGCCCCATCAAGCCGCCAGGCAATTGAAGGAGTTGCTCATGTAGAGTGGGTAACTCCTTTTTTATGTGTTCAGGTATTCAAGTGTTAGCGTGTTCAAGTGATACGTGAACACCTGAACACCTGAACACCTGAACACTTTTTTCATGCGCCAACTACGTATTCCGCTTGTTATTGTGATTGGCCTCGCGTTGGGGTTAGGGTTGGGGTTGCTGATTGGTTGGCGGCTGTATCCGACGGAATTTGTGAATGCCACGCCCGCTTATCTGGCCCCGGCTTACCAGCAGGATTATGCGCGGCTGGTGGCAGCGGGCTATGCCATGGATGGGGATTTGGCGGCAGCCCAGACGCGGCTGCGAGGTTTGGGGGAAAATGGGGAAGCGGTGCTGACGGCCGTGATGATTGACGCCATCTTGAAACAGCAAGATGAGCCAGAGATTCGCCAGTTGGTGAATCTGGCGGCAGCGGTGGGCATCAATTCGCCGGTAATGACGCCTTACCTGAACCAACCGCCGGAGGGAGCGCCATGAGTCGCCGCCGCCGTCGTCAATTGCCTTATAGCAGTGGGGGGAAACGGCCGTTTTGGCAGCGTATTTCCACGGCCGGTTGGCTGCTGCTGGGGCTGGTTGTAGGGCTAAGCGCCGGGCTGTATTACAGTTGGGTAGTGGACCCGGTGGTTTATATCAATGCCGGCCCGTCACGACTGAGCGAGGCGCACAAGGCGGAGTATATTTTCCTGGTCAGCCAGAGTTACGCGGCCGATGGGGATTGGCCGCAGGCACAGCAGCGGTTGGCGGCGTTGGAAGACCCGAATCTGGCGGGCACGGTAAACGCCTTGCTGGAAAGTTACGTGCGCAATCTGGCCCCGCCGGCGGCGCTGCGCCACCTGGCGGCGTTGGCCCAACAGCTAGGCGCGGAAGGAGGGGCGGTGGCTGTTTTTGCGCCGACGGCCGCCGCACTGCCCACACCCACACTGGCGTCGCCGCTATTTTTGCCTACACCAGAACCACTGTCCACATTGACGGCCGTGCCCGCCCTAACCTCGACCGCTACCTTGCCGCCCCAGCCGACCGAAGTTTTCACATTCCAACTGCTCAGCCAGGAGCAGCTTTGCGACCTGGACGGCGCGCCGCGCATCGAGGTGATTACCCAAGATGTGGCGTTGAATGATGTGCCGGGTACGGCCGTGTTGGTGCGTTGGGCCGGTGGGCAGGATCGTTTTTTTACCGGCTTTAAGCCCGATCGGGGCCTGGGTTATGGTGATTTTACAATGTCGCCGGATGTGTCTTATGCGGTGGCGTTGGCGGAGGGCAGCCCGGAGGTGAGTGGACTGCGCGTGGAGAAGTGTGCGGACGGCCGTGATGGTGGCTGGCGGCTGGTGTTTCAAAAATTGTCCAACACGCCGGGCCGGGATAATGGAGATTAGCGGCTGGTGGCTGGTGGCTAGTACCCGACCAACCTGAATTTGAGGAGTTCGCACGCCCACGTGCGAACGAGCAGCACGAAGGCGTGCTGCTCTCCTCACCCCACAAATTTAGCTTGTTGAGGTACTAGTTAGCTTGCACTAGCCACCAGCCACTAATCATAAGGAGTTGCCGTGCTATGGACAGGCTGGTATTCCACGAAAATCACAAACTCATCTGCTGGTTCCCCACCGGCGAACTGACGACGGATAATATCGTCAACTATTACCTGGCGATGAAAGCGTGTTCTTGGGGGCCGGAAGCCAATCGCTTTTGTGACTTTAGTGGTGTAGAGAACTTTGTGCTTGATTACAATAAAATGCAATCGCTGGTGCGCTATCGCCAGACGGCTCTGAAAAACCACAAGGATATTCTGTTGGGGGGTTATTGCCCGAATGATGTGGGGTATGCCCTTTCCCGCATGTACCAAATGTTGATAGAGGGGGTGGGCATTGAAACTTTTATTGCCCGCGAATTAGAACCGGCCGCCCAATTTTTAGGCGTCTCACTGGCACTTTTGCATTTTGATGGCGATTAATCGAGACATAGCCGAATGAATAAGCTAAATTCTGCTCCCGATGATGTACGTTTTTGTGCCCGCTGTGGTGCGGCCATGCAGACGAAGCTGGAAGGGGACAAAGTGCGCAAGGCATGCCCGCAGTGTGGATTCATCCATTTCACCGATCCTAAGGTGGGTGTGGGGGTATTGGTGGTGAATGAGGCGGGGGACGTGCTGCTGGTGCGCCGCACGATGCGCCCAGAGATTGGCCGGTGGAGTTTACCGGCAGGGTATCTGGATCAGGG
>CAADGU010000350.1 GCA_900696625.1 uncultured Chloroflexota bacterium | reverse complement strand
TGCGTGGGGAGGTGTTTGGGTACGGCCGTGCGCAGGGCATTGGTGAGGAGAGCGGCGGGGAAGGACGGCCGTTCGCCATGTTCAAACATGCACTGCAAAAAATGCTGGCACTCGTCACTCAGCGTGTCTAGCGGCAGGCTGTTGGCGGGCCGGGTCACGGCCGTCTGCCAGATGCTCACCCGCGCCTGCGCCCGCGCCAGGATCGTCTTGTGCTGTGGGTGTGCGCCGCCATACGGATGCACACCTAACAGACTTTTCACCAACAGAACGGCAAAGGCATACCAGTCGGTGCGGGGGGTGAAGTACGGCCGTGCCCCCAAATCGGCCACACCATACAAGTCCGGGTCTAAAAAGGCGGGCAAGGCCACCGGGCAGGGGAAGTTGGCAAACTGGTAACTGTCGGCGTCAATAAGAGAGGGGGTGAGCAGGTGGTGGGGTGATGGCAGCGGGGACACTGGTGTGAAGTGGATATTGGTGTCGTTGAGGTCGCCGATGATGATGTGGTGCTGGTGCAGATGGGTGAGGGTCGTGTGGATGTGTTGTAGCAGCCTGGCGATGGCCGGTAACGGGATGTTGTTTTTCTGGCGAAAGAGGGGGTTGCTGAGGGCTTTGAGCGGTTGGCTGCCGGGGGGCAGCAGCGGCATTTGGAAACCAATCAGGCTGCCGCTGCCGTCTGTGACCGGGGCGCTGGGGGCGAGTACGGCCGTAGGGAACTGCTGCGCCAATCCTGACCCTAACAGGTAGGCCAGCTTGGCCTGGTGTTGCGGTGTGGGGTGGTGGTAAAGCTTGACGGCCGTGTCCTGCCACCGGAACACCATGCCCTCGCCACCCGCCTGGATAAGCTGCGCCGCGTCTAATTTAATGGGCTGCTGGTTCAGAAAAATTGTCCGGTTCATGTGTTCTTCAAGAAGTTCAACTTTTTGAGAAAAGTTGAACTTCTCAGATTAAGTGTGGAATGTACACGAACCATATTAGTGTCAAAACAACACCTTGTCAAGATGGCAAAAGGGAGTATAGTTCAATGACAAAGGACCAATGACCAATGACCAAAACGCTTCTCATCATGCGACACGCCAAATCTGACTGGAATAATACGCGGCTGGATGATCATGCACGGCCGTTAAACAAACGCGGTAAACAAGACGCCCCCCTCATGGGCAAGCTGCTGAAAGATGAAGAGCTGACGCCCGATCTCATCATCACGTCTACGGCCGAACGCGCCCTGACCACGGCCGAACTGGTGGCCCTGGCCTGCGACTTTGAAGGTGAGTTAGTGACCACTCGCCACTTTTACCACGCCGATCCGGCTACCTATCTGGAAATGCTGCAAGGGGTGGATGACCAATACAACCGGGTGATGATTGTGGGGCACAATCCGGGCATGGAAGAATTGCTGGCCGATCTGACCGATCAGGCGGAACACTTCACCACCGCCAACATCGCCCATGTGGAACTGCCCATTACCAGTTGGTCACAACTAAACGAAGATACCACCGGCAACTTGCTCAACCTGTGGCGACCGAAAGAAGTGTAAATGTGATGCGTGATGCGTGAGGGCTTCTGGTCACCCATCACCCCTCACCCATCATGCAGCATTAACCGTCGGAATTTTCAGGGAACGGCCGTTTTTACTGGCTTTTGGCGGTTCCGCGTGATCTTCCTGTCGTTTGACAGCCGCCGCCACAAATGCTTTGAACAATGGATGGGGCCGGTTGGGGCGGCTCTTAAATTCGGGGTGGAACTGGCTGCCGAGCATGAAGGGGTGATCGCTTAGTTCGGCAATTTCGACCAGACGGCCGTCGGGCGACATCCCGCTCAGTACCAACCCATGCGCCTGCATAATCTCCCGGTACTTATTGTTAAACTCCCAGCGGTGGCGGTGCCGCTCATCTACCCGCTCCGCCCGGTACGCCTCATATGCCTTCGTGCCCGGCTTTAGCACACATGGGTACGCCCCCAACCGCATCGTGCCGCCCATGTTAGACAGGTCGTGCTGGTCGGCCATCAGGCTGATAATGGGCATCTCCGTCTGGCTGTCAAACTCCGTGCTGTTAGCCTCGTCGCTGCCCAAAATATAGCGCGCCAGATCAATGCACATCACCTGCATCCCCAGGCACAGCCCCAGATAGGGTACCTTATTTTCCCGCGCCCAACGCGCCGTTTTGATCTTGCCCTCAATCCCCCGCTCGCCAAAACCGCCGGGCACCACCACCCCGTCCAACCCTTCAAACTGCTCCCATCCCTTTCCTTTTTCCAGGTCGCCGGAATGAATCCATTCAATCTCCACCTGGCGATTATTAACTACGCCCGCATGGTACAGCGCCTCGCGCACGCTCATATAGGCGTCGTGCAGTTCCACATATTTGCCCACAATGCCCAGGCGAATGGTCGGTTTGGGCTGCCGGATTTCCTCAATCATTTGCTGCCATTCCAACATATCCGGGCGTGTCACCGTCTCCAGCTTCAGCCGTTCCACTACAAAACCGTCTAGCCCGGCTTCATGCAGCAACAAAGGGATGCTGTACAGAATGTCGCTGGTGGGCGCGGGAATAACCGCCCGCTCTTCTACATTGCAAAACAGGGCAATCTTCTGCATATGCTCGTGGGGAATCGGGTGATCGGCGCGGGCGATAATGACATCAGGCTGAATACCAATGCCGCGCAGTTCGCGGACACTGTGCTGTGTCGGTTTGGTCTTCAATTCACCACTGGCTCCCACATGCGGCAAGAAGGTGACATGCACATAGAGCGTGTTGTCTTGCCCCACATCGGAGCGCATCTGGCGCAGCGCCTCCATAAAGGGCAGGCTTTCAATATCGCCCACCGTACCGCCCACTTCCACCAGCACCACATCCGCCTCGCTCTGGCGGGCAATCAGGTGGATGTACCGTTTAATTTCGTCAGTGATGTGGGGAATAACCTGGATGGTGCCGCCCAGGTAATCGCCGCGCCGTTCGCGGGCGATCACTTCGGCATAGACCCGCCCGGTCGTTACGTTGGACGCCTGGCTCAGGTTAATGTCAATGAAACGTTCATAGTGACCCAAATCCAAATCCGTTTCTGCGCCATCCTCGGTCACAAATACTTCGCCATGTTGGTAAGGGGACATGGTGCCGGGGTCTACGTTGATGTAGGGGTCTAATTTTTGCACGGCCACTTTCAGCCCCCGCGCTTTGAGCAAACGGCCGAGCGCGGCAGCCGTCACCCCTTTGCCCACCGAACTGACAACACCACCGGTAAAAAAGATAAATTTGGTCATGCTATTCTCCCGTAAAAAAGTAAGCAGTAAGCAGTTGGCAGTGAGCGGTACATGGGACTGCTTACTGCTTACTGCCTACTGCTCACTAAAAAGAAAGAGGGGCATGTCACTTTGGGCGACATGCCCCTCCCTAGATTAAAATCCTGAGGGCGAATGATGGATTCGCTTTTGTTTGTGTCTACAGCAGTCTTTCCAGATCATCGGCGGCTCGCTGCATATCCAGGAAAATGAGGCCCAACTTGGCCTGCGCCCGCGCCAACACGGTGAGTACGGCATCTTCACCAATAGCGCGCAGGACAATGATGCCGGCGCTGCCTTTGATGTGTACCTGTTCCAGGTCACCACGCGCCAGTTCGCTGGCAATCCGGTCACCAAGAGAGAGCATGGCGGCGGACATAGCGGAGATACGGTCTTCGTCTACCCCGGCGGGCAGCGATGAGGCCATAATGAGGCCGTCTACACTGACGACGGCGGATGCTTCAATATCTGGTGTGCCAGCTTGCAAGTCTCGCAAACGGTCAACCATCATCTCTGTACGCGATCTCATCCAGACTCTCCTTCTCTGTGATTAGGACGTGTTGACATATTCTTGGGGAACTCCGGTTTTTTCTATGTGAATGTCACCACTACCTAGTTGGGGACAATTTCCTAAACACCTGTAAGAGATAACTTTTTGTGAATTGGGTAGTCAATTTCCACATCTTATGTTAGGAAAGAACGAGGGGATAATACCATAAGGGTTAGGGGCTGTCAAACAATGGTAAGGTGGTAAACGGGTAGGAAAAAGGGGTGAATTGAGGCCAAAATTCGTTGGCAGAAACCTGTACTCCGAGGCACGCAAACCATAATCCGAAGTCCGTTTACCCATGCGAACTGCCAACTTCGGACCGCCGATGACGGCTCACGGCTCACGGTTTACGGCTCACGAATTCTCAGACGCTGGTGTGGCTTGCTGCAGCTGTTGCCAGGCCCGGTGGATGGCTTCCAGTTCGGCCTCGGTTTCGGGGAGTTCGCCGTAACGCACTTTGATGTAGGCGTCGGTGATGAGGCGGGCTTCGGTGCGGTTTTGCGGCCAGGCCTGGCCTAACGTAGCCAGGTATTCGTAAGGGGTTTCGGTTTCCAGTTTGGGGTAGCCGTGCGTTTCGGCCAGCTCCATCATCTGGCGGTAAATGCGGCGGATGGACACGGCCGTGTACCACCCCCGCCACAACCCCAACCGACCTAACACCTTTTGCAGCAGCCCTATTTCTTCTTCTGTGCTGGCGGTGGTATGCCCAAAGGTAGCCCGCCGACCAGACACGATTGGTGGCCGGTAGAGCCGGTACAACAGCAGCGCCACCACCAGCACCACCGCCACTGCCAGCAAAATGATGATGATCTGTGCGCCGGTACTCATTCCCCCTTCAATGATGACCTCCTCCTCAGGGATAGGGAACAGTTCTTCTGGTTGTCTAATCCCCCGCGCCGCCTGTGACAGCGCCGCCATGAGATTGGTCAGCCATTGCCAATCAAAGGGGATGCGGGCAGCCGCCCACTGTATGGCCAGGATGAAGGGTTGCAGCACATAGCCAATGGCAGCTACGGCCGTGACCATCGTAGCCACCAACGATACCCACAGCGGCGATAGCAGCCCCACCACCGATGATGCCGCCTCACCGCTGACCAAAATGGCAATGATCCCGGTAATAAACACGATCAGCAAACCAACGCACACAATAAGCAGCAGCCAACGCGGCGTGAGCGAGGCGCTGTGCCCCGTTTCATCCTGGGCAATTTCCTCGGCGCGGGTGAGGGCGACGGCCGTTAGCCCCGTCAGCAAAAAGAGGAGAATGAAAGGCGTCACGCCGTTATAGGTATTACGGATGCTGATCCAGGCCACAAACGGCGCAATGATCAGGCCGCCCACCCGCAGGCGCAGCCCGATGCGGTTGATGGTCATTTCCTTATCCACTAACTGAATGCCCCGCGCCCACATCAACACCACCAGGAAAAAGATGGTCACATCACGCTGCCAGAGCAAGTTGCCTGCCTCATTCATGTATTGGAAGAACAAACCGACCCAGCTGATATCCCACAACGATTGTGGTTCATGCACCAACGTGCGCAGTGAAAAGAAAATGAGCAGCGCCAGCCCCGCCGCCATCACCACCTGCTGGTATTGCGTGGGCACAAACAGGGCGCCCATCAGCCGCGCCAGGTTAAATGCCAGCAGCATGATGAGCAGCAGCCACAGGAAAAAGACGCCAGGCGGCCACAACTGTGCCCAATCCATTATCGCCAGGGCAAAGGGCGCCAGCAGCGCCACATCCATAACCGCCCAACACAAAAACAACAGCTCACGCTGGCACATGGCCCAAATCTTCAGGAGTTTCTCCTGACGTTCCGGGGTGGATGGTGTAAGGGTATTGAGACGCATCTTTTTTGGAGATTGGGAGATTGAGAGATTCAATCTCCCAATCTCCTAATCTCTCATTCTCTTTCAAACGATATTTCCACCGGCTCTGGGGCGGGAATCTGGCTCAGGGCGGCGGCGGTGGCGGTGAAGTGTTTCACCCCTTTTTGGAAGGCGGGCGCATTGGCAGGAATGTGATACGTCAGAATGCTTCCCAACCCTTTGGGGGGGGGATCGGTAGCCAGTGACACCAGCGTCACCCGCCGCCCGGCCTCTTTCAGCCGGATTAGCGTCACCATGATCTCTTCGGTGACAACGGCCGTGACCAACACCATCGTACTCGCCCAGGGCAGCCGGGCGCTTTCGCGCAGCATCATCCTGTCAATGGCCGCTGTGCCAAATTCGGTGACGGCGGCCAGCGCTTCCAGCACGTGCCCCAGTTGGTCAGGGGAGCGGCCCGGCGCAACCCGGATTGGCTGGTCAGAGTTGGGCACCGAGCCGTTGGCATAGACGCCCACCCCCCAGCCCTGCTGGATGCCATAATTGGCGATGGAGCCGGCGACGCTGACAGCCCTTTCCAACTGCTCTGGGTTAAAACCCATCCAATGTTTGGCATAGGTAGCCACGTTCAAAAAGATGGCAATGGTCATGCCGGTGGAGGGGTCATATACTTTGGTTTGCAGGTGGCCGCGCACGGCCGTAGCCTTCCAATGCACATCCCGAAAGCGGTCGCCCGGCTGGTAATCCCGAATCCCCTGCGTCTTGACGGGGTCAGTGAACAGGCTGCGCCGCACCTTCACCTCGCCAAATGGTTCTTTGGGCGGCAGCCCCAATTCTGCCAGTGGGTAAATTTGCGGGTATACCACCAATTGATCCCGGTAATCATGGTCGCGGGTAAGGGTGAACAGCGTAAAAATATCGCCGGAGGCATAAGACACAGGGCCGAGTTTATAAAAGCCCCGCTTAGGAAAACGCAGCGTCACCTCCCGGTCAATTGTTTCATGCCCGGCCATGGAGAGGGTGATCTGCCAGGTGTATTGGCCGATAATCTCGCTGGTGGTTTGCGCCAGCCGGCTTTCTTGTTCAATCGCCACCGGCAGCGTATCCCGAATTTGCACCCAGGTCAGCGGCAGCGGTTTATCATTGATGATGTGCATGTGCATTTGCACCGGCTCGCCGGGGAAAACGCGAGTACGGTCAAAACTGCGTTCGTAGGCCACACCCAGCAGGGCCACATCTTTCCAGTAGCGGCTGATACCGGCAATGAGCAGCAGCGCCACCCCCAACGCGATCAGGGGTGCGGAGCGCCCGGCGATCAAACCGACAATGATAAAAAAGACAGCCAGCGGCACCCAGGCGTCGCTGAAAATGCTGTTTTCTCGTTCACGGAAAACCAGGCCGCGCGCCTGGGCAATGGCAGCCACATCCTGCCCCCCGCTGCGCCACATATTGCGCCGCGCTTCCTTTTGAATATCTTTCTGCGTTTCCCGCGCCAGCAGTTGGATGTGATAGATGTTTTCGGACATGGAGTGTAAAGAGTGGCAAGTTGCAGGTTGCAAGTGGCACGTCACCTGCAACTTGCCACTTGCCACTTGCTACCGATTTTCCACCGGTACAGCTACCGTGTTCACTACATCGCGGATGATGTCGGTGGGTTGGCGGCCGCGCAGGCGGGTTTGTGGGTTGACGACCAGGCGGTGGGTGAGGACGTAGGGTGCTAATTGTTTGACATCATCGGGAATGACGAAGTCACGGCCGTGAATGGCTGCCCGCGCTTTGCTGGTGTGGTACAGGGCCATGGTGGCGCGCGGGCTGGCCCCCAGGTCTATATCTTCGTGGCTGCGTGTGGCCCGGCAGATGTTGACCACATAGTGGCGCACGCTCTCTTCCACACGCACCGCCCGCACCTCTGTTTGCATCGCTATGACCTCTTCTGGCTCCACCACTTTTTCCAGCGAGTCCAGTGGGTCTTGCTGCTCAAAACGCAGCAGCAGGTCATTTTCTTCGCTGGCGGAGGGGTAGCCGATGGCAATTTTCATCAGGAAGCGATCAAGCTGTGCTTCCGGCAGGGGAAAGGTGCCTTCCAGTTCAATGGGGTTTTGCGTGGCCAGGACGAGGAACGGCCGTGGCAGCGCATGGGTAGCAATATCCACCGTCACCTGCCGCTCCTGCATCGCTTCTAGCAGCGCCGACTGCGTGCGCGGTGTGGCCCGGTTAATCTCATCTGCCAGCAAAATTTGGGCAAAAATGGGGCCGGGCCGGAATTCAAAAACCTGCTCTTTCTGGTTGTAAAAGTAGATGCCGGTCACATCAGAAGGCAGCAGGTCGGGCGTAAACTGGACGCGGTGAAAGGTGCAGCCCAGTGAGGCGGCAATCGTTTTGGCCAGCGTTGTCTTGCCCGTGCCGGGCACATCTTCCAACAGCAGATGGCCGTTGGTGAGCATGGCAATCAGGGCCAGGTCAATCACTTCGTCTTTACCGACGATCACTTTTTGAATGTTTTGGCGTAAGCGGGTGGCAATTTCGGAAATCATAGGCTTTTCAAGTGTCAAGTGTTCAGGTGTTCAAGTGTCGGGTGACGTTGTTTGTTTTACGTTGGCGCCGCCTGTTCTTATGAGTTACAGAGTACGGCTTCCAACCGGTCACGCATCACGCATCACGGATTACGGGTCACGGATTACCGATTACCTCTCCAAACCGGGCAACGGCCGTTTCCAATTCCCCAATCTCGGCACGGCGGCGGTGGATGAGGGCGGTCAGGTCATCGCGCACCTCTTCCCACCAGACACGGCCGTCGGCTTCCAATTGTTCAGCTTTGCGCCAGAGACGGGTGGTGTTTTCTTGCTGTAAAGCGGCCAACTGCTGCCGGGCGCGCCGTTTGCGCCGTTGCAGTTTCAAGATTTGCTCGCGCAGGCGGCGCAATTCGCTGCCGTCCAATGCGGCCAGTTCGCTCACGGCCGTCGGGTCCAGTTCATCGGCCAGGTCGCGCAGCGCGGCCACATCCTGGTGCTGGTAGGCCACATTCACCGCCGCCATCATGGCCGTCATGTAAGCGCGTTCGATGCCGTTGGCGGCCCGGTCGGGGTGAAAGCGGCGCGCCAGTTCACGGTAGAGCCGCTTTTCGGCGGCGCGGTCGCGGGCGCTGCCCAGGTCGGGCAGGTCGGCGTCGGCGGGCAGGTCATCGTGCAAGGGGATGTCGTCACGGCCGTGCCAGAAGGGATCATCCGAGTCATAAGGGATGCCAAACTCCTCGGCTTGCTGCAGCAGTTGCAGCCGCGTCCACAGCGCCTGTTTATGGGCGCGCAGTTCCAGGTAATCATCCACCAGATGGCCGATTTTCAGGCGGCACTGCATCCGAAAGGCATTGACCGCCGCCTGTGCCTGGGCTAGTTCGGCTTCGGCGGCCAACAATTCGGCCTGGGCGTTTTCCCATTCCGCCTGCAAGCGGCGGCGTTGCTCATGGCTGGCGGCGGCTTTTTGTAAGGCCAGTTCGGTCATGGCGGGCAAGTATAGGGGAAGACGGCCGTTTCGTCACCCGAAGTCCGTCATCCGTCATCCGTAATTCGTAATCCGACTACGGGTGACGGGTGACGAGTGACGAGTGACGGGTGACGGGTGACGGGTGACGCATCACGGGTCACTCGTCACGGCTCAAGGCCAACAACTGCAAAGCCAGCCCTTCAATCTCGCTGCGCATAGCCAGTTTGTCTAACCAGGTAGAGGGTATCCTCGACTGACCATAATACGCGCCCGCCAGTTGGCCACAGACGGCGGCGGTGGTGTCGGCGTCGTCACCCAGGTTAGCGGCCATGAGTACGGCCGTGTCAAACG
>CAADGU010000349.1 GCA_900696625.1 uncultured Chloroflexota bacterium | reverse complement strand
TGCACCTACAAAAGGCAAAGTCGGCCTTCGCCGACTAAAACCCAGTGAATACCAGCCCACGAAGGTGGGCTTTGCTGTTTGTAGCCGCGATTTCAATCGCCGGGAATTGAGTATGCAATCGCCCTAACGCTTACCACAGGGGGATAGCCCAAACAGCCGGGCTGTGATACGATTACGCTGTGAATGTTGTGTAGTTGAGCAGTTCCGATGACCGAACACGTACACCCAAAACAGCGCAAACTTCAGCTTAGACGCTTTCAATTGATCAACCGGCCGTGGAAGATTACGGTTATTTCTATGGCATTGGCGATGCTGGTCACGGCCGTGCTGCTGTTTTTCACCGGTAATATGGACAACATTCGGCCGGCGATGGCTATTGTTATCGTGGGCAGCGGCGTGCCCTCGTACCTCATTGCCCGGCTGGTGGTGCATTACCAGCACATTGTGGAAACGCAAAATGCGGAACTGCGGAATATGAATCGGGAGCTGGCCATCAACAACGCGGAGTTGGAAGCGTATGCCCACATGGTGGCCCATGATTTGAAGGGGCCGTTGTTTACCATTCGTGGCTATGCCGGGGTGTTAAAAAGGCAGCTCAACGGGACCGCATCCCCCAAGGCGTTGGAGATGGTGGGGCACATTGAAATGTCTAGCCAGAAAATGGACTCCATCATCCGGGAACTGCTGCTGCTGTCTCAGGTGCGCAGCCAGGAAGTGGAAACGGCCGTACTCAATATGTCCGAACTGGTGGCCCATGCCGAAGCCCAATTAGCCGGTCTCATTCAGCAAAGCGGCGGCCAGATTAGCTACCCAACCGAATGGCCGACGGCCGTTGGCTACGCGCCCTGGGTAGAAGAAGTATGGCTGAACTACCTGAGCAATGGCCTGAAATATGGCGGTCAACCGCCCCGGCTGGAATGTGGCGCGGCCTACCAGAATGACAATCATGTGCGTTTTTGGGTGCGTGATAATGGGCCGGGCATCCCCCCAGAGCAAGTGCGCCTGCTGTTCAAAGAATTTACTCGCCTGGACAAAAGCCGAAACGACAGTCATGGCCTGGGGCTTTCCATTGCCTATCGCATCATCGAAAAGCTGGGCGGTGAAGTGGGTGTAGAAAGCACACCCGGCCAGGGCAGCCTCTTTTACTTTACCTTACCAGGAGAAAACCATGTGTCGCAATATCAAACAACTGCGCCAGCCGGAGCGTTCGGCTACCGATGAGGAGTGTCAGGCTGCCGCGCTGCAATTTGTACGCAAAGTGACCGGCTACCAGAAACCATCAAAGGCCAATGAAGCGGCATTTAGTACGGCCGTGGCCGACATTGCCGCTATTACCAAAGATTTGTTGAATGCTGTTCAAAGAAAGGAGATTGAGCGATTGAGAGATTAAATCTCTCAATCGCCCAATCTCTTCCCAGACTATGCCCACCGCCCCTTTACGCAGCACAACCCCCGCCATTGACGTGTACGTCAAACTGGCGCAGTACCCCATTTTGTGTGACCGTATTCGCCTGCGAATGCGCGAAGAATTATTCCAGCGCGGCATCATCGCCAAAACTGATTTCGAGCAAGAGATAAAACATCTGGCTACCGAGTCGCAGCGGCGCGAAGGCTTAAATGACCCACTTTCTCAGGAAGATGAAAGCACCTGGCAGCGCCGCCTGGAAGCCATCCGCGATTTTCACACCGATGCGTTATTTGCCAATAATCTGGGCATCTCCTTGCTGCAACAAATTGTAGAAGACATCCTGCGCAACCAGCACGTTTCCCCCGGCAAGATGGAATTGACCTTTAATCCCGAAGTTGCGCCCTGGCCGCTGCTCTTCCAACAGGGTGACATTTACGATGCCCTGCCGCCACCGCAGCAAGAAAAAATCAAACACCACCTGGAAGAGATCAAGGTGGTGCTGATCAAACGGCTGATGAGTGACCAGCTTCCTTTTATTGCTGTGGCTAAAAACGTCTTCGCCATCCGTGATCTGCGCTGGGTCTATGAACGGCTCATTGGGCGCGGCAAAATTGGCGGCAAGGCCAGCGGCATGGTATTGGCCTGGAAAATTTTGCAGCTTAATCGGGAAGGGTTAGGGCCAGATTTGCACCCGTTTGTGCATGTGCCTGATACGTTTTTCATCGGCTCTGAGCTGATTTATGAGTTCTTGTACCTGAACAAGTTGGAACGGTTTGTGAACCAAAAGTATTTGCCCGACCAGGAACGGCAGGTGCAATATCCCCAAATTGTTGCCGCCTGTATGGCCGGTAAACTGCCGGACTTTTTGGTGGAACATTTGCGGGAGGTGCTGGTGCAGTTTCACGGCCGTCCCTTCATTGTCCGCTCTTCATCCTTGCTGGAAGACCACCTGGATTACGCCTTTGCCGGTAAATATGCCACCGTCTTTTGCCCCAACCAGGGGACACCGGCAGAAAATCTGGCCGATTTGCTCAACGCCATTCGCCGCATTTATGCCAGCACCTTTGACCCCAACGCCATGCGCGAACGGGAAAAATATGGGCTGATTGATTATGATGAACGGATGGCGATTATGATTCAGCCATTGGTGGGCGAGCGACACGGCCGTTACTTTTTCCCCACCATCGTCGGTACCGGCTGGAGCGAAAACCCCTTCCACCAGGAAACGGAAGCGCGCAAAGAGGATGGCTGCCTGCGGCTGGTATGGGGTTTTGCCGACCGTATCATCGGTGAAGAGTTTAGCCAGCAATCATGCCTCATCGCCCTCGGCCGTTCACACCAACCAGCCACGGAGCCTGAAAGCAATCTGGTACAAGCCAACCAACAAGTGATCAAAGTGATTAATCTGGAAACCAACCAGTTTGAAATTATCCCGGTCACGGCCGTGTTGGATGATATGGAAAGTGTGCCGGATTATGTGGTCACGGCCGTGCCCACACCCCATGGCCCCGCCGCCGCCATTACCTTCAACATGCTCACGCAGGATGCCCGGTTCATCAAACTGATGCGCCATGCCCTGAACCGGCTGCAAATCATTTACGACAAACCGGTAGAATTAGAATTCACTCTCTTGTTGGAAAACACCCCCGCCGGCCCCCGCTATAAACTCTACATTTTGCAATGCCACACCGGGCAGTCGGTTATCGGTAATCGGTGAACGGTAATCGGTGGCCGTTGGAACGACCACCGATTACCGATTACCAGCTTACGGTTTGACGATCACCGGCAAATACAAACGTGGCGGTTCAATATACGCCAGATAAGATGTCACCATATCTGCCTGACCATCCCCCGTCACATCCAGTTCAAAAATGATGTCCGTTGGCCCCAGCAGTATAAACTCCGTATAGCGAATACTCACCGGAATATCGGTCAGACCCGCCGTATTGGAGATAGTCCCGGTTATGGCGGCGCCAGGTGGCAAGCCATTCAGACTGACAGCGGCCGTATCCGTCATGCCGCGTGTCATCGCCCAGATTTTGTAAGTGGCGTCACCGCCACCGGCCGGCAAATGCAGCCCACCACCAGGCCCATTGTTTTGCACCGTAAAGCTAATATTCTGGGTAAAGCCAAAGGGAATACCTCCCGCCAGCCCAGAATTAACATTCGGGAAGGTCCACCATTGCGGCGAATAAGACCACAACGCGGCATGGCAGGTAAAGGTGGTATTGGTAGATTGGTTGGTCACAACGGCCGTGAATTGCATATTCTGGGAAGGCTGCGTAAACGTGCCGGGATAAGCCACTTTGATGTTGACCACGCCATATTGATACGGATTGAGCGTGATGGGTAGCGATGTCACAACGGTAAATACCGTCGAGCCAACCAACTGCACCGTATACGCCTTCTGTGGGTCATTGGAAGCATTAAAGATGTAAATTTGTGTATCCAACTCCGACGTATTCAGGAAGTGGTTGTCCCAGGGGATCATGCAAAAATCATTTTTACCATTCTGCCAGTTACCAAAATCAGCGTTCTGAACATCCTGACCCGACGCCAATGGAATCTGATGTGAACCGCTGATCGGCGCAGTCTGTACCCACTGAATCATCTGTGGCCAAACCCAGACTGGCGGTGGCTGCAACTCGGTGACGCTATAGTTACCCGGCGCCAAACCCATAAACCCGTAATTGCCTTGTGCATCGGTAAGCGTGGAGCTAAAGAAGCCATTACCCTGTATCTGGATTGTCCATCCTTGCAACCCTGGTTCACCACCATCTTTGACACGATCACCATCTTGATCATGGAATTTCTGGCCGTGAATCTGTCCCGGTGGTGCATCGTTGCCAAAATCCAGGTGCATAATGGCCTGTGAGGGAACATAATTGACCACATGATGGCTGGGAGATACGGGGAATGTTTGCACCCAACCAGGCTGCAACTGTTCGGTAATGGTGTAAGTGCCGGTGGGAATGTTCATAAAGAAGTAACCTCCACCGGCATCCGTAGTAGTCGTGAGCGTGGTCGTAACGCCTTCCAACTCAATCACCCAACCCGGTAACCCGTGTTCATAGATGTCCCAAATACCGTTACTGTTAGCATCATAAAACTTGGCCCCAGAAATACCTCCTGGTCTCCCACCCTGGGTGTTACCAAAATGAAACTGATCCCCCCCCCCCTGACCGTTCTGGATATCGATTTGGACCGTGTGTACACCGGGGCCGCCGGCCGGGTCGTCTGGCGGGAAGGTTTGCGTCCATTCGGGCTGGTTGACCTCTTGAACGGTATAATCGCCATCAGCCAGATTATCAAAACAGTAGTGACCGGTTGCATCGGTGGTGGCAGTTACAAACCCACCACCGACGACGAGTTGGATCGTCCAACCCGGCATGGTAGGTTCGACAGATTGATTCCACACACCATCACCATCCAGGTCATTGAATTTGACACCACAGATAATGCCGCCGCCCTGCGCTACTGTGGCCTGAGGTTGGGACACGGCCGTCAACGCCAAAAAGATCACCCCCATCACACTACCGACCAAAGCGGCCAGCAGAAGATAACGCGGCCAGTTGACTGTCGCCTTCCTGTTAACTGTTAGTTGCTCGTTCATTTTCATCTCTCCATATTGGGGAGTTGCGGTGAGCCGCATGACCGGTTGGAACGCCCATACCCCGCCATTGCCCAATGATAAAACCGCGCCCGATCAACCGCACGCTGGCCTACTTCTCCCTGGTTGGGTAATAATTTAGCAATCCAAGTGAACGAATGACACGACCAGACTTTACCACTCAAACGATAACATCACCTCCTGGAACCGGTGCAGTCGCCTGAGAAGATCAACCTGGCGGGCAATGCTTCGGCTAAGTGACTGCTTGCGGTTTTGATCGTTTTGCTACGCAAGGGGCAAGTGGTGGAATTGTAACAAACGGCCGTAACGATGCAAACTATTCGGCGTGTTCCATGCAGCCCAGCACCCAGGCACGGCCGTCATGCTGTAACAACTGTTCTGCCTCGGCCGGCCCCCAACTCCCAGTTTGGTAGGCCACCATGGGCGGCGACTGCGGGTCTTGCTCCCACCCCTGAATCACCGGGTCCATCAGCCGCCAGGCCGCCTCAATACTGTCGCTGCGGGTATAAAGCGAGGCATCACCCCGCAGCGCGTCCAGCAGCAGCCGCTCATAAGCATCGGGCAGCGAATTCCCCTTAAACGCCGACCGATAATGAAATTCCATATCCACCGAATCGGTGCGGGTGGAATCGGGCGCTTTGGCCTCAAAACGCAAATGAATCCCTTCATCTGGCTGGATGCAAATGGAGAGAACATTGGAGGAAAAGTCGGCGTCGGCAATGGCGTCAAACATCAGGTGGGGCGGCTTTTGAAACACAATGACCAATTCTGTATTTTTGCGGGCCAATGCCTTACCAGAGCGCAGATAAAAAGGCACACCCTGCCAACGCCAGTTGTCCACATACAGTTTGAGGGCCGCATAGGTGGGCGTCTGTGACCCTGGCGCTACCCCATCAGCCTGGAGATAACCTTCATATTGGGCACGGACGGTGTCGCTGAGTGGCAACGGCCGTATCGCCTGCAACAACTTCGCCTTCTCATTCCGCACGGCGTCAGCGGCAAACGACGTGGGTGGCTCCATGGCAATCAGAGACAGCAGCTGCAGCAGGTGGTTTTGGAACATGTCCCGCACCACCCCGGCCTGATCATAATACCCCGCCCGCCGCCCCACATCCACACTTTCCGTCACTGTAATTTGCACATTGTCCACATAATTACGGTTCCACACCGGCTCAAAAATGGTATTGGCAAAACGAAAATAGAGGATATTTTGCGCCGTTTCTTTGCCCAGGTAATGGTCAATACGATACACCTGCGGCTCGGCAAAAACCGCATGAATGGCCTGGTTGAGCGCCTGCGCCGATTGCAGATCATGTCCAAATGGTTTTTCCACCACCAGCCGCCGCCAGCCATCTACCTCGTCCGCCATAGCGGTAGCCCCCAGATTTTTCACAATGGGCACAAAAAATTCGGGGGCGGTGGCCAGGTAATACAGCCGGTTGACCGGGCCATTCTCTAAATCTGCCAGATAAGTGGGCAGGTGATCGTAGTCGGCAGGCGTGTCCAGGTTGCCCTGGAAATAGGTGATGTGGGGCGCAAATTCAGACCATTTTTCAGCGGTAAACGCTTCCGGGGCAAACTCCAACATCCCTTCGTGCAGCAACTCGCGGAACTCGTCATCGTCCCACGGCCGTCGTGCAAACCCCACAATGTGAAAGTTCTCCGGCAGCCGCCCTTTGCGGTAAGAGTTAAACAGCGCCGGAATTAACTTGCGCCGTGTCAGATCCCCTGATGCGCCAAAAATTAAAATGGTGGTGGTGGTTGTATTCATGGGTGATTGGAAATTGGAGATTGGGAGATTGGGAGATTGGAGATTATCACCTGCTCACCCCTTCACCCGCTCACCCGCTCACTTATTCATCTCATCAAGTGATTCATTCCATCCGGCACGGCCGTGCCCAGATGAAAACGAATAAAACGGCGACCCTCGGCCAGCAGGGCATCGCCATCACCCAGTGCCTGCGATTTGATTAAAACGCCAAAGGTCATGCTGGAATCCGGTTTACCGGCTTCATCCGGCACGGCCACATCTTGCACCGGATCAGCGGTGAATTGGATGAAGAGGCCATTGCCCCGGTCACCTTTGTGCAGTTGGCCGGTGGAGTGCAGGAAACGCGGCCCATACCCGGCGGTCGTTGCCACCTTATAACGGTCACGAATGGCCTGGCGTAGCGATTGCATAGCAGCGTCGGCGGCGGGTGTAGGCGGCACAAAGGCTTGCAGGGCCACGTAGTCGCCGGGCTGCGCTTGAGCCAGAAAAGTATGCAGGGCGGCGGCATCCAGAGGCGCCACCTGGCCCGCTGGCAGTTGCCCGGTTTCGTGGTAGGCAGCAACCATACGGCGGGCCAGCACTTTGGCCGACTCGACGTTGGGCTGGTCAAAGGGTTGAATGTTCAGGATGTGCCCGGCAACGGCCGTGGCCACTTCCCACCACATAAACTGCCCGCCCAGGTCATACACATCGCCCAGCCTAATGCGCACAACGGGATGCCCGGCCCGCTCTAAGGCAGCCAGTTGGGTTGCGGCGGCGGTGCTGTGTGGCAGGTGCAGGTAAATAAAGAGGCGATCTTGCCCATACACATCCGGTTTGCCCAACGCCTCACCCACCACCGGCAAGATGCCCTGCCCTTCTTTGCCTGTGCTTTCAGCCACCAACTGCTCCACCCAGTCGCCAAAGCTGGCTATTTCTGGGGACGTGATGAGGGTGAGTTTGTCACGGCCGTGCCGCGCCAACGTACCCATGATAGCCCCCAACCGGGCCGCCTCCGGGGCATGGGCCGCGGCGGCGGCACGGGCTAACAGCCGGCCAATATCCACCCCCACTAACGCCGCCGGGACCAGCCCAAAATGGGACAGCGCCGAATAACGTCCGCCAATGTGGGGATCATTCAGGAAAGTGGCGCGGAAATGGTATTGCGCTGCCAACTTTTGCAGGCTGCTGCCGGGGTCGGTAATGGCCACAAAATGTTCGCCGGGATTGGCAACCACCCCATCGGCCAGCAAATTGTAAAAGTATTTGAAAGCAGACAACGTTTCCACCGTACCGCCGGACTTGGTAGCCACAATGAAGAGTGTCTGGGCTAAGGGCGCCGATTGCGCCAGGGCTGAGATGGCATCAGGGTCGGTGGTATCCACTACCGCCAGTTGTAAACCATGAGCGGCGCTAAAGGTTTTAGCAAACAGTTCCGGGGCCAGGCTGGAACCACCCATGCCCAACAGAAGCACATGGGTATAACCGGCGGCGTGAATGCTGGCAGCAAAAGTATGGATCGCCTCCATTTCGGGCTGCATGGTTTGTGGCAGGTGCAGCCAGCCCAGGCGGTTGCTAATTTCGGTGGGGTCGGGCCGCCAGACGGTATGGTCGTGCTGCCAGATGCGGGGCATGATCTGGTCTTGTTCCAGTTGGCTCAGGGTTTGGGCAACGGCCGTGTCGTCGGCGTGTAATTGGCTAACTAACTCTATCGTTTCCATGTTTTGTCATCCTTCTTTAGTCAAGCGCAGGACAGTGGATGTTACAGACGGGAGTATATCGCTAAAGTGTTTAACTGTTCAGGGGTTCCCGTGTACCCCTTGCGCCATCATCCCCCACCGGCTGGCGCAGGGGCAGGGTGATGGTGAAGGTAGCGCCATGTCCGGGGGCGCTGCTGGCTTGAATACGGCCGTGATGCCGTTCCACCACCTTACGGCAAATGGCCAGCCCCATGCCGGTACCTTCGTAAACGTCACGGCCGTGCAGCCGTTGAAACACGCGGAAAATACGCTCGGCGTGGTGCTGCTCAAACCCAATCCCATTATCCGCCACCGTAATCTGGCAGACATCCCATTCAGGCTGAATTTCACCGGAAATGCGAATCTGGAGCGGCATATCCGGGCGCCGAAACTTCAGCGCATTGCCTATCAGGTGGCGAAAGAGCAGATGCATCTGTGACAATTCCGCTTCAATCACCGGCAGGTCGGCGATGTGAATGATGGCCTCACTCTCCAGGATGGAAGCTTCAAAATCGTCCATGACAGAGTGGATGACGGCCGTTAAATCCGTGTTCACATACACTTGCGACATGGCCGATATGCGGGAAAAGGTCAGATAGTCGGTGATGAGCCACTGAGTAAAAGCAGCCGCCTGCCGTAAGCGATGCAGATAATTTTGCCCCCGTTCGTCAATAACATCACCATACAATGCCTGCAACCGATCACTAAATGCCTGAATTTTGCGCAGCGGCTCCTGCAAATCGTGCGAAGCAATATAGGCAAATTCTTGCAGCTCCCGGTTGTTTATTTCCAGTTCCACCAGCGATTTTTTAAGCTGATTTTCAACCTGCTGGCGGCGGACATCCACCCGGCGATAATCCAGGGCAATGGCGATCTGGCCGCACAAACCTACCAACAGCAGTTGATCTTCAGGGGTCAACCCACTGGCCGTGTGGTGCTGCACATCCAACACACCCAACACCTTTTGTTGCAATTGGATGGGTACGGCCAATTCGCAGCGGGTGTCTGGCAGCCAGATGTTGGGCAGCCACTTCGCTTCTTGGGTGACATCGGGGACCAGGACGGGTACGGCCGTCTGCGCCGCCTGGGCGATAATGCTCAAGGAGTTGTTCACCATAATCTTATGCCCCATCTTCTTCAACCGCCGCCCTACCTCACCACTACCTGCTTGCAGCCGCAGTTCATCTTCCTCCAACGTGTAAACCTGCACGTAGTAATACCCAAACCGCGCCTGTATCAAGTCTACCACCCGCCAAAACAACTCCTCCAGAGCCGGCGCGGCGGCAATCTCTTGCGCCACTTCCGTGCTAACCTGCACCTGGCGGCCCCGTCGCTCCCAGGAAGCCTGGATGGTTTGCTCTAATTGTTTGCGCTCGGTAATGTCTTCGGAGATGCCCAATATGTATTTTATCTTTCCGTAACGGTCGGTGATGGGTACTTTGCGGATGTGAATGAGGCGAAGATCACCACCGGCTGTCTGGATGTGTTGTTCGGGCACTTCAACCATGCGCCCGGTTGAGAGCAGTTCGCGGTCTGTAGCCGCGAAGAGATCGGCCTGTTCGCGTGGAAAAAGGTCGTAATTGCTCTTGCCCACCACTTCCTCTGCCTTCCAGCCTATCAATTTTTCGCTTGCTTTGTTAACACGCACCAAACGCAAATTGGCTGCTTCTTTTACCGTGATAGGCGTGGGGATTTTTTCAAAAATGGAATTGAGAAAGTGGCGCGATTCTTCTAATTCGGCGCTGAACTTGTTCATCTCTTCAAAACGCCAGGCGTTTTCCAGGGCCACGCCTAACTGGGCAGCCAGGATATTGAACACGCGCACATCGTCAGGGCCAAACCGGTTTAGCTCCTCAGATTGTACATCCAGCGTCCCTAACAACCGATCCCCCAGTACAATAGGCGTCACCAGTTCGGAACGGGTAGAGGTGAGCATGGGGTGTGCCCAATAATCAGGGTGGTTGGTAACGTCATTAACAACCACGCTTTGCCGGGTGCGGGCAGCCTGGGCCACCAGGGAGGGGGTTTGATCCAGGGTGATGGCTGGTCTGGTAACTGCCAACTGCCGCCCAATTTCGCCAGAACCAGCAGCCAGGCGGAGGGTACGGCCGTCAGCCCCTAACAACCCTACCGTCACCAACCGCAGCCCAAAGCGTTCCTGGGTTAGATCAACCACCGTTTGTAATAGTTCGGCGCTGTTGAGAATGGTGGTCACAGCCAGGCTAACCTGGGCCACCACTTCCAATTCGGCGGCCCGGCGCGCCAATGCGTCCAATGTGGCGCCGCCATCGGCCGGTAAGGGGAGGTCTGCGGTAACAGCAGGTGGGAAATTCATCTGTTATTCTCTGCCGAAATCTGCGTTACTTCATCATAAAGGAGCAACGCCAAACGGTCAAACCCCAGACGTTGACGGCCGTAGCACCCAACTTGCCCCTACCCGCTGACAGGCTGGTATAATCCATTCTCAAGATGACAGAATCAAGCTATGACTTTATTTTAGCCGAGACCAAAACGATTGCCGTCGTTGGGCTTTCCGCCCGGCCGGCCCGCGCCGGGTATTATGCGCCCGCCTACTTACAAAAGCAGGGGTATCGCATTATCCCCGTAAATCCCCATCTCACGGAAGCGTTGGGCGAAAAGGCATACGCCACGCTCACGGCCGTGCCCGAACCGGTAGACCTGGTACTCATCTTCCAGCGCAGCGAAAATGTACCCCCGTTTGTAGATGAGGCTATGGCCATCGGCGCCAAAGCCATCTGGCTGCAATCGGGCATCCGGCATGACGAAGCTGCCGCCAAAGCCCGCGCTGCCGGGCTGCTGGTGGTGCAAGATGCCTGTATGATGGTGGAACACGGCCGTTGGCAGGCCAGCCAACGTTACAACTGAATGGTACTCCCTGCGTAATAACAGTTGTCTATTAACCTGCCCATAACATCCGGCTTCTGGCTGCGGCCAGAGCGTCAGGATTTTCAGGAGTAACAACGATGAGCGATGATATTGAAGCCTTGAAAGAGGCGGAAAAAGAAAACTTTTCTTTCACCGATACTGATTTTGCCCCCCCTCACGCCCCTCACGCCCCTCACGCCCACCACGTTACCCACAAACGGGAAGAAAACGGTAATTGGCTTGGCGGCGTCATATTGATCACCGTTGGCGGCGTCTTTTTGCTGACTACTGTGTTAGGTTACAGCCTGCAAAATTGGTGGGCATTGTTTATTCTGATTCCCGGTTTGTCCAAACTGGTTCATGCCACCCAAACTTACCGGCGCGACGGCCGTTTCTCCCATCGGGCGCGCCACAATTTCACCTGGGGACTCATTCTCACCCTGGTAGCCTGCACCTTCTTTTTTAGCTGGAGTTGGAGCGCCATCTGGCCTGTTTTCTTGATCATCTTCGGCCTGGGCGCTTTGCTCAGTGGACTTCTGGGAAATTAGGCGCTCACGGGCTGCTGGCGCGCCGCCACAAGAAAATGCCCACAAACAAACCCATCAGAAGAAAGACAAAGTTCAGCCCCTGCTGAATGGGCAACAAATTGTCTAACACGCTGCCAAGATAAGCGCCAATGGTGGCCGCCGGCAGCAAAAACACACCTAACAAAATCACCTCTCCCATTAGCTCCATGCACGAAAAATGGGAATTTTCCCCCTCCCGGCTCAACCACTTAAACAGCCGCCAAAACCCATAGCCGCAACCCGCCCCCACGGCAGCCCAAAAGAACACGCCCCCTATGCCTTCGGCTGTTTGCATAAACCTGCTGATACTGTCCAAAACATCCCCTGGTTGAATGATGGATGAGATTGCTTGACACAATCGAGTAATGGTACTAAAGTCCTGACCAGCCAGCATTTTACCAGAAGCAGGTGCAAACGCATATGAGTAGTAACAAACTGCATACAGCCACTTTTGCCAGTAATCGCATTATGCTTGAGGGCGCTTACAACGTGCGCGAGATGGGAGGCTACATGACCGGCGACGGCCGTCTGCTCCGCCACCACACCCTTTACCGGGCCGACAGCCTGCACGCCCTGACCCCTGACGACCAGCAATCCCTCCTTAATTTGGGCATCCGCACCATTTTAGACCTGCGCCATCCCAAAGAAGCGGCGTTGTACCCCAATGTTTTTGCCCGGTCACCACAGATCACCTATTTGAACATCCCCTTTTACGCCGGCTGGCGCAGCCTCTTTCCTCAAGGCACATTGCCAGCCAGCCTGACCCACCTGTATACGGCCGTGCTGGATAACTGCCACACCACCATCCACCAGGTATTAACGGCCGTTGCCAATCCCCGCCACTACCCACTGCTCGTTCACTGCCAGATTGGCAAAGACCGCACCGGGCTGCTCATCGCCCTGCTCATGGGGCTGGTAGGCGTCCCCTTCAAAACCATCGCCGCCGACTACGCCGTCAGCTATGACTATTTACAACCCATACTGCACCAATATCGCCAGCAAGCACAGCAGCACGGCCGTGATGCTTCCCTATTCGAGCAAATCCTCCAATCACGCCCCGAATCCATCACCGACACGCTCTGCCATCTACAATTCACTTATGGTAGTTTTGCCAATTACTTTCACACGCTGGGGCTAACCACCGGTCAACAAGACGCCATCCGCCACACCCTCACTATCTAGGGTTCATTTCCCTGAAAACTCGGAGTTTACAGGGAAATGCAGCTATTTGACAGCATAGAACACCCGTGCTACCATCTCCGCGTTACATTCAACCAACCGCACATACCCACCACAACAACCATGCAGGAGGAAAAATAAAACGATGACCACCCCTGATTTAGTCAGCATTATTGTGCAAGACATGGCTGCCGCCCTCCGGTTTTACCGGCTGCTGGGCCTGGAGATTCCCGCTGCATCTGATAATGAAGCACACGTCGAATTCGTCACCCCCGGTGGCTTCCGCCTGGCCTGGGACACCCTGGAACTCATCAAAAGTTTCAATGACGACTGGCCTAAACCTGTCGGCCATCGCCTGGGGCTGGCCTTCAAATGCGAAAGCGCCGCCGAAGTAGATGCGGTCTATGCGCGCATCACCGCCGCCGGCTACCAGAGCCACAAAGAACCCTGGGATGCCTTTTGGGGGCAGCGGTATGCGGTGGTGGTTGATCCTGATGGGAATTTGATTGATTTGTTTGCCAGTTTGTAATCGAGATGCAGACTTCGCTTCGTGTGACCCAATTTCGTGAATCCGTCATTCGAGATATGACCCGGCTGGCCTTGCAGCACAATGCCATTAACCTCAGCCAGGGGTTTCCTGATTTTGGCACGGAACAGGCGATTGTCGAGGCAGCGGTCACGGCCGTGCGCGATGGCCTGAACCAATACACCATCACCTGGGGCTACCCGCCGCTGCGCCAAAAACTGGCCGAACTGTACAGCGACCGGTTAGGCTGGGCGGTTCACCCCGACCGGCACGTTACCGTCACCTGTGGCGTCACCGAGGCCATTGTGATTGCCATGATGGCTGTGTTGAATCCCGGTGATGAGGTGCTTATCTTTGAACCGGCGCATGATAATTTTCGGCCGGCGGCCATTATGGCCACGGCGGTACCCGTGGCCATCCCCCTCACCCCACCCGATTATCGCATCACGCCGGAGATGCTGGCCACGGCCGTCACCCC